>JBBDVZ010000336.1:0-6471 GCA_040903115.1 Planctomycetaceae bacterium
GCCGGTGCCGATATCCTGCGATCCGGCGATCGACTCGACCGAGCCGTCGGGATGAATCTTGAGCAGGCAAGCCGCGGCGTGCGGCGCTCCGCCCCACTTGTGCAGGGCCATGCCGACGCCCTGTTTCACGGGACCGTTGCCGCCGCCTTTGCCGCGCGGATGCCACTTAGCGTTCCAGTCGATCAGCTTGGCGGCGATCTTCATCTCCTCGGCGTACACTTGCGGCCGCTCGGTCTTGTCGAGGTTCTTGAGGAAGACGTCGTAGCTGCTCATATCCAGCTTGGCGGCCAGGTCGTCAATCGCCGTGTGCGTCAGCGCACACAGTTGAGGATGGGGCGGCGCGCGCCACGCCTGCACGGGCCCGCCGTTGATGGCGATCCCCGTGCCTTTCCGGTTGCGATTCTCGAACTCGAACACGTACGGATATTGCCCAATGGAAACGATGCCGGCGCCGACGCCGTCGGAACCCCAGTGATGGCTGTCCCAAGCGACGATCTTCCCCTCGGCGTCGGCGGCAATTGTCACGTTGGCGAAGCCGGACGGCCGAATGCCGGCCGTCTTCAGCTCGGTGGCCCGGTCGAGCATGAAGCGCACCGGTTTGCCGGTCTTGCGCGCGAGCTCGGCACACGCCAATCCCCATTCGCCGGGTGCGAACTTCGAACCAAACCCGCCACCCACGTAGTTGCAGATGACGCTGACCTTTGAGATCTCGATTCCCAAACCTTCGGCAAATCCGCCTGCCGTGCCCGACACGTTTTGCGTCGAGAGATGGACGGTCAGCTTGCCGTCGGGCGTGAACTCGCAGTGCGAGCCGTGCGGCTCCATGCACATGTGCGAGATAGTGGCGATGCCGTAATAGCCCTTGTGCACGACGGCGGCGTTTTTCAGGGCGGCGGCGACGTCGCCTTTTTCCTGCAGGCCGAAATCTTTCGTGCGGATCGGCTGGCCTTGAGCGGCCGCCTCGTCGGTTAAGTCGCCCTCCGCGTTCACGTTCTTCTTGTCAATCTCAGTGGCGGCTTCAATATTGTCCTCGTCGACAAAGAAGGGGAGATCCTTGTATGTCACCTCGATGGCACGCACTCCGTCATCGGCGATCTCCGGGCGGTCGGCGGCGACAACCGCCACAATCGTTCCGTCCCATTGACACACCGCGTCGACGTCGCGCAGAATTTGCACGCCACGCACTCCCTCGATGGCTTCGGCCGGCGTCACGTCGAGCGTCACGATTTTGGCGTGCGGCTTGGTGCAGACGAGCGCTCGGGCGAACAACGTGCCCGGCGTGTTGATGTCGGCGGCGTATTTGGCCGACCCCGAAGCTTTCTCGATGCCGTCAGTGCGCGGGATGCGTTTTCCGATCAGCGTGTTTTCGTTCCTGGGTTTCCAGGCGACTTTGCGTTCGGCCATGACTATGCGCCTCCTTTCTTCGCCAACTCGAGTGCGCACTGCGTGATGCCGTGATACGTTCCGCAGCGGCACAGGTTTCCACCCAGGCCCTTGCGGACTTCATCGAGCGTGGCTTGGGGGTGTTTGTTCAAGAAGGCGCGGGTCGCCATCACAAAGCCGGGCGTGCAAAATCCGCATTGCAGGGCATCGTGCTTGACGAAGCCGGCGATCACCTCGTCGACCTTGTCGCCGTCCCGCAGCGATTCGACCGTCTTAATCTTCTTGCCGACGCACTGAATGGCCAGACGGCTGCCCGCCAGCACAGGCTTGTCGTCGATGAGGACGGTATCGGCGCCGGTGGCGTTGCGGTCGTCGATATCTTTGCAGCCGGTGAGATTCAGGTCGTTACGCAACGGATACAGCAGCGTCACGCGCGGTTCGAGCTTGAGCTTGTGATCTTTGCCGTTGACGTTGAGCGTGATCTCGCCAGCCTCGGCCGATACGAGATTGGCTTTCAGCGCCTCGCCGGCGGCACTTTCGTGGGCGGCGGTGGCCATGGCCGTGGCGGCCATCGCGGCGCCGGAGCCTTTCAGGAAGTCGCGGCGGCTAAAGCCGGGTCCGCGTCTGTTGGGGGTATCACGGTCCAGCATGAGAAATGCTCTCCCTTGTCGATAGGTGCCCAACTCGTTGATGTCCGTTTCACGACGCTTCCCATTCTAACCACGCCGACTCGATTCACAACGGATTGGGCAATTTTTTCGTGCCTGCCCGAAAGGAAAAGTGGAACCACTGATGGGCACGGATTGACACGGATGATCAAAGAAAAAAGAACTAGAAAATACGATCCACAGATTTCCTGGCGCGGCATAGCCGCAACTGACTTCCAACAGGCGAAGAAGAGGAACCACGGATGAGCATGGATAATCAAATCAGGAAAACGAATGCATCCACAGATTTCGCAGATTACGCCGATTAAGTTCTTATGAGGAGTCCACGAAACCAGGAGTGCGCGGAACTACTTGGCACGATTCCTCCCTTCCTGAATTCCTCAGAGGCCATTTTTACTGTACGGGGTACTGATTCGCGTCGATTCGTGGCCATCGAATCTTTGCGCCATGCACAGAAATCGACCCTTTGTAAGGCAGATTCCGAGAACTCAAATCAAAATCTGCGTCATCTGCGAAATCTGTGGATCAATTCTTTTCTGTCTTTTCCAGCATTTCGTCCCGAACGTCCGTGACCAGCATGCAGCCGGGGCTGTGGGTGATGGCGAGCGGGGGCTTGGCGGCCATCATCACTGCTTGAGGCGTCACGCCGCAGGCCCAGAAGACTGGCAGCTCGTCGTGCTCGATGGGGACCGCGTCGCCGAAGTCGGGTTGACTCAAATCCGCGATGCCGATTTGTTCCGGCAAGCCCAGATGGACGGGCGCGCCGTGCACGTCGGGGTAGCGCGACGTGATCTGCACGGCACGGATCGCATCGGCTGGCTTGAGCGGTCGCATGGAAACGACCAGCGGGCCGTGAAAGCGGCCGGCTGGTTCGCACGCGATGTTCGTGCGATACATCGAAACGTTGCAGCCCAGCTCGAGGTGGCGAACCGGAATGCCGGCGCGCACCAGCGCGCTCTCAAACGTAAACGAGCAGCCGATCACAAAGCTGACGAAGTCATCGCGCCAGGAAGCGCGAATGTCGGTCGGCTCGGCCACCAGCTCGCCGTCTTCCCACACGCGATACTTGGGAAGATCGGTGCGCAGGTCGGCATCCGGTGCCACCGCGGTGGGAACCGTACTGCCCGGCTCGGTGACGTCGAGCAACGGGCATGGCCGCGGATTGCGCCGGCAAAAAAGCAGAAAGTCGTCGGCGAACTCGCGCGGCAGGATCACGAGGTTCGCCTGCGCATACCCGTCGGCCAAACCCGACGTCTGCCCGGTCAGCAATCCACGGCGACACGCCGCACGGACGTCGGCACCGGTTCTGAGAGCGCTGCGAGACATCGACAGTCGTCCCGAATCAAGCACGAAGCACGAATGTCGAAAGAAGGCCTGAAGCACGAAGCACTAAAATTTTCGGGCTTTGGACCTTTGTGCTTCTTTCGTCATTAGGGCTTCGTGCTTCGCCGTCTCTCGATCAAATTTTGTCGACGAGCGTAAGATCACTTCGGCGATTCGATGACCCGCGCGCCGCGAATCGTAACGGGGGTTTTCGGGCGATCTCCCGGGCCGGTCGGAATGTTGCCGATGGACAGCGCCACATTCAGGCTCTCTTTGTCGGCGGTTTTTCCGAACGCCGTGTATTTCTTGTCGAGATGCGGCACCCGCTCGACGCAGATGAAAAACTGCGAACCCGCCGAGTGCGGATTGTCGGTGCGCGCCATCGAAAGCACGCCCGGTTCGTGCGGCGTGTTGTTGAACTCGGCATTGATTGTGTAACCCGGCCCCCCCGTGCCCGTGCCCTGCGGACAGCCGCCTTGAATCATGAACCCCTGTATGACGCGGTGAAAGACCACGCCGTTGTAATAGCCGATGTTCGCCAGGCCGATCATGTTGCGGCAATGATTGGGCGCGACGTCGGGCAGCAGGTCGAGAAGGATCTTGCCCATGGTGGTGTCGAGCTCGATCTGGTACTTGTTTTTCGCGAAGTCAACGTCTTTCAAGGCGGCGTCGACTTCCGGTTTGCGATTTTGTGCCACGGGTATGTCCTTCCTGTTCAATGTTTTGCCAGCGACGCGTCTCGCGCGATCGGAATCTGCTCACCCGAATCCTAGGGCTTGGCCGCCGCGAGTTCCAGCAAGGCAATGGGAATCAGTGCCGAAACATTCCCGCCGGGCGCGACTCGACTGAGCTCGTCGAAGTCGGCCGGCGGGCTTTGCGCAAATAACATGCGAACTCATGGTTCTCCGTAGCCGCCGGCGCCTGGAGTTTCGATTGTCAGCACGTCGCCGGGGTTGACGTCGATTGCGAACTTGCCGCCGAGATTTTTATCTTCGTCGCTCGCGGCACGTCGAATGGAATTGTGCCCGCATGCGCCCGGCCGGCCGCCTCGCAGGCCGAACGGCGAATAAGCCCCACGACGTTCCGACAGCATCGAGACTTTCAGCGATTGCAAGAATTCGATCCTGCGCACGACTCCGTCGCCTCCGCAATGCCGACCGGCTCCGCCCGATCCGCGACACAGCGAGAACTCGAGCACTCGCACGGGATATCGCCGCTCGATCACTTCGACGTCCGTGAGCCTGGTGTTGGTCATATGCGTATGCACGCCCGATGTGCCGTCGGCAACAGGCGTGGCGCCGCTGCCGCCGCAGATCGTTTCATAATAGCCGAACGTCTCGTCGCCGAATGTGAGATTGTTCATCGTTCCCTGGCTGGCGGCTGCCACTTCGAGCGCGCCCAGCAAGGTGTCGACCACTCGCTGGGAGGTTTCGACGTTGCCGCCGACAACAGCCGCACATTGTGCAGGATCGTCGTGCGCGGGGGGATTGAGCAGGCATACGGGCAGCACGATCTCCACCGGCTCCAAAACGCCGCCGTTAAGCGGAATGTCTTCATCGATCAGGCAACGAAAGACATAGAGCACCGCGGCGGTCACGATCGCCCGGTTGGCGTTCAGGTTAGACGGCAGCACCGGGCCGGTGCCGGTGAAGTCGACCGTGGCGCGCTGTCCGTCGACTGTGATGGTCACGGCAATCGGCGAACCGTCGTCGAGATGATCGATCCGCTGGTAGCGGCCGTCGGGAATTTTCGCCAACGCCAGCCGCATCTTTTCGGCGGCGGCTCGCTGAATGTGCTGCATGTAAGCTTGAACAACCGGCAGCGTGTACCGCTCGACCAATTCGCCGAGTTGCCTGACGCCGCTGTTGTTGGCGGCGACTTGAGCGGCCACGTCGGCCAGATTGTCGTGGATGGCGCGTGTCGGGAATGGTCCGGACAGCAAGAGTTCTTTTAACTGCGTCTCGCGAGACACGCCACGATCGATCAGTTTGAAATTTCGAATCAGCACCCCTTCTTCCGAGAGGCGGGTCGAAAACGGAGGCATGCTGCCCGGCACAATCCCGCCGATTTCCGCGTGATGCGCGCGGCTGGCGGTGAAAAACAACAACTCGCCGGTCGCGTGGTGGTGCACGGGCGTGACGACCGTCACGTCGGGCAAGTGCGATCCGCCGCGATACGGATCGTTGGTGACATACACGTCGCCGGGCGCCATGTCGGGATTGTCGGCGAGAATGCACTGCACGGTTTCGCTCATCGCGCCCAGGTGAACGGGAATGTGGGGCGCGTTGACGACCAGGTTGCCTTGCTTGTCGAAAACCGCGCAACTGAAGTCGAGCCGTTCTTTCACGTTCGTCGAGAATGACGTGCGCTGCAGCGTGATGCCCATCTGCTCGGCAATGGACGCGAACAAGTTATTGAAGATTTCCAATCGTATCGGATCCGCGTCCGTCGAAATCGGCGCGCCACCAAAGCCGACGGGCTGCGCCCCGTCGGAACCGATCAAGATCTCGCCCCGATTCGTAATCGTCGCCGACCAACCCGGATCGATGACGACCGTCGATGTCGGTTCGCAGATGATCGCCGGGCCGGCAATTTCGTCGCCGGCGTGCAAGTCGTTGCGGACAAACACGCCAGTCGTTCGGCGATTGTCGCCGAACACTGTCTCGGTCGTCTCGGCCGGCTGGGGAATGCGCGGAACGGACTCGACCGTTGTTTCTTCCGGTTCGGGCATCGTGCCGACGACTTCGACGCGTGCGACGACAATTTCGATTTCGCGCTCGGTGTGTCGGTAACCGTAAAGTTGTTGATGCATGAGTTCGTACCGTCCCGCATAATCTCCGTCATCGGGACGCAGGACGTTGATCGTCGCTTCAACTCCGCGGTAGCGCATTTCCAGCCAGCGCACCGGCTGTTGAATGAGCGCGGCGTCGACACCTTCGGCGAACACCTCCGCAGTCGCGCTGGTTTCCAGCTCGACGAAAACCGGCTCCAGGCGCTCGAGAGTCGACGCGGAATAGGGCTGCAAAACGGTGCGCTCGCCGAAGCGGCGCACATCGGCCAGGCCGATGCCGTATGCGCTCAAGATGCCGGCATAGGG
>JBBDVZ010000336.1:6571-15646 GCA_040903115.1 Planctomycetaceae bacterium
AGCGGCGCACATCGGCCAGGCCGATGCCGTATGCGCTCAAGATGCCGGCATAGGGGTGAATGAGGATTTGTTGAATGCCCAACTCCTTGGCGATCGCGCACGCGTGCTGCCCGCCCGCTCCGCCGAACGTGGCCAGCACGTAGTCGGCCGGGTCGTATCCCTTGGCGACCGAAATTTTGCGAATCGCACGAACCATGTTCGCATTGGCGATTTCCAGAAATCCTTCGGCCAGCTCGTCGGGTGTGAAGCGTCTGCCCATCGTCGAGGCGGCGATGCGATCGCAGAGCGCCAGCAGGCGCCGCTCGACAGCCTCGCGATCGAGACTAAAGGGAAACCGCGACGGGAGAATTTTGCCGAGATACAGATTCAAATCGGTCACGGTCAACGGACCTCCGCGGCCGTAACAGGCGGGACCGGGGTCCGCTCCGGCACTGTCGGGGCCGACGAAGAGTCGTACGCCGTCGAAGTCACAAATGCTGCCTCCGCCGGCGGCGACGGTTTCGATCGCGAGCATCGGCGCGACGACGCGGACGCCAGCCTTTTGCGTCTCGAACTCGAGTTCGTAACGGCCGTCGAACCGCGAAACGTCGGTGCTTGTGCCTCCCATGTCGAAGCCGATCGACTTTTCGAAGCCGGCGCGTTGCGCGACTCGCGAGTAACCAATCACGCCCCCCGCCGGCCCCGACAGAATACTGTCCTTCCCCACAAACCGGTTGGCATCGATCAGACCACCGGCAGAGGTCATAATCTTCAAGCGGGTTTCAGACGTGTCCAAGATGCGTTGAGTGCCGACGTCTTCTGTCTTATCCCCTCCCCCCTCGCGGGGGAGGGTTAGGGTGGGGGGGCCCTCGGAGGTACTCGGGACCGAGTGATCCAACGGCGGCGCGGCGGGAACGTCGCCCTCCCGTCGATTTAACCGATTGCGCAGCCTGGCGACGTACGCGCGCAGCACCGGATTCAAGTACGCGTCCATCACCGTCGTATCGCCGCGCGACACGATCTTGATCAGCGGCGAGAGGCGGCTCGACGTGCTGATCTCGGTAAAGCCGGCTTCACGCGCCGCTCGCTCGACGAGCTGCTCATGCGCCGGATTTGCAAACGAGTGCAATAGGCAGATCGCCACCGATTCGACGCCTGTCTCCTTGAGTTGCTCCATTTGACCGCGAATTTGTGCCGCGTCGGGCGCAACGAGCACGCTTCCGTCGGCGGCAATGCGTTCATCGATTTCGACGACGCGCTCGAACAACGGGGCAGGGCGGTGGATGGCCAGATCAAACAGCCGCGGCCGATCTTGATTGCCGATCACCAGCACGTCGGCAAACCCGCGGGTGGTGACAAACGCCGTTCGCGCGCCCCGCCGCGTCAGCAGCGCGTTCGTGCCGCGCGTGGTGCCGAGTTTCACTGAGACCGGCGGAATCGCATCGGACAATTTGAGCTCCAGCAGCCGTCGAATGGCGACGATCGGCGCTTCCTCGCCTGACGAGAGCTCGTAACGGGTCCCTGGCTCGACGATTGGCGGGACGAGCGTGTCGAGCGAAAGAATGCCGCGCGATGGTTCGGAGCGCGCGACTCTCGATTGGCCGACGACGTCACCCTCGGCATCGAAAAATCGCAGGTCGTATCCGACCCAGAAATCAGCGAATTCGCCGATGCGGGCGTCATCGACAATGCGTTCGGTGCCGACGCGCTCGCCGACAACACCCTTGGTGACGCCCGACGAAAGCAGCTTATACGGAATCAACCGACCGTCCGGTGCGCGGGCAATGCAGTCGGTAAACGTTCCGCCGACGTCGATCCAGAATTCCCACAGAGGATCATGGGAATTGGTATTTCCGGATGTGTGCGGGGACATGCGTATGTTATGATTTGTATGAGGGAGGCCGATTTGTTTTCGGCGCCCTGTGCAGTGAGGAATCGATCATGGCCACGTCCATCGCCCCGGTCTTGCCGCAGACTCTGGAGCTTCCACCTTTCCCGGTGTACCGCTTCACTCTACAGCAGTATCATCAGATGGCGCGCGCGGGAATCCTCACCGACGACGACAACGTCGAACTGTTGGAAGGCTGGATTGTTCCCAAGATGGTCAAGCATCCACCCCATGATACAGTGATCGATATGATCCAGGAGGCGCTGCGAGCACGACTGCCGCAAGATTGGCGGGTCCGGATCCAGTCAGCAATCAGCACCATCCAAAGCGAACCCGAGCCCGACCTCGCCGTGGTCCGCGGCCCCGCGAAGCGCTACCTGGACCGCCATCCCGAGCCGGAAGACGCGGCCTTGGTGATCGAAGTCGCCGAATCGTCTCTCGACCGCGACCGGTGGAAAGCGCAGATTTATGCCCGGGCCGGCATTCCGGTTTATTGGATCGTCAACCTGATCGATACACGCCTGGAAGTCTATACCGATCCCATTGGTCGAGAAGCGCAGGCCCGTTATCAACACCACGTCAACTACTCGTCCCGCGAAAGCGTCCCACTCGTAATCGATGGGCAGGAACGAGAACCGGTGCCGGCGCAAGAACTGCTCCCTTGATTGTTCAGTCTGTTGGTTTCATCGCGCTCTGATGCCGTTAAGGGAGGGCGAGGCTCCCGCCGAGCCGTCGCTCCCGAAACCTTCACTGCATGCCGAGCGCGTGTCCCCCTCCCCCCTGCGGTGGAGGGCCGGGGTGGGGGGTTGAGTAATCCTGTGCGCTCAACTCGTTCGGCGACGACCTGCGTTTGTCAGCAATTATACAGATGATGCGTATGCACGTTCGCCCCCCCCACCCTAACCCTCCCCCGCTGGGGGGGAGGGGATTGAATGCGCCGTGTCCGTCATTCGGTCTTGGGCGCGGCCGGGCCGATGACTGGCTGTGCCCAGGCCCGCTCGAATTCGCCGGGTTCGGCCGGATTGGGGTGCGGTCGTGACGATGTGATTCGCGCGCGCACGTAGAGCTCGTCGCCGCTGAAACGATATTCGGCTTTCGGGCCCGCGACTTTTTTCAGAACCACGCCGATGTCATCGCTGTAACGCCGCGTCGCGCGAACTTCTTTGCCGGCCTTGTCGCGCACGGGTTGGCTCTCGGCATTGTATCCGCGCCGCGTGCCGACAAACTCGATGGTGTATGTGACGCCCGGCTCGGGACGAGCAGCCAGCTCGATTCCAGCGGGCGACGTCGCCACGTGGTCCAGCGTCACGCCGCTCGATGCGTAAAAGCGGCCATGCTCCATCGCCGAAATCAGCGACGCGGGCTTCAGCTCGTCGGCCAGCACCATCACCCAGCCGCGTCCGGGCTCGCTATGGCGGCTGGGAATCTTGTGATACTCGTGTCCGTCGTCGGTCGCCAATCCGTACATGATCGGCAGCCCGAGCTGGGCGAGCCGATTGGTGAGCACGATGTCCCAGATTTGCTCGGTCGACGCATGCTGATCGTTGCCGATGTTGTGGACGCTGGGATGGCCGTTATAGACCTCGAAGAACTTTTCGCCGCGCACCTTCATCAAATCTTCGGCGGTGACGGCGTAATAAAAGTTCGGATGGTTGAGATGGACCATCATGGGCTGCCCCGTCCGTTCGCGCTGTGCGATTGCCGCGTTCACGTTGTTTTGAATCGTGTCGTAGACGCTGTCGCCGCCCAGCGGCGGGATGGCCTCGCGAATGTTGGAGACGTTGAGGTGCACGGGCAGGTTTTCGAAACGGTCGCTGATCTCCTCGCCCAAGAGCAGCAGGAATTTGTCGGGGATGCCGACCTTCTCGCGGACTTCGTCGAACCGTCGCAGCCGGACCTCGAGCCGCCCATCGGTGGTGCGCTCATCGATCCAGTCGGGGAAGCGGGCCTTGAGTTTGTCGTATGCGACCTTCCGCCCCTGGTTTTTGAGCACGTCGGACCAGCGCTCGGTGTTCGAGAGCACGTTGTGGTCGGTGAAGCACAGAAAGTCGTAGTTGCGGTCGCGATACCAGAGCGCGATCATTTCGAGATAATCGTCGCCGTCGCTCCACAGCGAGTGTGTGTGGATGTTGCCACGGTACCAGCGCAGCGGTCCGCCCGCCTGAAGGACTTCGGCGGCATTGGTTGGTTCGGGCGGCGACTGCGCGAGCATCAGCAACAATCCGCACACGGCCAACACAACCATTCCGACGGCCACCGAGCGCAGCGAGCGATTCATCCGAGACGGCCTTTCGTTCCGATTCGAGCCGCGGGGTTGATCCCCGCGGTCTGTGCGGCGTTTTTGGCGTGTTGCCGAAGACCGGCGGGATAAACCCGCCGGCTCATATCAGCCTATCCGCCGTGCCCGTTGAGTTCCAGCGCGTGTCGATGGGACGGATTGGTGGCATCTGTGCCCCCCTCAACGTTTCCAACCGAGCCATTTCTTCAATAGCCACGTGACCAGCGGCGTCAGACGGGTGCGGTTGTATTGATCCGCCAGCTTGCGGATGGCCTCGGCCTGAGTGGGGTACGGATGAATGGTCTTGCCGATCGTCGACAGGCCCACGCCGCGGGCGCAGCACAATCGCTTTTTCCAACCGGGCACAGCGGCATCGGCCGTCATCGCCAGCGTGATTTCGGAAATCATGTCGCCCGCATGGTTCGCGACGATGGTGGCGCCCAGGATTTTGTCGGTCCGTTTTTTGAGATGGATTTTGACGAAGCCCCGCTCCTCGCCGTCGAGTACCGCGCGGTCGACGTCGGAAAACTGCTGCACCAGCGTGGTCACGGCAATGCCGCGTTCCTTGGCCTCGTTCTCCGTCAGTCCGACCTGAGCGATCTCGGGATCGGTGTACGTGCACCAGGGAACGATCAATGCGCTCGCCTTCGCGCGGCTGGGAAACAGGGCGTTGGCGATGACGATGCGCGCCGTGAAGTCGGCCGTGTGCGTAAACTTGTAGGGAAAACAAACGTCGCCGCAGGCATAGATGTGGGGATTCGTCGTTCGCAGCCGGTCGTCGACTTTGACGCCCGTTTTCTTGTCGAGCTGGACGCCCATTCCTTCGAGGTTCATGCCTTCGACGTTGGGCGTGCGTCCGACGCCCAGCAGGATCTCGTCGACAATGACCTGCAGGCGCCGACCTTCCCGTTCGTAGAAAATGGTCTTGCCGTCGGGCCCCGTGCGGACTTCGAGCACCTTCGCCCCGGTCAACAGCGTCACGCCGTCGTCGAGAAGCGCGCTTTCGACGAGCTTGGCCGCATCGGGATCTTCTCGCAAAAGAATCTGGCCCTCCACCTCGAAGAGCGAGACGTTCGCTCCGAAACGCGCAAACGCCTGCGACAGCTCGCAGCCGATGGGACCGCCGCCGATCACCGCCAACCGCTTGGGAAGTTCAGTCAGCGAGAAGACGGTCTCGTTCGTCAAATATCCCGCTTGCGCCAGTCCGGGAATCGGCAACGTCGCGGCACGCGAACCGGTGGCGATCACGGCTCGCTTGAACCGCAGCACGCGACTGCCAATCTGCAGCGTGTCGCTCCCGTTAAACCGAGGCTCGCCCAGGTAGACGTCGACGCCAAGATCGCGAAAGCGAGCCGCCGAATCATTACGGCTGATGGCAGCGCGCAGTCGGCGCATCCGCTGCATCACCGCGGCAAAATCGACGCGCACCGGGTCCGGCACTCTTACGCCGAATTCGCCCGCCTTGCGAACGGCCGCCGCGGCGCGTGCCGCGCGGATCAACGCTTTCGAAGGCACGCAGCCAAAGTTGAGGCAGTCGCCACCCATCAAGTGCTTTTCGATGATTGCGACCCTGGCACCGAGTGCGGCTGCTCCCGCCGCGGTCACCAATCCGGCTGTACCCGCGCCGATGACGACCAGGTTATATCGCGAACCGGGTTGCGGGTTGACCCATTCGGGCGGGTGGACATTCGCCACGAGCGTCTGGTTGTATTCGTCGGGGGGCGGGACCTGAATCGCATTCGACATTATCGTGGCCCTGCGTGCTTGATCTCCGTTTCACCGCTGGCCGTCACGACTGGCCGGGCGGAATCGTGCCATCATCTTCTTGACGACGATTGGAAACAAGCCGAGCAGAATGAACGCGACCACCATCGGTGCCGAGATGATGGCCGAAAGCCCCTCGTTTTCGATGCGCGGCACGAGATCGTGCAGCGAGGGAATCGCCGATCCCGCGTACACCAGGACCGCCGTGCCGGGCAGCATTCCCAGTTGGCTCACCCACCAGAACGTGCGCGCGGACATCGGCGTGAGTCCCATGACGACGTTGATGACGAAAAACGGGACCTGGGGAATCAACCGCAATGTAAAGAGGTAGAACGCCCCGTCGCGCGCGAGCGCTCGGTTGAACCGTTCCAGGTACGGTCCGAAGCGGCTATGAACGGCATCGCGGAAGAGATATCGGCTCAGCAGAAAGGCAAGCGTCGCCCCGATTGTCGACGCGAAACTGACGAGCAGCATTGCCGTCAAAAAACCGTACGCTTTTCCGAAAAGCTGCGTCAGCAGCCAACCATTGGCCAGCGTCAGCGGCAGCGCGCCCGGCAATGAGAGTCCCGTGACAGCCACATAGACGACGAACGAAATCGCGACCACCAGCACGGGGTGAGCAAGGCCGAATTCCAACAGGCTCGCTTCCTGGTCGGCAACGGCCTGCAGCGACAACCGGTCGCGATAGTAAAAGAAGAGCAGGGCGACGACCGCGACAATCGCCAAGAATGCGAAAAGCTTGCGGAGACCGAAATTCGTTTTCGGTGACGCTTGGCGATTTGACGTCCCGGAATCGTCCGCAGCGGAATTGGGAACCGAATTGTCACGCGTCGCCATTGTTCGATGGCCAGCGGAAGAGGCGGGTTGGGTGCAACCGGTGGCGTTAGCTAACCATCCTGTAATGCATTCGTGTGTCGCCATCAACACAAGATGCACCCGCTACCCAAAATCGATTGTTGTGCAGTCAGTTACGAGCGTAAAGAAACAGGGCGTGCAAATTTCACCGCCGAGGCGCAGAGGACGCGGAGCAGACGGAGAAACAATCAGACCACGGATTTCACCAATTGACACGGATTTTGCATGAGATTGATGATCCGTGTCGATCAGTGATATCAGTGGTTCCTTTTCTTCTTCATGGAATTTCGGTTGCGACGACGTCGCTGTGCGACCTCTGCGTCTCCGCGGTAAATCCTCCTGATGCGGAATCGGTTTAGAAGTCCCGATTCAGTTCCCATCATTTTGCCCAGAATGATTCTGCCTTCCTCTTTTTCAAATATCGGCAGCACGCATTTGGGCCCCCGTGTTTTTGGCGGCGGCGATTCGAAACTGGCAATCGCTCCAGCGGGTGTCGGCCTGTAGGTCTGCTGAGAGTTTCGCGGCTTCGCCATCGTCGCGGCAGAGAGCGAAGATCGTCGGTCCCCACGACGTCTGGCCCACGCCACGAACACCCGATGCGCGCAGGTGTTCGACCAGCTCGGCCGTCGAAGGACTGGCGTACGTGCCCCCCTGCACCGGCGCGAAGTAGTTGCCGACGATGGAACCGAACTCGTACAGCGCCTCGCCGCATCGATCGAAGTCGGCGTCAATGACCGCTGGCAGCAATTCGGTGAGCGCGATACCGCAGAGCTGGTCGGTTTGAGCGCGGGGCATCGGCGGCAAGCGGGCGAAGGCGTCTTGTTCGTGAGCGCCGGACAGACCCGTTTCAATTTTCGGCGTTACGAGCAGCATCCGCCACGTTGCGGGAAAGTCGGCACGGGCAGCGAGCGTCCCAATTTCGTTGTCGCCGTACTTTCCGGCATCGACGAGGAACCCGCCCCGCTGAAAGCCGTGAATGCCCAACGCGGACCTCGCCCCGCGCGCCGTGCAGATTGCCAGTGAGTCGGGGTTAATGTCTTCGCGACCGTGGAGCGCAGACAACGCCGCGGCCACGGCCAATGCGAGCTGTGTGCCCGAACCCAAACCGGCGTGTGAGGGAATTTCGGACCGAACTTCGATTGCAACCGGCGGTGGGGCGCCCTGCGAAAAGTCGTTGCGGGCCGCTTGGAAGCATCCAGCGTCTCGACCCTCCCCCAGCCCCTCCCTAAGAGGGAGGGGGGTTTCGACTTTGCTGCGAGTGCATGCGATGGCGAGCGTCTCAACTCTCGTTTGAATGGCCGGACTGCCGATAACCGAAAAGCAATTCGATTCGCGCACGGCGATCTCGTATCCAGGCGAATCGATCATCAAACCGGCCCCGCCGAACTGCCGGTCGCAAGGCGGCTTGCACGACAGGAAGCCAAAGTGCAGCCTCGAGCCGGTGGTGACGACAATCTCTCGCGGCATTATCTCGTCTCGTGCGCCCGTGCAACGTAGCCTTCGAGCAATTCGAAGGCCGCCGATTCCTGCTGGCCGGCGGTCTTGTCCACAATGACCCGCAATGGCTCGAACTGTTTCAGGATTTCTTCTCGACCGACGAGATGCAACCGGGTGGCAAGGATCGCCGCTTCGACGACGGCGTGTTTCGCGCGGTTGAAACCAAAGAAGTCGCGCAACCAACCGCGATGGACGACGCTCGCCTCGATGGTGGTCCGCTCGTCTCGGTCATCGACCGTAACGACTTCGAATTCGTACCAGCGGCAGGCGGATGCGAGCACCGCCCCTTCGACTTTTTCGGCTGGAAAGGTTGTCGGCTGCGTATCCCATTGGCCGATCGCGGCTCGCGCGAGCAACAAGACGTCATCGATGACGTGAAACACGCCGCACGGCCGCACCTTGAGATTGCGATACGTCTGGGACGTCTTGAATGGACGCAGCGTGAGCGTTTCGATGGCTTCGTCCACAATGGGTCCCATCGGGGCGACATTGATTTCGCCGTGTGAATCCAATGTCGTGACGATGCCTTCAAGAATCATTCCGTTAACGATCTCTCGAAAAGAAGGTAATACATCCACAGATTTCGCAGCGCGGCCGCGCTGTGAAATCTGTGGATGCATTTAGTCCGCCGCTGCGATGTCCCTTGTGCCGACCGGCGCACGCGTTCAGTGTAGCGTTTGGAGCGTGACGGTTTCATTCAGGACCGCGGGAAATCGGTAAAACAGGCGGTTTTTGCGTTTCCCGCGGACTAGCGGGCGTGTTAGAGTGGAAAGCTTGGGCAGGCCGCACCTTTCAGGGGAGACATGGCGACGCA
>JBBDVZ010000337.1:0-15577 GCA_040903115.1 Planctomycetaceae bacterium
CTCAAACGCTTGCTCCGAATTGCAGTCTGAGACAATGAGAATTCAGAAAGTGCAGAGAATTGCTATCACCTGAAAGACTGGCTCAAGAACGATGATGCGTACACGTTCCATTCCCGTCAAGAGATCGAAGAGCACGTCAAACAGTCGGATGAACTGCTCATTTGCGCTGATATCTGCAATGGCTCCAAGCACCTCTCATTCGACCGGAAGCACCGGCCACGCTCCGGGGCTGAGCCGAAGTTCGGGAGAAAGATTGAGTCGAAGACCACAGTAAGTACCGATGGGAAGGTAGACTACAGATCGTTTGCGATGTTCGTCGAACTTGAGCACGCGGGTGCCAGACGAGATGCGTTTCAATTGGCAACAGCAGCTCTCGAATCATGGGAATCGCTTCTAAAAGAAGCGGGAGTAGCACTGCAACAGCCAGACACAACATAACCAATCGCTGGACCAGTGTCGCCGATCTGGTCGGAATCAAGTGGTAAGCTGATTGGGGGCGACCTGGTCAGCTTGGTCGTTCGCCAATCTGCGTCGGTCACATCGACCGACGTATTGAAGCTGTACCGGCGACGCAAGTCAGAAAACGTTGCGTTTCGCGGAGAAGTGCTTTTTCCGACTTCACAATTGGAATCGCCCGACGACAACAGCCCATTTTCCCAACTTGGAAATCAAAACACCGAAAGCCTGTCGATTGGGAGGTTCTCGGTTCTTCGACGAAAGCGAACCCCACCAGGCGCAACGAAGCCAATGCCAAAGTCGGGTTTTGGCGGTTGTCGCGACAATACGCGCCGGAAGATTGAAGCAAGCCCCCGTGAACCAACGGAGAAACTTAGAGCAGCGGTGCAAAAAAACGCTGCTCGAAATGGCGGGTGTCGCGACACCCGTAAGTAGCGTTTTTCAATGGCTTGTGCGGCCTGACGGGACAAGTACGACCAGTGCAGAAGAGTAGGTCGCTGAACGATTTGCGACGAAAAAATGCGAAGAGTAGAAAACGGGATTTGAAGATTTATGATTCCGCTGCTCTAACCAACTGAGCTACTCCGCCGCAATCGATTCGGTCACAATTTTACTGGGAATATCCGTCAGAACAAGCCCGCGCAGATTTGCCCGGTCTCCTTTGAGCTCGACGGAATGCGGCTGTCAGGCTGTCCGTTCATCAAAGACAATCACTCGCCGACGGCTGCGGCCCGACATGAGTGCCGCGCTGAGTCCCGCCGGCCCGCCGCCGACGATTACGACGTTAAAGGGTGTTCGCTTCGTGGTGTATCCGTCCTTTCGATCGCGACACCCTGCTATGCTTGGCATTCACGCCACAAACCATGCGTTGCTTCCTGAAACATATCCCTGCGCGGTGATGTGGGGAAGGATTAATTCTCGGGATCCTTCAGCGCCGACGGCGATCATCAGCGGCGTGCCATCGGCGGGCGGCATCTCGGTGTAATGTGCCACTCGCACGCCATGAATCGTCTCACCGATTTTTCGATCGCTGACATCGTAGCCGCGTCGGACGGCAATGCCGTGTGCCTGCAACCAGCGGAGCCAGGGTTTACCGGTTTCGCCGAGTCCCCACAGATCGACTTGAGCGACGCCTTTCAGGGGGCCGTCAAGTAAGTGCGTTTGTCGGCAGCGGGCGAATGCATCGGCTGAGTAGCGGGAATCGGTCCGGCTGAGCCTTCCCGGGCCATCGATCCAATCCAACAAAACCTCGTCGACCTTGCCGAACCGCATGCCCTTCGCCGCTGCGCGCAACATCAGGTCATAGTCCTCGGGAAATTCGCCGTGGCGGAAGCCGAGCTCGAAGTAACTTCGACGCGCGAGGATGGTCGGATTGACCAGCGGCAACTCCACGAATCGAAGAGCGGCTATTTGCTCGCCGTCGATGGTCTCCTCGTTGATCCAACGTTCGTACCGTTGCAGAGAAGCGGCGGGACCGTTCGATTCGTTCAAGATGCGGATCTTGCATCCTGCCACGTCGAGTTTCTGTTGGTCAAGCAGCGCCAGTTGCTTCTCGAGTCGCAATGGGTAAGCGAAGTCGTCGGCATCCATCCGCGCGATGACCGGCGCACGGGCAAGCGTCGTGCCAGCGTTGGCTGTCGAGGCGACGCCGCGATGCGGGCATTGGACCAGCCTCAAACGAGGGTCGCGCACTTTTTGCAGCACGGCGACCGTATGATCCGTCGAGCCGTCATCGACGACGATCAGCTCGATGTCGCGCAACGTCTGCCCGAGGATCGAACCGACGGCCCGCGCAACCGTGCGGGCGCCGTTAAATACCGGCAGAACTACAGAGACCTCAGGCATTTCAGCAGGTTACTACCGATTGTCACTCACCGATACTGTGGAGCCGACGGACCCAACTGGACACAAGATCTTGGAGTTCCAATCGATCTGTTGAAATTGAGATGCTGGTGTCGCAACAATGGGTTCTCGCGCAAACTTTCAATTCATACTCACAACGACAAGAACCGGGGGGGATGCCATGTTCACACGACGCGATTTTCTCGGTGCGGCCGGCGCGGGGCTGATTGCCGCTCCGCTTGCGTGGTCGGCCCAGCCGGAGGGCGCACGTCGAAAGAAAATGGCCATCGTCTCGACCGTGTGGCGATACCACTCGCACGCGCAGCACATGGGCGACCGCTTTCTCGTTGGCTATCCGATGCACGGGAAATGGCATCGGCCGGAACTGGACGTGGTTTCGCTCTACGCCGACCAACAGCCGCCCGAGGCCGACCTGAGCCGCCCGCGCGAACAGGAGTTCAAGTTCAAAATCTATCCGACGATCGCCGAGACGCTGCGATGCGGGGGCGACAAACTTGCCGTCGACGCGGTGCTCATCATCGGCGAGCACGGCGAGTATCCGCTCAGCGAGTTCGGTCAGACCAAGTACCCGCGCTACGAGTTCTTCAAACAGGTCACCGACGTCTTTCGAGAGGACGGCCGAGCCGTTCCGGTCTTCAACGACAAACACCTCTCCTGGAATTGGGAGTGGGCCGTCGAAATGGTCGACACGGCTCATGCGTTGAAGTTTCCATTCATGGCGGGCTCGTCGTTGCCCGGAACATGGCGCATGCCAGCCGTCGATTTACCCTGGGGCGCCGAAGTCGACGAAGTGATGTGCGTGGCGATCGGCGGGCCCGACAGCTACGACTTCCACGCTCTGGAAGTGATTCAATGCATGGCCGAGCGGCGACGCGGAGGCGAAACCGGCGTCGCCTGGATTCAGGCGCTCCGCGGCGACGCGGTTTGGAAGGCGATGGAGGCCGGGTCATGGGATGCCGGCGGCTTTAGCCGGCCACTGTTCGAAGCGTGCTTGTCCCGCAGTCAAACGCTCGCTCCGCCGCGCAGCGGTTTTACGCACCGGTATCCGACGGACGCCGAGATTCGCCAATTGGAGAAAGACCCGATTGCCTATCGGTTCCAGTACAACGACGGGCTGAAAGCCACCATGTTATTGATGAACGGGGTTGTGGGCGACTTCACGTTCGCTGCCAAGCTGAAGGAGCAGGCAGAGCCCCTCTCCACGCTCTTTTACTTGCCGCCGAACCCAAACGTCACTTATTCGGCGATTCTCATGTCGAACGTCGAAAAGATGTTTTTGACCGGCAAGGCGGTATACCCTGTCGAGCGCACGCTGCTCACCACCGGCCTGGTGGCTGCGGCGATGAAGTCGCTGGCGAGCGGCCAGAAACGCATCGAAATGCCCGGCCCGGCCGTCCGCTATCAAGTTTCACAGGAATCGACGTTCTGCCAGAGTTGATGCTGCCGACCCAGTCAACGTCACAATGATACGCGGCGCACGCCGAGGGCTTTCTTCATGTCGGTGCAGACAGAAGGCGCAATCCGCATCGGCTGTTTTCTGGGCGTGTTAATTGCCATGGCCGTCTGGGAAGCCGTTGCGCCGAGGCGGTCGTTGATGGCACACAAGCCACTCCGCTGGGCGAGCAATCTTTCGCTCGTCGTCTTGAACACATTGGTGGTGCGACTCGTAATACCTTTCACTGCCGTTGCGACGGCGACAATTGCGGAATCGCATGGTTGGGGTTTACTCAACATGCTCGAATTCCCGCGATGGGCGAAGACGGTGGTCGCCGTCGTCGCCCTCGACCTGGTGATCTATCTGCAGCACGTCATGTTTCACGCTGTACCTGTCCTGTGGCGGCTGCACATGGTTCATCACGCCGATCTCGATTTCGACGTGACAACCGGCGTGCGATTTCACACGCTGGAAATTGTTCTTTCCATGCTCATCAAATTGGCGGCGATACTCGCGCTGGGACCGTCCGCTCTTGCGGTTCTGATCTTCGAGGTCCTACTCAACGCGACATCGATGTTTAACCACGGAAACGTGCGCCTGCCCCAATGGCTTGACCGTCGTTTGCGACTCGTCGTGGTGACGCCCGAAATGCATCGCGTGCATCATTCGGTCATTTCGCGGGAGACCAACAGTAACTTCGGCTTCAACCTTCCGTGGTGGGATTACCTGCTGGGAACGTACCGCGCGCAGCCCGCGGCCGGCCACGAGCAGATGACCATCGGCCTCACGCAATTCCGCAATGAGCAACTGGTTGACCGCTTGCCAGGCATGATCCTGTTACCCTTCGCCTGGGACACAGGTGAGTACCAGATTAACAAGCGAGGACCCAGCGATAGCGGGCGTGGCGATTCGGGCGCGAGCGAGTAACCATCAAAGGTGGTCACGAAACCCCATCCCTGTAGCCAAAATCCACCATTAAAGGTGAGGACTCCCCGGGCGGTGGAGTTGACCTGCATTGAGAGCCGTCGCGGCGAGAAGCGCAGATTCCTCAGGCCACCTTGTCGGCCGGTGCGGCGTGGCCAGTGATACTACCTGCGACCATTTGCAGCGTGCGAGTAGCCCGGCTTGCAGCTTGTAGGTCGTGAGTGACCATGATGATCGTTTTGCCGGAGCGATGGAACTGGTCAAGGAATGTCAGCACTTGGTTGCGGGTCGCTGGATCGAGGTTTCCAGTCGGCTCATCGGCCAGGATTATGCTCGGGTCATTGGCCAGCATCCGGGCGAGGGCCGTTCGCTGTTGCTGGCCGACGCTGAGTTGGTTGGGCTTGTGGTGCGCGCGATCTGCCAATCCAACTTGGTCGAGCAGTTCCAACCCTCGCTGCCGTTGACCGGACTTGGAATGGCCGGCCAGCAACAACGGCACTTGGACGTTCTCAAGTGCAGTCAGGTAAGGCACAAGATTAAACGTTTGAAAGACGAAACCCATCTTCAAGCGGCGAAGTTCGGCACGTTCATCAAGATTGAGGTCGTACAACGATTGGCCGTAGAACCAGACTTTGCCATCCGTGGGCGCGATCATGCCCCCGAGGAGCGTGAGCAGCGTACTCTTGCCGCTACCACTCGGGCCGACGATCGCAATATACTCGCCGGCGTCAACTTCGAGTGTCGTCGGCTGCAACGCGACTACCGATTTCTCTCGCTGTGAGTATTCCTTACTCACGGACTCGAGACGAAACATGATTTCTTCCCTGATCTGGATTTCAAAAAGGTGACGCCGCAAGAAGCGACACCGATCCTCACGGTGCCGTTCGTACGTCAACGTGCCGTCGCATTGCTCTCAAAACTCCTGAAAGCAGATACATGGATCGAGGCTCGCGGCAGATCGAGCCGGCCACCACGACGCAGCCGCGCTGACGAGGGTCGCTCCGACAACCGCGGTTACACCTAGGAGGGGAAGCGGAGTGACGGCGACTCCGGCGCATTGAGCGCCCAGTGTCGTCGCAATCGTGGTGCCTAGTAGGTAGCCAACCAGCCCGCCGGCGCTTCCGAAGAGCAACGCCTTTGAGAGGAACAGCCGGAGAACAAACCCAGGCGGAGCACCGATCGCCATGAGCGTACCGATCTCCCTGCGGCGTTCGCGCACGTTGGCGATTGTGGAGCTTGAAATGCTGGCCCCAGCGATGCCAACCAAAACTACTAGGAACAGCCACGACAGTCGTTGCATCATGCGATTGATCGATACTTGAGTCTGAACAACCTGGGCGATGGTAATGACTTTTGTGCCGGGCAGGATTTCACCCAACTGCGCGACGAGACCTTGTGCGATGTCCTCGCAGCATCCCATAATTTCGATGCAATTCACGACTTCGCCGAGCTTTGCGAGCCGTTGGACTGTGTGAAGGTGCGCGAACACCCGCCCGTCATCAACAGTGCCCATTACGGGCAACACGGCGGACACTGAGAGGGTTTCGCCCAGGATGTCGACTTTGTCTCCCGCCTTCAGTCCCGTCGCAACGGCGATATCGGCCCCGAGGAGGGCCTCGTGCTCTAAGAGTTCCTGAATCGTTCGCTTCGTGGCCAGGCTGTTGGTCCCACCGTCATCTGTCGTACAGTGCGCCTTCTTGCAGCCCTTGTGTTTCGAGAACAGGTTGGCAGACTGCCATGCGGCCTTCGCTTGGAACTCGGACTGTGGCAGGACACCGGTCAAGATGACGCTGCGATCATTCACCCGCGCCGGCACGCAAAGTTTCGGTGATAGGTTTTCAACCCCTTCCAGGTTGGAGAAGGCGAGCTGGTGAACCATTTCTTCCGGAATCGTCTGGCCGTGCAGGTCGGCTCCGTAGTAGTCCTGCAAAGTGACACCCTGCGGCAGAACAAGCACATTGGCCCCGAGTGCTTCAAGTTCGCGGGCGACGGCCCTTTCCGAAAAGTACGTCACGTTGTGAATGGCGACCAGTGCCGCCACACCAAGGATGATTGTGGCCAACCCTGTGATCATGGCCGTCGGTCGCTCCTTGATTTCCTTCCAAACCAATGTGGTGAAGTTCATCTCGTTGCCTTCCTTGGCTGGGGCGGTTGTTGTTGATTGTGCTTGCAATTCTTGTCGTCACAGCACTTCCCGGCCGCAGCGAGTTGTGCGGCCAGTTGGTCCTTCGTGGCATTCGACGCGAACTTCCCGACGAACACACCAGGCGGAGCAAGAAACAGAGTCTGGGGCGTCGCCTTCTGGGGATCGATTTCCATGCTCTTCAAAAAGCTCGACTCAGCGGGGTCGGTAACCGCTAATGTCAAAACCTGCGTGCGTTTTGCAAAGTGCGGATCAGACTGGATTTCGCTCACTCCCTGCGGTATCGACGACGTCGTCTGTGTCTGCAAACATATGAAGACAAGGCGCCCCTCCTGGAGGGCCTTTAGGCACTCAGCCTTCTTCGGGCTCACAACGCACGGCCCGAGGTCTTCCTCGGTGGCCTTTGTTTGGAAGTAGCCGGTGACCGCGCCATTCGGATGAACGGCGATCACCATTGGCATCGGTGCGCGACTGACCCCGTATTTCGTTGCAATGGCGCGGCTTGCGGGGTCTTTCAAGGGGATAGCTGCAAAGGTTGACTGACCGGCCTGTGACGCTACCGCCGATTTAACGACATTCACCATCGCTTTCGTGGGTGCGTCGGCTTCCTTGTAAAATAGCAGATAGATGAGCCTGCCGTCCTTGGAGGCTACTTGCATGACCTGCTCCGGCGTTTTCGCCGGATCAGCCGCCACCGCAAGCGAACCACAAGCAGCCAGAAGACTGGCAGCGAGAAACAATGGATAAACCTTCATATCGGGGCTCCCTCCCTGGGACGGGAAATGGACTGTGAAAGGCGAATTTTTCCAAACCGACTTGCGAATTCGAGTTGCAACGACTTCCAAGACTGGAACAAGTTGCGGAACGCAAGCTAGTTGCTGAGAAGCTCGCTGATGATGATGACGCGATTGAGCAATATCGAAACGGTTGCTCGTTCGTCGAAAATCAGCTCAGGCCAAATGTGGCGCATCAACATCGCAGAATTTTTGTTGACAGCGCGCGGAGACCCGCCCTCATCCCGTTGATCGCTTGGAGATTCGGGGCAAGCGGTGCGCCCTCAGCTTCGTAGGGGGGCAGCGAATGGAAAACTATGGTCACGGGGTAAAGTTTTCCATAAGCCTTTGGCCCCTGCGGCTTAGGCGACACGCGTAGAGCGGGCGTCGACTCGATTGGGGTATGCTTGCAGCCGCAAGGATTGATGATAACGCCTTCGCAGAGCCCGGAACTTTGACGAATCCCCGCCTCGCGATCGCTGGGATGGTCGCCATGCGAAGTCTTGCAACAGGTATGCTCACCGGCTGGCTCGCGCCAAGTCGCATCCCGAGCGAGCCGCTCGCTACAACAGTTGCACTGACCACCGACCAGGTAAACACGCACATTTCCGTTCGCGTTCACGCACTCGAAACATGCAATAGAGGCCGTATTGCCCGCAAGATAGGCCAACAGAGCGACGAGGGCAGTTAAGCGGCGCGGCATGGCAGTTCGAATAACCTTCCTTGGTTATTTATTCGGCAATTCCGCAAAGTCGGAATCAGCGAATTCTACCCATATCGAGATTCCCGCAATAGACCAACATCCAGGTTGCAAAGATGGCCACGGGGAGACGCGCAATCGTGGAGATTCACGGTAGTTTCGCGCGCACCTTCCGCCCGTCCAAGGACTTATTAGGCCAAAGCTGCTGGGGTTGTCGTCTTGCGGTCCATCCCGCTCATGCGG
The DNA here is from genome assembly GCA_040903115.1 of Planctomycetaceae bacterium. Lineage (GTDB taxonomy): Bacteria > Planctomycetota > Planctomycetia > Planctomycetales > Planctomycetaceae > JBBDVZ01. The sequence continues at coordinate 8,538 of JBBDVZ010000337.1, forward strand.
TCATGATGTCCTGGCCTGTGCAAGGCGTCTGATCCGAAGTTGAGGATTGTAGGGGCTGCGCATGCGTTCAAACACAGAGAGAGGTTCCTTGGAAAATTTGCAATTATCCTGCATCCTCGTTGCAACCGATTTGATCGAACGTGAGGTGCATCATGAAGGTCATCGTTGTCCTGCTTCTTTGCGGATGTGTCTGCGTTCAGCAGTCGGGTTGCGCCACCTCGCCCAAGCCGACTGTGGAGGGTTATGCGAGGCCCCCCGCCCCTGTGCTCGACGCACAACGCGAGACGGGAATTGGCGCCGCTCTGCGACGGGGAAGGACCTCTCAGCCAATTCCAAACCGAGCCGATTACGATCGTCATCGTATTGACGACCGACCGAAGCCTGAGATCACTCTCGCGTCGGCCGTTGATGACGGGACCGGGACATCCGCACTTACTCCGGCTCCTGGGCCTGACGATGTCTCAACGGTGCAGCCAGACTCGCATTTTCAGCCCACGGCCTCAGAAAACTCTGATCAAGCCTGGACGCTCGAAGCGTTGCAGCAACTTGCTCTCGCCAACAACCCGACACTCGAACAGGCCCGCGCGTTGACGTGGAAAGCTTACGGCGCGTACGTCCAAGCCGGCCTCTATCCGAATCCAACCGTGGGTTACTTGGCCGATGAGATCGGGGCAAGCGGAACGGCGGGGCAGCAAGGCGCATTCATCGAGCAGGAGTTCTTAACTGCGGGAAAGCGAGGTCTGAATCAGAACGTTGCCGCTCGCGAACAACAAGCGGCCCAAGCGGCCATGGCAGCGCAGGAGATTCGCGTTAAGACCGCCGTCGAGCGCGAGTTTATCGCGATCTTGGCCGCCGAACGAATGCGAGACCTTGCGAAGGACCTTGTCACGATCAACGGCGATTCGCTGGAAAAGACGAAATCGCTGAAGGAGCCGGGGCTTTCCACCGACCTCGAAATCGAACTCGCAATGATCGAGCTGGAGAAAGCGCAAATTATTCAAGCGCGCGCAGAGAACGAATATCAATCCGCATGGGAGCGGCTCACAGCGGTCTTGGGGCTTTCAGAAGTCGAAAGACGGCCATTAGTCGGCGATCTTGAAAAACCGCCGTTTGATTATACCCGCAGCGAATTGTGGGATCGGCTGGCGCTCGCCAATCCTCAAATCGCCCGGGCACAATTCGAGCTTGCGAAGGCATATGCAGCCGTCGATGCGGCCAAGGCACAAGTTTGCCCGAACGTGACGGTTCAAGTGATGCCGATGTACGATTTCGAAACCGAGGAACCGATGGCCGGCGTCCAGGTCGGCGTCCCTCTCCCGATATTCAACAAGAACCAGGGGAACATCCTTGCGGCAAACGCGGACGTCGTCCATGCCTCGCGCGAAATTGGGCGCACCGAACAGCGCCTGCGGCGCGCGTTCGCTTCTGAATACCAGCAATACGCCACAGCCCGAGCCCAGGCCGAGAGATACCGAACATCGATCGTTCCCTCGGCGAAACGCTCACTGGAGTTGAGCAAGCAAGCCTCGGATGTCGGGCAATTCAGTTACATACAGGTATTGACCGTCCAACGAGCCTACACGGAAGCCAATCAGGAGTATGTCCAATCGCTGAGAGACATGTGGCAGAGTGCCGCGTCGCTTCAAGGCTTGCTGTTGACGGACGGCCTGGCCAATCCGAATTCTGGCGTCGATATGGCTCCGTAAGGTTCGCAGCCGGTTTTGAGCCGTCTGCCAGATGCCACGCCGTCAACGCATAGGACGTGCCTGCGAACACTTAGGGCGGTTGTGACGACGCCTGGGGAGTGCTCAGCGGCGATTTGGAGTTCGGCTGTCTGGTCCGGCAACGGATTCGGCTAACAGTGGTTGTCCCGCACCGATTTGGGATTCACGTTGCCCAAATCCCATTACTGGCTTATGATTGTGCATCGGCTAAAAAGGGCATGGGGATGCTGACTCGAATCCTGGTTCCGCTGCTGGTTCTTGCCATTCAGGCGTGCCCGTTCTGCTGCACGGGCGCGACGCTGGTATCGGTCGACCGTTTGACAGGGAAGTCATCGTGCTGTGGCGGATGCTGTGCCTTGCATCAGCAAGATGGTAATCATCAATCGCCAGGCTTACCCAGACGATCCGCACCCAGCCCAGTCGACTCTGGGTGTCAGTGCGTTTGCAGCGGCGCGGTTGTCGACAGAGCCAAGCCTTTCGAGCTCAGGGTCGAGCGACCTCTCGACGACGTTGTCGCGACGGTTCCGCTGGCGGTGATCTTGACGTCGCGTGCGAGTTTCTCCATACACTCGCCTGCCCAACATGTCAGGACGACTCCCGGACGACTCGTCCGCTGTCTCCACATGTCATTTCTTTGCTAGGTCTTCCACGAGCAGACGACTCGAATCGTCGCTTGGTCCTGCCGAAGTCGTCTTTGTGAAACACTGCGTCCCGGTTAGAGTGCGCTGTTTCCAAATCGTCCGCAGTTTTGGGAAGGCTTTCCGTGGTCTGGTTTACGCTGCTCCCTTGGGAGTACGGCATCCGCAATTTGTTTCGCCGTCCGCTGCGCACGTCGCTGACGTTTGCCGGCCTGACGACGGTCATCGTGCTGGTCTTTGTCGTCGTCGGCTTCATTCGCGGGCTGGAGCGCACACTCGCCGTGAGTGGTGACCCGCAGGTCGCTATCGTGTTTGCATTGGGCATGGGCCAAAACCTTGAATACTCCTCGGTGGAAATGCGCACCAGCGATCTGGTGGCTGCCAGCGTTGACGGCATCGTGCAACAGTACGATCAGAAATACGTTTCTCCCGAACTGTACCTTGGCACGGAAATAACCCTGCAAAACTCTGTCGAGCCGTCGATGGGGTTGGTTCGCGGGGTAACTCCGGCAGTGCGACTCGTGCGCCGCCAGTTTGAACTCGAAGAGGGACAGTGGCCCAAAACTGGCGAAGTGCTCATCGGACGAATGGCTGCAACCAAACTCGGCGCGATCACGTCCGCACTCTCGGTTGGCGATGCGCTGACCTTCGAGGATCGGACCTGGCGGATCAGCGGCGTTTTTTCCGCGGGCGGGGCCGCGTTCGAATCCGAGGTGTGGTGTCGATTGGATGAACTGCAGCAGGCGATGAAACGACAGGATCTGAGTGTGGTGGCGGTGACGCTCGCGTCGCCCGAGAATTTTAGCGACCTCGACATGTTCTGCAAGCAGCGACTTGACCTGGAACTGCAGGCGATTCGGGACGTCGACTACTACGCCACGCTGCAAAAGGATTACGGCCCCGTGCGCTGGCTGGCATGGTTGGTTGTGTTGCTGGTGTCGGGCGCGGGAGTTTTTGCCGGGCTGAACACGATGTATGGCGCTGTCGTAGGCCGCATTCGCGAGCTTTCAACGCTGCAAACCATTGGTTTTGTACGGCGGGCGATCGTCGTGAGCCTCATCCAGGAGGGCATTCTCCTGGCTGCCGGCGCGACGCTGCTTGCCGCGTTTCTTGCCCTGATATTTGTGAACGGGGCAGCGGTTCGATTCACGATGGGCGCATTCTCGCTACGTATCGACAGTGTGGCCATCCTCGTGGGATGCGGCGTTGGATTTCTGCTCGGATTGATCGGGGCGATTCCCCCGGCCATTCGGGCCTTACGGATGCCCGTCGTCGACGGGCTGAAATCGATTTGATGAGGTTGTGGCCGCGGCTCAATGCATCGGCCACCATGGAAGGATCAAAAAATGAAGGAATTGGTACACGTGGCAGTTTTCGTGGCCGTCGGATTGGCAATCGCTGGTTGCAGCCGGGGCCCAACGGCGTCGACAACTTCTTCGTCGACGAGTGCGATCGATGGATCGAAATATCTGCTGGCCAATGAACCGCAGGGCGCGAAGGACGTCATCCAAGTGCGACAGGCAGCCAAAGAGGGTGAAGAGATCGTGATTGTCGGCCGTATCGGCGGCAGCGAAAGCCCGTGGGTTAAAGGCCGGGCGGCGTTCTCGATTGTCGATCCATCGCTCAAGGCTTGCAGCGACATGCCCGGCGACGCGTGCAAAACGCCTTGGGACTATTGCTGTGAGACCGACAAGCTGCCGAAGTCGACCGCGTTTGTGCAATTCGTCGATGAGAACGGCAGTCCGGTTAAGTCCGACGCCCGCGAGCTGCTGAATGTGAAGGAACTGCAAACGGTCGTCATACGCGGCAAAGCCAAGCGTGATCCCGAGGGGAACCTGACCGTGCAAGCCAAAGGGATGTACGTACGGAAATAAACATGGCCAACGTCGATCTTCAACAACTGGCAGTCGACCGCAGCGGTTCCGCGCGTACGAAACCTCGCGCGCGTCGGCATGTGACCACGCGATACGTGCTGCCCGCGCTGCTGCTTTTGGGGTTTGGTGGACTGGCCACGTGGGCTGCGCGTGACTTTCTGATTCCGCCGGCGCCGGTGAAAGTGATTCCGGTGTTCGCCTCGCGGTCAGAAGTTCAACGCGAGGGAACGCCATTATTCAAAGCGGCAGGCTGGGTCGAGCCGCGACCCACGCCCACCCGGGTAGCCGCGCTCGCGCCGGGCGTGATCGAGCGGCTGCTTGTTGTCGAAGATCAGGCGGTGAAAGCCGGCGAGCCGATTGCGGAATTGGTCAAGGAAGACGCGCGGCTGACTCACGAGCGGGCCTTGGTCGACGTGAAGCTTCGCGAAGCCGAACTCGAGGAAGTCAAAGCCGCGCTTGCGGCCGCCAAGACGCGATTCGAGCAGCCGGTACATCTTGAAGCGCCCTTGAGCGAAGCGGAGTCGGCCTTGGCACAGATCGAAACCCAATTGAAAAACTTGCCGCACGAAACTCGCCGGGCCGATGCGCGGCTCGCGCTGGCCGAACGGGATTTTCAGGGCAAGAGCGCGGCGAAAGGCGTCGTCAGTGGGCTGGCGCTCGAGCAAGCACGCAGTGAGTTCGACACGGCAACCGCACTCATCGAAGAACTGCGGGACCGGGCCGGTTCGTTGCAGGCAGAAAAGTCCGCGCTGGTGCATCGACGCGACGCGCTGAAGAAGCAGCTCGAACTGTTGGCGGACGAGATCAAAATGAGCGGTGAATCCGGCGCGAAAGTCGCAGCCGCGGCGGCCCGCCTGGAACAAGCGCGGCTCGTCGTGGCCGAAGCCAAGCTTCGCTTGGACCGCATGACGGTTCGAGCCCCGATCGACGGCCGCGTTTATCGGCTCGTGGGACAGCCCGGCACGACGTTGTCGGGAGGCATGGGCGTTTTCGACAACTATGACGGCAGCACGGTGATCACGCTTTATCGTCCCGAAATGCTGCAGGTTCGCGTCGACGTGCGTTTCGAAGACATTCCCCAAGTGAGCCTGAAGCAGCCCGTGCAGATCGAGAACCCCGCCCTGAAGGAGCCGCTAAGGGGCACCGTGTTATTCGTCAGCTCGCTGGCGAACATTCAAAAAAACACGCTGGAGGTGAAAGTCGCCATCGATAATCCGCCGGCGGTCTTCAAGCCCGAGATGCTGGTCGACGTGACGTTTCTCGCGCCGCCCGAAGCCGCTCAGCCCTCCGGCCCGTCGGAAGAGATGCGGCTGTATGTTCTGCGCGAGCACATTCATCAAGACGAGAGGGGCGCCTTCGTATGGGTCGCCGACCAGTCGGCCGGAGTCGCCCGCCGGACGCCCGTGCAAACAAATGCGAAGGCAACGGGTAATGGCCTTGTCGAAATTGAAAGCGGCTTAACAATTTCCAGCCGCATCATCGTCGTCGGATTCGAGGACCTCTCGGACGGCGATCGCATTCGCGTGATCGGCGAAGCGCAGGATGCCGCCGCCAGTGCCGCGATGCATGCGAATGCGGGGCCGGATTCAGAGAAACATATTCCGAACGGGGGAACTCACTAATGGCACTCGTCGAGCTCAGAGGGGTGACGAAACACTATCACAAGGGTGGCGAGACCATCACACCGCTGGACGCCGTGTCGCTCGATATTCAGCCGGGCGAGTTCGTTTCTTTGATGGGCGCCAGCGGAACGGGAAAATCGACGTTGCTGAACCTCATTGCGGGCATCGACCGGGTCAGCGACGGTGCGATCGTCGTCAATGGGACCGACATCACTCACCTCTCAAGAACACGCTTGGCCCATTGGCGAGCGGCGAACATCGGCTACATTTTCCAGACGCACAACCTGATACCCGTGTTGACGGCGTACGAGAACATCGAGCTCCCGCTGCTGTTGTTGCCCATGTCGCGCAGCGAACGAAAAAAGCGGGTCGAAATCGCCTTGCAGGCCGTCGATTTGCTCGACCGGGCCGACCATTATCCGAGGCAGATGTCGGGCGGACAAGAACAACGTGCCGGCATCGCACGAGCGATTGTGGCCCATCCTAAAGTTGTTGTCGCCGACGAACCAACCGGCGACCTCGACCCCGTCACCTCCGAACAGATTCTCGATCTACTTGTGAGACTAAACCAGGAGCTCGACATCACCTTGCTGATGGTCACGCACGACGCCGACGCCGCGACGATCGCCGGCAGGCAGTTTCGCCTCGATCGCGGAAAACTTTGTCAGACGGGCGGCGCGGGTTTCCATCCGACCGTGTTCGCCCCGACTCGGGAATCGGCCGGCTAAACATTGCGGACAAAACGCCATGCTCAAATTCGCACCCTATGTATTCAAAACTCTGTGGCGACACCGGGGGCGCACCGTGCTCACGGTCAGCGGCGCAGCCGTCGCCCTGTTCGTGTTTTGTTTTGTGGGGGCTGTCCAGGAGGGCATGAACGACCTGCAACAGAGGCAGGAAGCGAAGGGAGCGTTGATCACTTTTCAGTCCAACAAGTTCTGCCCGGCGACCAGCCATCTTCCGCAGGATTACGATCAACAGATCGCTCGAATGCCCGGCGTGCGTGAGGTCGTCCCAATCCAAGTTTTCACGAACAATTGCCGCGCCAGTCTTGACGTCATCGTTTTTTATGGCGTGCCACCTGAAAAGCTCCGAAAGGTGCGAGATTTCGAGTTGGCCTCCGGGAGTTGGTCCGATTTTGAGGGCCGACAAGACGCAGTTGTCATGGGTCGGGCGGTGGCC
>JBBDVZ010000338.1:0-15432 GCA_040903115.1 Planctomycetaceae bacterium
GAATCTTTCCAATGTCCTCCCCGTAGCGGTCGAACTGGTGCACCTGCGCGTGGTGCGTGCGGATCGACATGGGAAACACTTCGCGGCCGAAGTCCTGATAATCGGACTTGGCCAATAACGTCAGCAGTGTGTCGCGATTGAAGAGGTAGATTCCCATGCTGGCCAGGCAATCGCGTCCGCGGCTGGCGACGCCGAGCGAGTCGATCCACTCGGGCGAGGTCCGCACCATGTCCAACTCTTGCTTGGTTTGTGGCTTTTCTAAAAAGCCGACGACGCGCCCGGCGCCATCCAGTCTCATGATTCCAAACGAGCGGGCCGATTCGCTGGTCACGGGCACGGCCGAGATTGTCACGTCGGCGCCCGAGCGAACGTGCGTTTCGAGCATCGACGTGTAATCCATGCGATACAACTGGTCGCCCGAAAGTACCAGCACGTAATCGATGTCGCGCTGCTCGAAGTACCGCAGGTTCTTCCGGACCGCGTCGGCCGTCCCCTGGTACCAATCGGCTCCCTCATTGGTCTGCTGCGCGGCGAGAATCTCGACAAACCCGCCGGTGAACCGGTCGAACCGGTAGGTCTCCCGAATGTGCCGGTGCAGGCTCACCGAGTTGAACTGCGTCAGCAGATAGATGCGATTGATGTTGCTGTTGAGGCAGTTGGAGATGGGAATGTCGATGATGCGATACTTGCCGGCCAATGGAACCGCCGGCTTCGAGCGGTACTGAGTCAGCGGATAAAGGCGAGTCCCTTTCCCTCCGCCGAGCACCAGACCCACAACGTTGCGCATTTGTTCCGACATACCTCTTGCCTCGTCTCGAGCCGAACCCATTGCACAACGCGGCCGCCTTGCCTGCGCGTTTGTTTCACCCCCCTGAGTCAACTATATAGTTTCAAAGGCCCGATGAACATTGCTGTCGGTGCAATTTCCGCGGCGATAGAATGGAGCAGTCGGCGCATGACCCCCCTCCCTCTTAGGGAGGGGCTGGGGGAGGGTCGCATCATCGAACTCTCGTTTGTCCCGATGCAACTCCACAAGGTCCGAGCATGTCCGAAGAAATCTTCGACGTCGTGGATGAAAACGACAACGTGATCGGCCAAGCGCCGCGGTCCGAGGTGCATGCGCGCGGCTTGTTGCACCGGGCGGCCAGCGTGTTCGTCTTCAACAGCCGCGGGCAATTGCTGTTGCAGAAACGGTCGGCGGCCAAAGATGAGTTTCCGGGATGCTGGACCTCGTCGGCGTCCGGCCATCTGGGCGCGGGCGAGTCATACGATCAATGCGCGCCGCGCGAGATGCAGGAGGAAATTGGAATTGATGCGCCGCTCGAATACCTGCACAAGTTCGCCGCCGGCCCGAATACCGCCAACGAACACACGGTGCTGTATCGTGCCGTAACCGACGACGTCCCCCGGATCGACCCCGGCGAGATCGAACTCGTGCGCTATTACAGCCTCGACGACGTGGCCGCGATGATCGCAGCCGATCCCACCGCGTTCACGCCCCCGTTTCGCGTGATGTTCGAGTGGCACATGGCGAAGTCGAAAAGCACGAAGCACGAATGACAAAAGAAATCCGAAGCACGAAGCACGAAGCCCAAATAATGAGCCCATCGTAGGGTGGGTGAAACCCACCACATTCGGCGAACGTCGTTCGATTGGTGGGTTTCACCCACCCTACTCAATCCATCAGGATCTCGACCTTCGGCAAGTATTGATGCAGCTCCTTGCCGCCGTCTTCGGTGACGTTGGTGCCGCGAAGGTCGAGCCGCTTGAGGTTCTTCAAACCGCGCAGCTCGGCCAGGCCCGAGTTCGACACGCCGCGGCACAAGGTGAGATTGAGCGTTTCGAGCCGCGTCAGACGGCTGAGATGCGCGAGGCCCGCGTTCGTCACCTTCGTGCTGCCCAAAAACAGGCTTTTGAGGTTCATGAGGTCGGCCAGCGGCTTGAGGGCCGCATCGGTGATTCGCGTGCCGCGCAAGTCGAGCCAATTGAGGCGGCTCAGGTCGCTCAGGTGTTCGCTCCATGCGTCGCCGACCTTCGTATTGCCCAGATCGAGCACTTCGAATCCCGTAAGCCCCTTGAGGCTTTGCAAGCCCGTGTCGGTGACGCGTGAGCCTTGCAAATTGAGTTCTTTGAGCTCAAGCAGCCACTGCAAGTGCTTCATCTCGTTGTCGGAAAAGTTGACGTCGCGGCTTATTCCGAGCGAAACAATTTCGCCGCCTTCTTCCCGCAGCCGCACGTTCAATCGCTTGAGCTCGGCGACGGACTTGCGCTCTTCGCGCGCCAAGTCGGCAAATTCCGTGTCCGACTTGATCGCACACTTCGGCAACGCATGTTGCAACTTGTTGATGGCCCCGTCGGTCAGCATGGTACCGACAATCGAAAGGACCCGCAGATGTTTGAGCGCCTTCAGGTGCGGCAAGCCGGCATTGGTGATGGGCGTGCTGGCCAGCGAGAGCGTGTCGAGCCGCGGCAAGCGAGTCAGGTGCGCCAAACCGGCGTCGGTGATGCGCGTGTACGACAGGGCCACGTTCCGCAGGCTCGGAAGGGCTGCGATGCTCGCCAAACCGTCGTCGGTAATGCCGTTGCCGCCAAGCGCAAGGACCTTTAATTGCTTGAGCGGCTCGAGGTCTGCGAGGCCCGCCCCGTTGATCAGCGTGCTGGCCAGCGACAATCGCTCCAGCTTCACCAGTCCCTTCAGGTGCTTCAGCGCGGCATCGGTGATCTGCGTGAAGCCGATGCCCAGGTTGTTGAGGTTGACGAGCCCCTTGAGATGGACCATCCCGGGATCGGACAAATTATTGCCGCTGATAAACAGGACCGTGAGGTTTTTCAAACCCGCGAGATGCGCCAAACCGTCGTTTTTGATTTTGGCGCTGACGGCCGAAAGCTGATTGAGCCGGGTGAGCCCCGCCAGGTGTTCCAATCCCGCGCTCGAGACCTTGGTGTACGAGATGACGAGGTGTCGCAACTCCTTGAGGTCCTTCAGGTGTGCCAGACCGGCGTCGGTGGTCCGCGTGCGCGCCAGGGTCAGTTGGGTCAATTGCGTCATCTGGCCGATTGTCGCGAGCCCCGCGTCGCTGATGTTGGTACGCGGAAGAAACAGGCCGCGCAGGTCCTTCAAGTCCAACAGGTACTGCAGTCGCGCGTCGCTGATGCTCGTGTTTCCGAGATCCAGCACGGTCAGGTTCTTGAGCCTGCGGACCTGTGCCAACACCGTGTCGGAAACGCGAGTATTCGCGAGGCTGAGGCTCTGCAGAGACGTGAGACTCTTCAATTGCGCAAGGCCGTTGTCGGTCACCGGGCACTTGTTGAGGAACAACAACTTCAGATGCGTCAGCGTTTTGAGAGCTCCGAGGCCGGAACCGGTGACGCGCGTCGATGTCAGCCAAAGCTGCTCGAGCTTCGAAAGCGCTGGCAGATGCTCGAGCCCCGCGTCGCTGATTCGCGTTTCGCTCAAGTCGAGCCGCTTGACGTTGCTGACCAAGCGCAGCAGGCCGAGGTCGGCGTCGGTGACGCGCGACCCCTGCAGGCTGATGTGGCGTCCCGAGCCGTCGTCGACCAGTTGAAACTTCGCGTTGAGTTTCTCGAGGGCCGCGATGGCTTCGCGCTGTGCATCAGCCGGTTTCTCGGTGTTCGACAGGCCCTGGCTCGACGTGGACATGAAGCGGAATTCCCCCGGTCTATGCCTCTATTTCCGCCTCTGCGCGGCACTCTGTCAACACAAAAAGCCGTCCCGAACGTCCCGCTTGGGCTGCAATGAACCGAAAATACGGATTATCCCTCCGCGCTCGGGGTGCAAGAAGAAGGGTGCCACTGGCGTCTCGCCAGTGCTTTTTTCGAAGTTGATGCGGTCCCTTACATCTCTTACGCACAAAACGCGGGCTGTCCAGCAACGCACTGCTGAGCCGAAGCGGCTCAGCAGCGGCACAGAGCGCGCACGCACTTACACGTCGCTCAGCGGTTCGGTCGCGTCGCCGAAGTGGTCGAGAGGCACTTGCACCTTGTTCAACAACGACAGATACAGGCGGCACATCTGGCGATTGGACTTTTCGCGGTAATCGAGAACGCGGCCCGTAGCAATCTGACCGCCGCCGCGGCCCAGCAGCAACACCGGAAGCTGTGTGGCATCGTGCCCGCCCGTCAGCATGCTCGAACAGAACACAATCATCGAGTTGTCGAGGGCCGTTCGATCTCCCTCCTGAATCGCGTCGAGCTTTCGCGCGATGTAGGCCACTTGTTCGATAAAGAATCGATTGACCTTCAGCCAATCGTCGGAATCGGTGTGCGACAACAGGTGATGAATCATGTAGTCGACGCCCAGGTTCGGAAACCGCAGCGACGAATGGTCGTTGTTGAGCTTGAGCGTGCACACGCGGGTCGCGTCGGTCTGAAAGGCGAGCACCAGAATGTCGCACATCAGCCGCATATGCTCGGCGATGTCTTGCGGCAATCCGTCGGCCGGTCGCGGGATGTTTGGCTTTTCGAGCGTCGGGCGCCAGCCCTGCAGTTCGCCCTTTTTCCCGGCCTGGTCGATGCGCTGCTCGACGTCGCGGACCGAGTCGAGATATTCATCCAGCTTACGACGGTCGCCGACGCCCAGGTTTCGCCTCAGGTCGCCCGCGTCGGCCAATATCGAATCCAGCACGCTGCGGTCCCCCTTTTGCACTCCATCTTTGAAAAGCCGGTCGAACGCCAGCGCGGGATAGATTTCCAGCGGCGTCGGAGTGGTGGGAGAGCTCCACGAAATGTGCGAGCTGTAGAGCATCGAGTAATTCTTGTGGACCGACGGGTTCGACTTCTCACAACCCAGGACGAGGCTCGGCACCTTGGTCGAGCGGCCGTAGGTTTGGGCCAGCAGTTGATCGACGCTGGTGCCCGATCGGATGTCGCCCCCCGAAGCCAGCGGAGCGCCGGAGAGCAGGTTGCCGGTCTGAGAGCTGTGGATGTTTCCTTTGAGGGCTTCTGCATTGAACAAGCCGCGAATAAAGAGCAGCTTCTCGCGGTAGACGGCCAACGGCTCGAGCACCTTGCCCAGCTCCATCTGCCGACCCTCGCCCTTGGCCCACCATTCCTTGCCGTGAAAGCCGTTACCCGCGAACAAAACGGCAAGCCGCACCGGCGGTTCGCTGGCCTTTTGCCGGCCGCGCGGCTCATCACCCCAGACAGCCAACGATTCCAACCAGGGCAAAGCCATCGTGGTGCCGAGACCACGCAACATCGTGCGGCGGGAAAATCGGTGGGTGTTCACGTTTCGCTCCTGGGCGGAGTGGATTGAGTCACAGCTATTCTAACAGAAGACGACAACAAGTCTTCAACCAGCGTCAAACGGGAATCCCCTCCCCCCTCGCGGGGGAGGGTTAGGGTGGGGGGGCCGAACGTAAATACGCATCATTTGTATAATTGCGCTGACAAACGCAGGTCGTCGTTGAACGAGTTGAACGCACAGGATGACTCACCCCCACCCCGACCCTCCCCCGCAAGGGGGGAGGGGGACACGCGCTCGGCATGCATTGAAGCATTCGAGAGCAGCAGCTCGGCGGGAGCCTCGCCCGGCTTTGCCTCAGAACCCCCGATTCTACGCGAGTTGTGAGGCAAGTGCGATAGTTTTGGGGCAAGTGCCGAATTCCGGGCTGATGCCAAGCTCGTGCATTGCTGAAATCAGGCAGCAGATATTGTGCGCGAGAATCTTGGCGAGCACTTCGTTCTTCATCGCGACGTCAGTCTTGCTCCGCACGTGGTCCCCGAATTTGGTTTTTATCATCATGATCGTGCTTTCGATGTTGCTGCGTCGATGATAATGGGCCAAGAAATCTTCGCGGTACAGATTGAAGTAATGGAACGCTTTCGCGAACAAGCCGCCGATTCGGCCGGTGGTGCCTGAACGGAATGGAATGTAGGCGGTCGCGCCGATGCGGGCAATCGCTTGAAAGTTGTTTTCGCTCGCGTACTGCTTGTCGGCTGAGACTTCCAGCACGTCGAAATTGACCGCCGTTGCATCGACCAGCGCGGGCAGCAATGGGATGTCGTTTGAATTTCGCTCGTGAATCTCAACGGCAGTCACGATGTTGGTTCGCACGCCGCACGCGATATGGGCTTTCACCCAATCGTGCTCTTGTCGTGGCTGGCCATATTTCACGTCGAACCAGCGATGGAATCGGCTGGAGGTAAAGCCGGTTGAATCCACGGCGAATTCCGTTTCGAGCGCCCGCAACGGCAGGCTGCTGCGCGTAATCAACTGTTGCAGAATCGGAGTGAGGTTTTCGTTTTCGAGGCAGCGGAACACGCTGTTGTAGTGCGGCGCGTTCTCAATGTAGCCTTTTTCCTGCGCGTCGCGCAAGTCGCTGCTGAACCGCCGACCGCTCAAAGTGCTGTAGACTTTGAACACGGCTGCGAACGTCGCATCGTTCATGGGAATGCGCGGGCGTCCCGTTGTTGCGCGCGGCGGTTCTTCGATGCCAGCACACAAGGCGCACAGTAATTGTTGGAACTGTTCTTTCTCTTGGACCTGCGCGCGATTGTAGCTCGCCCACTTCTGCGGGTACGTTCTGCGGACTGTCTGCTGAGTGACAGTCACGCTTTCCGTAACCGTTTCGCTGCCGTCTGGAAACAGTTCCCTCTGAATCACTATGCGTGTCGCAATGATGTGTTTGCAGACGCATCCTCGCGTCTCAAAATCCGGGCAATTGCAATGCGGCGATTGTTCGTTCGGGTCAACCGTGTATTTGTGGCCTGCTTCGGATTGCGACGGAACAACCCAATGTCCGTTGTGCTGAATGATCTTGGCTTTCCGCGTGCTGTGCTTGTGCGCAACTTGAGCCTTCTGCGTTGTCCCTGTGCACACTCCCGCCGTTCACCCGCCGTCGGGTATAATCCGGGCATGAGCGACGAACGGCCACGCAATAGATTCGATGGGTTGGATTGGGCGATACTTGCGCTCACCGTTCTCTTGGTGTCGGTCGCACTCGCATTCGCCTTCCTCTACTGGGTCTACTCCGATTTGGAATCGAGCGCAATGGGTTGAGTTTGACCCATTGGTGTTTTGAGGCAAGCTGTTGAGTTTTGAGGCAAACGGACCTTTTGGGGCAAAGCCGCCTCGCCCTCCCAGGGAATCAAAGTTCAGCATCTTGTGCCTTCTCGCGGCCGCGGATCTCGCGAAACTGTCGACTGCGAACGATTAGCTCTATCACGGACGCCACTCCCCTGCCCTGTGCGGTCGCCTGCATCTCAGACAGCAGCGGTTCGTCGGAAAGTTGCACGGCCCGCCCCAGCGCATAGCCCAGCAGCTTGCGGTTGAACTGTCGGACAAACGCGTCGCGTTTGACCGTCAGCAAGTATTTGCGCAATCCATCGAGACCGTCGATTTTTGTGCCGTCCTGCAACTTGGTCCGGGAGTCGATGGCTAGTCCGCCGGCGTCTTTCTCGCGAAAGCGGCCGATCGCGTCGAAGTTCTCCAGGGCAAAACCGAACGGATCCATGCGGACGTGGCACTTCGCGCACGCCGCATCGTGGCTGTGCTTCTCAATGAGCTGTCGTTCCGTTAAACCGGCCGGAGGCGTCTCGGCAAGCACTGGCACGTTTTTCGGCGGCCGCGGCAGCTTCTCTCCCAGCACAACCTCGTTGAGCCAGTTGCCGCGCAGAATGGGGCTGGTGCGCGAGGCCCCCGACTGCGTCGCCAGTGTGGTGGCCTGCGTGAGGATTCCGCCGCGGGAGAACTTTCTCACCCCGTCGACCCGCCGCCACTCGGGACCGGCGACGCCGGGAATGCCGTAGTGCTTCGCGAGTTCCTCGTTCAAGAATGTATGGTCGGCGTCGACGATGCTGAGCACCGAGCCATCGTTTTGAAACAAGTCGGTAAAGAATCGAATCGATTCCTCATACATCGCGCCGCGCAGGCCCGCGAACGTCGGGAAATGCCGCTCGCTTTTTTCGTCGAGATGCTCGAAATCGTGAATGTGCAGCCACTGGCAGGCGAACTCGGTCGCCAGCCGCCGGGCCTTCGCGTCGCGCAACATGCGGCGAGACTGCTCGGCGAGGATGTCCGGATCGCTGAGCCGGCCGGAAGCCGCCAGCCGAGAGAGTTCATCGTCCGGCTGCGACGACCAGAGGAAATAGCTCAGGCGGCTTGCCAGCTCCCAATTGGAGACCGGCTGTTGCTCGTCGCCGGGTCCCGGCTGCTCGATGCGATAGAGAAACGTGGGCGACACCAGCAAGCGAGCCAGCGTCAGCCGGAACGCTTGATCGTGCGGCAGCTCTTGCTTCCGCAACGAACCATAGAGCGCCCTGATTTCCCCTGTCTCCAAATCACTCAGCGGTCGACGGTAGGCACGTGCCGCGAAGTCGACCAAAGCGTCGATATGCTTCGGCTCGGTGTCGATCAACCGTTGGCGAAACGCGTCGGCCCGATCGTTGAACGGTTTACGCAATGGTTCGAAAACCTTCGGATCGGCATCCTGAGTCGCGTATTGAATGAGCTGCTCGAGGGCATCGACCAGCGTCAGCGCGTCATGGCTGATGTAGTGCAACTCGTCCCAAAGCCGGTCCAGGTGTGCGGCCTGCGCTTCGTCGAGCATCAGCCGCCGCAGCTCGTGGTCCTCACGGTAGAACAACGTGAGCGTGACCACTTCATCGACCGGCACAATCTTCGTGTAACACAATGCGGCGGGAAACACGCTACGAAAATCGTGGAACGACGACTCGAAGCGTTGCCGCGCTGTGCTTCCTTCCGCGACGACGACGGGTGTGGCGTACGACACGCCCCGATTGTTCGACGTCCAAGGCCCGTTGGCGTTTGTCTCGGCAACGGCGGTTGGTTGCAGACCCGTTGCACTCTCGGGCTTCGTCGTCAGCATCTGAAGCTGCACGCTGCCTTCTTTACCAGTCTCGCCGTGTAAAGTGCCGACGGTGACGCACTCGGCGCCCGCGACGAGGTCCCCCGGCAATCGTACTTCGATGATCGAAGGCGCGCGGACACAAAGGCTCGCGGGATCGACCGGCGCCGCATCAGGCGACGCACCCGCAGGATGCTTGCCGAACTGCGCGGGATCCAGGCCAAACCGCGAGTCGCTCGTGTCTATTGCACTCGCCGGTTTGGCGGCAATCGCTTGCAAGGCCGCCACCAGCAGCGGGCCGCCGAGCGATGTCAGTTGCCGATGCAGCGCCCTGTCGGGCGAGTCCTTGGGCAGCGACTCTGGTCCACCCTGCAAAAGGCGTTGCAACTCGTCGGCCAGTTTTTGCTTCTCCTCCGCGCTGCCCGCCGATTGCCAACGGGCCAACAACGACCCCGCCTGTATCACGTTTCCCGTGGTCCCGCCGACTGGCTCGGGAAAGAAATGCCAAACGTCCGCGTTCCCCTGCCCGTCCGCATGCGGGTTGCCGGCGAGGATATTTGGAGAAACGTCTCGAGCGAGGCTCCACTCATGCGAACCATCGCGCAGCGTCAAGTCGATCGCCGTCAAATCGCAGGCATGATTGCCGTCGCGCGGGCCGATCAAGAGCGCCACGACGTCGCCAGCCTGCACGGCAATCTTTTCCAGCGGACCGAATACGACTTTCTTTTCCCCTTGGGCGATTCCGGTCGCCAGCCGCTGCCGCGTGTTGCCGCGCCGCAACTCGAGCGACCAAACCACGCCGTTGCCGCATTCCGGATGCGCGTGCTGCACGGCGCCTTCGATGGCGATCACTGCCGCCGCAGGACTGCGCCAGCCCACCGCGACCGACAGCGTCGGCGTCGGATGCACGGCGACGCTGTGCGGCTTCATGTTGCCGGGAATACGCACGTGCTGATCCGACGAGTTGGCAGCGACGGTCAGCGCATCGGGACCGATCCAGCCCTTGATGAAATTGTAGCCCGAGATGGTCTCGACCTTGCCGGTGATCGCGTTGCCGAGCTTCGCGGGGCCGACCGCGCTAATGCCCAGGTAATCGAGCCACGCATTGAGGGCATCCGCATCGACACCGTGCTTGGCCGCCAGTGCGCTGGCGTCGAGCGTCGTGCCGGCGGCACTGGCATCCGCAGCGGCGGCGAGACATTTTGCGGTGCTGGCGAAAAGTCGCTCGCGCCGCGCAGCAAGCTCGCGGGTCACCGGGCGAACGTCTCGCAGCAACAGATCGGGGCGGCCGGGCGCGACCAATCTTGGCCGCTCCCAAACGACGTCGTCGTGCTTGTTTCCATCACCGGCATCGCCCGCCGACAGGTACACGACGACGTCCTCACCATCGGGCGATTCCGGAAGCTTGAGCTTAATCTCTTGCCGGGAGGTGATGGGGTCGAGCGGCTCCATCCAGGCTTTCGGGCCGTTAAGCTTGCCGATGTGACCGACGGTGGCGAAACGCCACAGTGCCTGCTGCCACCGGGCAATCTCCGTCGCCAGTGCCGGCGCGTCTTCGGGTTTTGCGTCGCGCCAGCGGGTGCGCAGGCCGTCGAGGAGCAGCGAGGAGTTCGCATCGGTGAGAGCCTTCCAGAGGATGGCCAGATACTTTTCGTTCAGATGCTGTTCGCGCGCGACGTCCGCCACGGTCTTGTGGCCTGTCGTGATCGCCTCTCGTTCGGCAAGCGTCGCCGCCAAGTACCTTTCCACAGGCAGCCGTCCGCCCTGGTTCGTGTCGAAGACAATGCCTTGCAGGTTGACTTTGTCTCCGCCGGCGCTGTCTGTGAACCCACGGTAAAACGCGCGGATGCGCGCAAGCATCTCGTCGGTCCAGTCGCGGGGCGTTGTGTGCGGCGAGAAGCGAAAGCCGTCTGGCAACAACACCGCGTGGTCGGCGATCTCCTTGGCGGCATCGAGATACTTCGTAATCAGCGCCGGCGACATGACGAGCGCGTTGCCGGTGTTGGTAAACCCTTCACCGGCGGCTCCGTCGACCGGGAATTCGCGAGCCGGGTCCAATTCGACGCCGGTCAGGTCGCGAACGGTGTAGGTGTATTCGGCATTGTTGAGCCGTCGCAGCACAACCGGCCCGGGGTCGCCGGCACTGGCCCGAGCCTCGGTATCCAAGTAGCGACCGACCCATTGGCGGAGATTCTTACGCTCGTCGGTCGATAGCTGCTTCGCGTCTTTGGGCGGCATCTCGCCATTGTCGAGCATTTCGGCGACTTTTTGCCAACTTGGCGGATGCCGGCGAACATCGTTCAGCGTCGCAAAACGCTCGAGATCCAGCTCGCCCTCTTTCGCCTCGGTCGAGTGGCATTCGAGGCAGTATTGCTTGATTAACGGCTGAATCTGGCGCCCGTAGTCTGTCTCAACCTTCGCAAAAGGCTGCTCACTGTCGCCCGCAAACAACGGCAGCGGTCCAAACGCCAGAAACACCACGCTCAACAAGGCGTGTAAAAAACGCACGTCGGTGCGATCGCGGCCGGTGGTCATGCTGCGCCTGTAAGTGATTGTGTCCCCAACGGTTAGATTAACAGACCATGCCGCGATGTCAAACGGCGCGAGTATCGGACAAATTACTCAAACGCCTTGACGATGGCGCTGTTGTCGGCGTCGCCGAAGCCGGATTGTACGAGTCGCTCGAGAAGACTGAGATGCAATTCGGAGAAAGGAAGCTTCGCCGCGCAGCCGCTGCCGCTGGCGAGGATGAGGTTGACGTCCTTGAGGTGTTGCGAAAGCTTCGCCTGCGGTTAGAAGTCTTGTTCGATCATCTTGATGCCCTTGATGTCCATCGCGCGTGACCACGCGGGACCCGCCCGCAGGATTTCGAGCGTCTTGCCAAGGTCCAAACCCATCGCGCGCGCAAAGGACAAGCCTTCGGCCAATGCCGCACGATTCAGCCCGAGGACCAGGTTGACTGCGAGTTTCATCCGTGCGCCATAGCCGCAGGGACCAACGTGGAATGTCTCGCGGCTGAACGTCGCGAATAGATCGCCGCACGCGGCAAACGCCGCCGGATGGCCGCCGGCCATGACAATCACGTCGCCTTCGCGGGCTTGCTGGCTCGATCCGCCGATTGTCGCGTCGAGGTATTGGACGCCGAGAGACTCGAGCCGCCGGCCGAGCGCGGCCATTTTTTCGGGGTCGCCCGTCGTCGTGTCGACGACAACGGTTCCAGGCCGGAGCAGCGAAGCGATCTCCTCGACGACCTGTTGCACGATCTCAGAGTTTGGCAGACTGAAGATGATCCGCCGCGCTTGCCGGGCCACGGACTGCGCCGAGTCAACAGCCTCGCCGCCGGATCCCACAAACAGTTCGCACCGCGACGCATCAAGATCGAAGCCGACGACGCGAAAGCTGGCTTTGAGCAGGCGTTCGGCCAGCGCCGAACCCAGCAATCCCAACCCAATGATGCCGACGGTATTGTCATCGCTCACGGTTTTGACCCTTCGTGCTTCGGACTTCCTTCGTCATTTGTGCTTCGGGCTTCCCAACTCGCAGGGTTGGCAGGCGATGCCCGCGTCTTCTACGATGGCGATTTGACGTTCGCCACTGCTGGGAATCGTTCAACGGGATCAGAAATGCGGCTTTTGAGTTACAACATCCACAAGGGGATTGGGGGCAGAGATCGCCGTTACCGTCTCGGACGGATCATCGACGTCATCGAGCAGGAAAACCCCGACATCATGTGCCTGCAAGAGGTCGATCGGCACGTGCCACGGTCGAACTTCGACGATCAGACGCGCATCCTGGCCGAGTACTTCAACGCCGCCGATCTGTTATATCAAATCAACGTGAGTTTGAAGTCGGGAGGCTACGGCAACCTCGTGCTCTCGCGATGGAAGTTCGGGGCCCATCATCAGATCTCGCTGCGCCAGCGTCAAAAGAAACCGCGCGGGGCGCAACTGGCGGTCATCGAAACGCCGGAAGGGCCTTTGCACCTGGTGAATTGCCATCTCGGACTGGCCGAACGCGAGCGCCGCTGGCAGGTGCGGCACTTGTTGGTGCATCGAATGTTTCGAGAGTCGGCTCACCTGCCGACGATGATTATCGGAGACTTTAACGACTGGCGCAACGTCCTTTGCAACGGACAGTTCGCGCTCAACAGTTTTCAACACATCACGGCGCCGATCTCTCGGTTCCGCTCGTTTCCCGCGTACTTGCCCGTGGGCTCGCTCGACAAGGCCTTCTATCGCGGCAAGCTGACCGTTCGGCACGCGCGGGTGGTGCGCACGCAGTTGGCACGCGTGTCGTCGGATCACCTGCCTCTGGTCATCGATTTTCACTTGGGCCATCAAGCACCGCCGACACACGACGCGCATCGACCGCCAACCGGCGCCCCATAAACGACAAGACCACCGCTTCGGTGGTCTTGTGTCATCGTGATTGGTCGCGCGACCAGCTAAAGCGGTCGCGGGGGCCTGACTGAGGCTCGTTCGATAGGTCCTACTCGTCCTTATCGCCTTTATCGTCTTTGCCACCCTTTTCGGGGGCCGTCCCGGGCAGTTTGCCGTCGTTGATCAGGTCGCCAAAGGTTTTTCCTTCCACCGAGCTTTTCTCTTTGAGAGCCTTGGTGAGGGCTGCTTCGATTTTCTTGGTGTCGCTCTCACCTGTTTTTTTGACTTTGCCGAGCTGCTTTTGCAGCGCCTGACCAAAGTCGTTGCGCTTCTTTTTGTCGTCGGTCGGGTGGCACACGCCGCATTTGACCTTTTTGACTTGCTCTTCGACCTTCTTGAATTCCTTCATCTTGTCCACGGTCGCCTTATACTTCGGCCGCGCGTCGGCCGACGTTTCGAAACCAGTCAGCATCCAGCCG
The DNA here is from genome assembly GCA_040903115.1 of Planctomycetaceae bacterium. Lineage (GTDB taxonomy): Bacteria > Planctomycetota > Planctomycetia > Planctomycetales > Planctomycetaceae > JBBDVZ01. The sequence goes on from JBBDVZ010000338.1 coordinate 13,687, forward strand.
GCTGCTACCACGGCGAACATGATCGCGACCCGGACATTGCACAACTTTCGCATGAAACAAACCTCCCCAGACTGTCGTAAAATGAGTCGATAAAGGCACTTACGCGATGCACGCGATCGAGCCTCGGTTACTCCACGACCCCGGCGCAATCGCTGAAAAACGTGCAAAACCGCTCACCGTGCCTCGTCTGCCCTTCCGCACATTAGAAACCCGTCCGCCGCAACTGTCAACCCAGTGCACCCGGTCGCAATTGGCGGCATCGCAGCAGAATTGTGCCGCGTATTCCAGTACGATGGCATCACGAAGAACAGCTTCGGACGCCCGCAGTGCATGGAACGGTTTCTACTCGTTCTTCTCGTTCCCAAACTCTGCTTGGGAACGCATTTTCGCGAAGCTCGACTCGACTGACTTCGGCGAGCTCCCTTCGGGTCTGAGCCGCTCGGCTGAGCTCGCCGCAGGCCTCAGGGTCGAAGACAGTCGAGCCGAGCTCGCCGAAGTCCGCTTCGCGTCACCGTGTCATTCGATGCGGAGCTTCGAGACAGTGGGTTCCCAAGCGGAGCTTGGGAACCAGAAAGTACCCTATGAAACGGCTCGTGCTGTGTTTGAGTTGTTGTTTGGTTGCGGCGGCCGCTTCGACGGTCGACGCGAAACAACCGAACGTGGTCATGATCGTCTCTGACGACCAGGCCTGGACCGACTTTGGATTCATGGGGCATCCGGTCATCAAGACGCCTCATCTCGATCGGCTGGCAAGCCAGAGCGCGGTTTTCCAACGAGGTTACGTTCCCACCAGCCTCTGCAGACCGAGTTTGGCGACGCTCATCAGCGGTCTATATCCGCATCAACACAAAATCGCGGGCAATGATCCCGCCGCCGGGACCGACCGCGCGCTGATGCTCAAGCACATTCGGCGCATTCCCACGTTGCCAAAACTTCTGGGCGATCGGGGCTACAAAAGTTTTCAGTCGGGCAAATGGTGGGAAGGCCACTACCGCCTCGGGGGCTTTACCGACGGAATGACGCATGGCGATCCGAAGCGCGGCGGGCGTCACGGAGACGAGGGTTTGCGAATCGGCCGCGAGGGAATGCAGCCGGTGCTCGATTTTATCGACTCGTGCGGCGAGAAGCCGTTCTTCGTGTGGTATGCACCTATGATGCCCCACGCCCCGCACAAGCCTCCGCCGCGTCTCCTGCAGAACTACCTCGCCGAAGACCGCCCGCCGGCACTTTCTCGCTATTACGCGATGTGCGAATGGTTCGACGAGACGTGCGGCCAACTGCTCAATCACCTCGACGAAAAGGGCCTCGCCGAAGATACGCTGGTCGTCTTCGCGACGGACAACGGCTGGATCCAGCGCACGCCGGACACGGTCGTCGAAAAAGGCTGGCGGTTCGACTTTGCTCCCCGCTCGAAGCGCTCGCCGTACGAAGGCGGCATTCGCACGCCTATCATGCTGCGATGGCCCGGACGCATCGGACCCGGCCAATATGAAACCTTGGTGCAGACCATCGATCTGGCTCCAACAATTCTGGCGGCTGCCGGGATAAAACCTGACGCGACCATGCCCGGCCTCGACCTGAACAAGGTGATCGCGGCGGGCGGCCATTGCGACCGCAAGGCGATTTTCGGAGCCACGTTTTCGCACGATGTCCCCGACCTCGACGACCCGGTCCGAGGGCTCGAGTTTCGCTGGTGCATCGAGGAACGCTGGAAGCTCATCGTGCCGCGGGACGCCGGCGCACGCG
>JBBDVZ010000339.1:0-1013 GCA_040903115.1 Planctomycetaceae bacterium
GAGGTCGTGGCGGAGGAGATCAAGGGCATCGACGTCAAGGCCCGCACGGTCGCCGTCGATGGGCGTGAGATCAGCTACGATTACCTGATTATCGCGCTCGGCGCTGACCTCGACTTCAACGCCGTGCCCGGCCTCGCCGAAGCGCACGGCTATTACCACCTTGATGGCGCCGAGCGCCTGCGCGACGCCGTCGCTTCGTTTCCGGGGGGACGCATCGCCATCACCATGGCCGGCCTGCCCTACAAGTGCCCGGCGGCCCCCTTTGAAGGGGCGATGCTGCTGGAGGGCTACTTCCACAGCCGCCACATCCGGCACAAGGTGGAGATCGCCATCTACACGCCGGAGCCGCACCCTATGCCCGTCGCGGGCGTCCCTGCGGGCGAGGCCGTCCAAGAGATGATGGCCCATAAGGGGATCGCCTTCTACGGCGATAAACAGCTCAAGGCGATCGAAGAGGGGGAGATGCGCTTCAAGGACGGCCCTCCAGAGCCCTACGACCTGCTGATCGCGATCCCGCCGCACAAGGCGCCGGAGGTCGTCGTGAAGTCGGGCCTGACAAACAAGGAGGGCTGGATCGCCGTCGACCAGTACACGCTGGAGACCAAGCACGAGAACGTCTTCGCCATCGGCGACGTGACCCGCATCCCGCTTCCCGACGGCCTCGCCCTGCCCAAGGCCGGCGTCTTCGCGCACGGCCAGGCCGAGGTCGTCGCGCGGAACATCGCCGCGCGGATCATGGGCCACGCCCGCCGCGAGCGCTTCGACGGCCGCGGCTACTGCTTCCTGGAGGCGGGCGGCGGCTCAGCCGGCATGGCTCAGGGCGACTTCTACGCCCACCCGCGGCACATCACCCTGCGACCGCCCAGTCCCGTCTGGCACTGGGGCAAAGTCGCCTTCGAACGCTACTGGCTCTGGAAGTGGTACTAGGACAGAACCCAGAACCACGGACCTTCTGGCGCCACGGGGTTCTGGTTCTAGCTGGCTGCTGAGAACCGGGGGTGGCGGGGGGGCAG
>JBBDVZ010000339.1:1023-2527 GCA_040903115.1 Planctomycetaceae bacterium
CCCCCCCCCCCCCCCCCCCCCCCCCCCCCCCCCCCCCCCCCCCCCCCCCCCCCCGAGACTCTCGGAACTCTCACCCCTCTCCCAACCTCTCCCCTCGAGGGGAGAGGCGTTTCGCAACGTCTCCTCTCAACTGCTCGTCTTTTGAGCCAACGTCTCGCGTCCGGCGTTCAATAGCTCTTGAAGCTGCCGGACGCAGGCGTCCATGGAAATCACCGCCTGCTGGAAATTTGTGTGTGCGGAGGCCAGGGGGGCATCGACGCGGAATTGTTCGGCGGCCTGTCGCAGTTTGCCAATCTTTTTGCCCAGCATATACAAGTACGCTGCCGGCTCGTTCACCCGCGTTTCCAGTGCTCGCGACGCGTCGAAAACCGCTCGAACAATTCCCATGAGTTCCGGAAAGTTCTCCACCTCGTCGGAATGCTTGATGAAGGTCCGCACCATCCAGGCATGGGCCATCACCGTCTGACACTGATTGACGATTTCTTCCGCGGTCATTTGGTGCTTCAGTGAAGTGCTCATTGAGTAGCGCCAAGTTCGATAGTCAGCTCAAGTCGGTTTCAATTTCTTCACCCCGAAGGGGTTGCATCTCGCAGCCCGGCGTCAGCGAAGCGAAGCGCCGGGTTGATGGTCGTTGTATCGGATTCAAAACCCTGAAAGGGTTTCAGCAACAACAAGGCTCCCATGCGGATGCAACCCTTACAGGGTTGGACAACCGGCGTGCGACCTTGGACCCAGGGCGGCGCTCCGCTTGCCCTGGGCTATGTTCTGTAACGCCTTCAGCGTTAAAACATTCTGTTCGATCGTTTGCTCCTGCCGAAGTTGGATCTGCTGTCATTGGGATTTGTCCTTTTCGCCCGCACCGTCGGATGCAGCCTTGGCTCTCTCCAGCGCGTTTCTCGCCCGCTCGACGTAGCGCTGTGCATCCGCGTCGGCGGCATAAAGTTCAATCACGTTTTCCCAGATCTTGCGAGCCTCAGCGACGTTTCCATCGTTCGATAATTGCTCCGCGCGCTCCAGCGACGATTGAAGCAACGGACGGCTGCCTTCCGGATCCACGCGTCTCGCTTGAACGGTCTTCAACAAGCCGGCGGCTTTGTCACGGAGATCTTTGTGTTCGGGTTGATCGTCCAGCAGGGCGCTGAGGGCCGTCAGCGTTCGCTCCGCCTTCGAAAACTCTCCCGTGTCGATCTCGTGCTGCGCTCGCTGCAAGAATGTTTGGGCCTCATCGGCCGGGCCGAACAGCCGCGTGATTTTACGGGGCTCGAACGAATCGCCCACCTTGGTCTCTTCGACGGCAGGAAGCGTATCGCGTTGAAACCAGAGGACACCGCCGCCAATAACCAACAACAATAAAACCACGAGAAACCACGTGCTGTTGAGCAGTTGGCCGAAGCGCGTTTTGTGTCCGGCGTGCTCGAGCTCGGCGCGAACCAGGTCGCGCATGATCGTGCCAGCGCCCGGTCCGCCGGCGCCGGCGGAACCGGTGATGACCGTCGGTCCGGTG
>JBBDVZ010000339.1:2537-15160 GCA_040903115.1 Planctomycetaceae bacterium
CGGGCCCGGGGGCTACGCCCGGCCCGCGGGCGACGGTGGTTCCGGCAGCAACCGTCGGTCCAGTACCTCCCCTTGCGCCGCTGGCGCGAGTCTCATCGTCGCCGTCCGAAAGTTCCACCTTGCGGAGGACCTCCTGCAGCCGGCGCATCAGCACGTACGCGTCGGCGAACCGCTTTTCCGGATCCTTCTCGAGCAACTGCACGACGATCTCATCGAGCCAGGAGGGAATTTCTGGCACCATGCGGCGCGGCCTGTCGAACTGCCCGTACCGCTGCTGTTGAATGACGTCGAGCGTTGACTTACCGCGAAACGGGGGCCGGCCGGTGAGCATCACGTACATCACCGCGCCCAGCGAATAGAGATCGCTCTTCTTGGTGGCGCGCTTTCCCTGCGCTTGCTCGGGCGACATGTATTCGGCCGTGCCGATGATGCCGCCGGTGACCGTCAGGCGATTTTCAGCGAAAATTTGTGCGACCCCGAAGTCGGTGAGCTTGACCGATCCGTCGCGGGCCAGCAACAGGTTCGAAGGCTTCAAGTCGCGGTGCACGACGCCGGCGTCATGTGCCGCTTTGAGCGCCGCACAGATTTCGATGGCAATCTCGATTGTCTCGCGCCACGGGATGCGTTTCTCTCGCCGCAGGCGCGCCGTGAGCGTCTCGCCGTCGATGTACTCCATGGCGTAGTAGTACGTTTCGCCGTCGACGCCGCTTTCGTAAAGGCGGACGACGTGCGGGTCGACAAGTTTCTTGAGCGCCTCGATTTCGCGAAAAAAACGTGCGACAAACCCCTCTTCGCGCGCCAGCGACGCGGGCAGCACTTTGACGGCCGCTTCGTCTCCCGTCTCCGCGTGACGCCCGTGATATACGGTTCCCATTCCGCCGGCGCCGATTTTGGATTCGATCACGTACGGTCCCACACGCTCGGGCTGCAACGGCGCGCTGGCCTGATCGGTGGGTTGACCGTCTTGGATCGTCACTGCGAGCACTCAAAGGGTTTAGCGTGCGCGGTTTCAGAAGCCTGGCTGTTTGGAGAAGCAGTGGCCTCTGTCGGGCTTTATTAGAGTTGCTAGAGACAGTATCAACTCCCCTCCCTTCCAGGGAGGGGTTGGGGGAGGGTCGAGACGCTCGAGATTTTCACCCCTCTCCCAACCTCTCCCCTCAAGGGGAGAGGGGTTTCGAAATGCCCTCGAAGCCATTCGAGTGTATGATGCAGCGGATCCCACGGTCAATCTCCTTTGCCGGGACGTGTAACGCGTCCTATCTGCGGGACGCTGTCATGAGTCTCCAGGAATCGACTGCCGCCCTGCTCATCGCCCACGGCAGCCGCCGCGACGAAGCAAACGACGACCTGCGCCAATTGGCCGAGGCCGTTCGCGCGCGGGGAGTTTACGGCTTCGTCGAGATCGCCTATCTCGAGCTGGCTTCGCCGACAATTCCCGAGGGAGGCCGCCGCTGTGTCGAGCATGGCGCACGGCGCGTGTTGATGCTCCCCTATTTCCTATCGGCCGGCCGGCACGTCAGCGGCGACCTCGAGCGGTTTCGCAGCGAGTTGGCCGCAGAGTTTCCGCACGTCGAGTTTCGACTCTGTGCCCCGTTGGGCCTGCATCCTAAGCTCGTCGAGGTCGTGCTCGAACGGCTATCCGAAGGTTGACAAAGCACGAAATCCGAGTTGGTGAAATCCGAAGCACGAAATCCGAATGTCGAAAGAAGCACGAATGACCTAAGCACGAAACGAAGACGCGACGCGTTTCCTTAGTGCTTCATGCTTCCGATTTCCTTCGTCATTCGGATTTCGTGCTTCGGATTTCTCCCATCGGATTTCGTGCTTCGGATTTACCCTCAAACCGATCGGCCCATTGCAACAGCAGCGGAAAAAACGTCAGGTTGCCGATCAATCCGCCCAGCATCGCCGCGCTCACGAGGACGCCGAAGTAAACCAGCGGAATGAAGTTCGACAGCGTCAGCACAGAAAAGCCGACCATTAACGCGAACGTCGTAAACACAAGTGCCCGGCCGACGTCTTCGTGCGTTCGGCGCAAGGCATCGCCCCCCTGCAGGTCTTGCCGCGCGCGGCGGTAACCGGCAATGTAATGAATGCTGGAATCGATGGTCAGTCCCATCGATACGCTGGCGATCATCGCCGTCCCGATATTGATGGGCAGCCCAAGCCAGCCCATGCCCCCAATCAACACGACGATGGGAAAGACGTTGGGAGCGAGCGATACGAGTCCGACGCGCCAACTGCGAAACGCGATCGTCATCATGGCCCAGATTCCGATGGTCGTGAGCAGGAAGCTGATGAACTGGTCGCGCAGCAGGCTCTCGATGAGGAACGTCAGCAGCACGAACATTCCCGTTGTCTTGGCCTCGCCGAACTCGTCGTTCGCCATGTGTTCGACGTCTTCGATGAGGCTGAGCTTGGTCTCCGACGGCTGCCGCTCTCGGGCCCGCAACACAAACCTCATCATCCTGGCCTGCGCGTTATACAAGCCGGGTTCGTATTCCGGCTGAAACTCGGCAATCCGCGAGAGCTTGTTGCGAATTCGCTCGGGCGTATCGGTGGCACCGGGCACGAGATCGAGGATGTCGGTGATGGCCAGCACCTTGGTCAGTCGCGGCTGTCCGTCCTGTTCCATCTCGCGGAATCGCTCCGCGAGATCGCGGACCTTCGCCAGGAACTGGGGAGTCAATACCTCGGGCGCCGGGAAGTTGACCTCCCAAGTTCCCGCCCCTCCTAAATTCCCCTCGACGAAATTCAGCGATGAGACGATCGGGCTCGATTCGCGAAAGTTTCGGCTGAAATCGGTCTCGACGTCCAGTCGCATAAAACCCAGGGCCGTAAAGCCGGCAATCAACGCCGTGGCCAAACCAGCGAGCATCGGTCGTTGCTGCACCCAGACTGTAAAGTCGCCAAGGAATCGCGTGAGGTGATCTTCGGCCGGCGCGGTGCCCGGGTCGATTTGGACGTGCCCGACCAAGACGCCCCCCGGCAGCAATACACCAACGGCTAGAAGCACCATCATCGAGCCGATCGACATCATCGTGCCGAAGCTGTTCACCGGCTGGATTTGACTCGACAACAGCGATGTGAACCCGGCGGCTGTCGTCACCACCGTCCAGAAGGTAATGGGCATCAGATCGGCCAAAGTGCGTCGCATCGCCTCGACGCGAGGCAAATTTCGGCGTTTTTCCCGGTAGTGCAAGGTCACGTGCATGACTTCGGCAATACCGATGACCGTCACCAGGGAGTTGAGCATCGAGCTGACCATGCTCAACTGCATTCCGCTGAGATACAGGACGGCCTCCGTCCAGATGATCGAGGCGGCCACCACCGCCATTGGCAACAGCACCCAGCGAATGCTGCGAAACAGGACGATGATTACTCCGGCCAACAGCACAAGCGACCAGTAAAACAGTTTTTGCCCATCGGCTTCGACGATGGAGAACATGTCGTGCACCTGCACGGGCTCGCCGACAACGTAGGCGCGGGCGTTCTTGCCGACTTGCTCGGGGACAATCTCTTCAGCCACTCGGCGAATCTCACTGATCGTCACCCGTCGCAGCACGATTGCCTGAGTCTCGGGCACCAAGCGCAAAACAATGCCTGTCGTCTGATTGTCGCCGCCGACCAGCACGCTCTCGGTCAGTCTGCGCATCTCTCGGGAACGCGTGGCGAGCAGCAATCGCTCGAGAAAATGCAGTTTCTTCGGGGCAATGGCGTCGGCGAGGTTCTGCGTGCTTTCGCTTCGCACTCCTGCGATGTCGCTCAGTCGCTTCGAAATGCGGCGAACCCGCTCGAGACCTTCGGGTTCAAGCAGTTGCGGATCTTGATAAGCGACGATCACGAACTCGTCACCGCCGAAGAGATCCTTGCTTTCAAGGTAGCTCAGCAGATGTGGATCATCTTTCGCGTAAAGCGATTCCAGCGACTGATCCAACGTCAGCAGCGACGCCGGATACAATGCCAGCAACGTCGCGACAATCCCGCCCACCAAGAGCACATTTCGTCTGCGAATCAATCGATCGGCCAACGGCCTCAGCCAATCTGATCGGGGATCGGTCATCGTTTGATGCGCCGTGCTCGCAATGCTGGGACAATCAGCGGTTGGCCGTCAAACTGTATTGACGAGGCGAACGCCAGCTAAGCATAGTAACGCGGTTCGTTCACGGCCAGCGGATACGAGTTTTCAATGCGGTTCCTTCGTTTCACTACCACGATTGCGGCGGTGCTGCTCTTCGCTTTTCTGCTGCGCGCCGGCGTGTTGTGGTTTCGCAGCGAGAGCCTCGCTGACGACCGGGACGCATACATTGCAGTGGCCGAGGGGATAGTGCAGGGCGCCGGATTTGCGAACTCCCAGACCGGTGAGCCGACCGCGTACCGGCCGCCGTTGTATCCGCTCGCTCTCGCCGCCGTTTTTCAATTCTGCTCCCGAGAGCTCGCCATTGCGCTACTGCACCTCGTTGTGGGAACCGCAACCGTCTGGTTGACGTTTCGCATTGGCCGTCTACTTGGTCTCAGCAACGGTGCGACGGTTGCCGCACTCATCGTCGCGATTGATCCCCTGTTGCTGCAATACACCGCGTTTCCGATGACGGAGACCGTGTTCACGTTCTTGCTGACGGCACTGCTGGTCGTCACAACGCACCGTTCCGACGGGGCGCGACTCGACCGAGCTCGCCGAAGTCAGCCCGTCGGCTTTGAGGCGAACGTGAGAATGTCGTGGCGACGAGCGTTGGCGATTGGCGTGATCTTCGGATTGTGTGCATTGTGCCGTCCGACCGTCTGGGCAGTCGGACTGCTGGCCGCCTTGGTGTGGCTGCAACGATTGGTCTTCCAAAAAGACGGGACAGTCGCGCGGCGGAACTGGCGCGCCACCGCACTAATGTTGTTGGGAGTCGCAATCGTTGTGTCGCCGTGGCTGGTTCGCAACCTGATTGTCTTGGGCAAACCCATCTTCACCACGACGCACGGAGGATACACGCTGATCTTGGGAAACAACCCCGTCTTTTACCAGGAGGTTGTCGAGAAACCCCTCGGCACGGTTTGGGAAGATGCTTCCCCCGAGCGGTCACAGCAGGCCTGGTACAAACAACTCAAACGCGACATGGCCGCTGAACTCGGCAACGACGCCGGCGAAGCGGAGCAAGATCGCTGGATGTACCGGCGGGCGTTTAAGCACATTGCCGACGATCCGTCCCTCTTCGTGCGCGCCAGCCTGTTGCGGTTCCTGCGATTTTGGAACGTGGTGCCGTTAGGGAACGCCCGAGCCGGGGTTCCCGCGACGGTGTTATGGGGAGTAGGTGCCTTCTACGCCGTTGTGCTCGCCGGCTTTGTGCTGGGACTTTGCAACTTGAAGCGCATCGAATGGGTCCGCTGGATGCCGTTGCTACTGGCCATTGCCGGCTTCTGCCTGGTTCATTTGTTGTACTGGACCGACACCCGCATGCGCGCCCCGGTGATTCCCGCGATCGCATTGATTTTCGGGCTCGGAATCGAGCGGCTGCAGCAGTGGCTCCGCAGGCCCCCGGATGCCCTTTGAATCGCGTGTGAAGAAACGGCTCAAAGCACTGTGAAGCAACGAGTTATGTTGACGCACTCATCGCGCCGCGCACCCTTTAGGCCTTATTGACACTTCGGCCGAATGCGGCCTATAATCCCGCCACATTTCCGCAACACCCGTGACTGCTTGTGGATCGGATCACCGCGGACCGGTCCAACTCGCCGCTGTCGGCCGGCTTCACCCGCCGACTGCAACCGCCGAATCCTGTTTCCCTCCGCCTGACGAACCCGGAGCGCCCGTGTCGGGCATGATGACCCAACTTCAGAGATACGCGTCGCTTGCATGCTGCGCCGTGGCTGCCGTTATGACCGCCGTCGGACTGACGAGCGGCTTCGTCGAAGGCGGGTCGGAGGCGATTCACCAAAGCGAGCAATCGCCGATCATCGTCGAAGCCGACGTCGCGCACGAGTGGAAAGACGGCAATGTGTCGGTGCTGGTCATGCGAGGACATTGCCGCATTGCGCAGCGCAACGTGCAGATGCAGGCGCAGAAGGTGGTTCTCTGGCGGAAGACGGAAAAGAACGTCCGCGGAACCATCGATCATCTCGACGTTTACCTCGAAGACGATGTGCACATCGACACCGCCGAGCAATCGGTCAACCTGACGTCGAAGTTTGTCTCGCTTGAGACGCGCCACGGCGTCGAATTGAACGCCCGCCATCGCCTGGCGATCGAGCCGGCGACCCAAGACGGGCTCTTCCAACGCGCGCTGTCGCGGCGGAGAGATACAAAGCGAGCGGTGCTGCTGCAGACGCAACTGGTCGTTGAAGACGATCCCACGTCGGGTCCCGAGTTGCAGGTGATGCCGCTGGAGCCTCAACAGGGCCAACTGCGTCGGGTTCGCATCTTTCCACGCAACACGATTCCCTACAGCGTGCTCAGCTTCGAGTCGCGCGATACCACTCCCGCGGAGCAGGTGTGGGTGCTCACCGGCGGAATTCGCATGGTGGTTGACGGCCTCGAACGATTCAACACGGTCGATCTGGCGGCCGACCGCATGGTGATCTGGACGGAGTCGCTTGGCGAGGGCGGCTTTCGTGCCGATCCGGGCGAAACCTTCCAAACCAGCGATGCGCCGTTGACGGTGTACATGGAAGGGAACATCGTGATGCGGCAGGGGCAGAACGTGGTGCGCGCCACTCACGGCACCGTCGACGTTCGCGAGAACCGCGCCCTGTATCACAACGTCGAGTTGCGCGCGTTCGTGCCCCAACTCAACGGCGACCTGCGCATACGGGCCGAGCGCGTACGCCAGTTATCGCAGAGCAGGTTCCATGCGCAGCAAGCGTGGGCCACGGGCAGCAAGTTCGGCCGTCCGGGTTATCGGGTCCTTGCCAGCGACATCATTTTCGAAGAACGGTACACGCAGCCTTGGGTCGGTGCGGGAACGGAACGGTTCGATCCCGACACGGGCGCACCGATCGTCGAGGAAACTCATTGGATTACGAGCCTGAACAATACCTTTCTCGTGGAAGAAGTTCCGCTGCTCTATACGCCGTACCTGAGCGCGCCCGCCGATGATCCCGGCATCCCCCTGCGACGCATTCAAGCCAAGTACGACAACATCTTCGGCGGCCAGTTGAAAACGGCATGGGACATGTTCAAGGTCCTGGGTCTCGATGCACCCGAGGGAACCACGTGGGACCTGTTGGCCGATTACTACTCCCAGCGGGGACCAGCCGCCGGCACCGCCACCGACTATCACGGCAACAACTTGTTTGGAAATTCGGATCGCTTCCGCGGCGAAGGACTGCTGTATTTCGTCCACGACGACGGCGATGACAACCTGGGCTTCGACCGGCGCGAACTGACGCCTGACACCACCGAGCGCTATCGCGCGACATGGCGGCACCGGCACGATCTGCCTGAAGGATTGACGGTGTTCGGCGAGCTCGGCCTGATCTCCGACCGCAATTTCCTCGAGCAGTATTTCGAAAATGATTTCGACAAAGACAAAGACGAAGAAACACTGATCGGCGCCCAGCAGATCATCGACAACTGGGCATGGTCGGCTCTCGCGCGCCCACAGGTCAACGACTTCGAAACCACGACCGAATGGCTGCCGCGCGGCGACTTATACGGCCTTTCCGAACCGCTGCTGGGCGGGTTGCTCACATGGAGCAGCCACACTTCGGCCGCTTACGCGAACCTTCGTCCCGGCGAGTCGCCAACCGATCCGCTCGATATCTACACTCCGCTGCCGTATGTCGCCGACGTGGGCGTGGCCGTGCTGATGTCGCGGCACGAGGTCGACGCCCCGTTCAGCCTCGGCCCGCTGCACGTGGTGCCTTACGCGATGGGTGAAGGTGCGTTCTGGAGCGAGGACTTTGCCGGCGACGAACTCGATCGGGTTATCGGACAGGCGGGAATCCGCAGCAGCATCTTGGCGTGGCGGGTTTATCCGTACGTCCGCTCGCGAATTTTCAACCTGAACGGCTTGGCACACAAAATTCTTTTCGAAGCGGACTATTCGTTTACCGATTCGTCGGAGGGCCTCGCCGGCATTCCGCAATACAACGAGTTCGACGACGATGCCCAGGAACGGTTCCGAAACCGGTTCTTGACGAACACGTTCGGTGGAACGCTGCCCCCGGTCGTGGAGCCGCGCTTTTATGCCGTGCGCACAGGCGCCGGGAGCGCGGTGACGGTTCCCTACCACGAGTTGATCGACGATCAACAGGTCGCCCGTTTCGCGATTCGACAGCGGCTGCAGACGAAGGAGGGCCCGCCCGATCACATGCGGATCAAGGACTGGATGATCTTGGATTTGGAAGCCGCGTACTTCCCCGACTCCGATCGCGACAATTTTGGCGAAGACCTTGGCTTGTTGGGTGCACGCTATCGCTGGAACGTGGGCTCGCGAACCAGCATTCTGGCCAACGCGTCGTATGACGTGTTCGACGGGGCGCAGGAGTTGTGGAACGTCGGCGTTCTCAGTCAGCGCAGCACCCGCGGCAGCGTGTACCTCGGCGTGCGGCAGATCAAGGCAGCCGGAATCGAAAGCCAGATCGTCACCGCAAGCTATACGTACCAGATGAGCCCCAAGTGGATCTCGACGTTCGGCACCGCCTACGACTTCGGCGAAGGACGGAATGCCGGCCAGTCACTCACGATTACGCGCGTCGGGGCTGATTTCCTGGTTCACTTCGGCGCGAACTACGATGAAAGCAAAGACAGCGCCGGCATCGCGCTGGCGGTCGAGCCGCGGTTTGCCAGGCTGAAGGGATCGCAGACCAAGCTTGGTTCGCTGCTTCAGGACCAACAGACAAACAGGTGAAATTGCCATGGCGACTCAATTGAAACCGTTTGTGCCACCCCCCAAGGATGATGCGCCTCGCCGGCGCGCTCCCTGGCGACAGCGATTGGTCGATGCCGAACGTGGCATCACGCTGGGCGTTCGCGGCGACAGCACGTTCTTCCTGCACTTCTTCTTGGCCACGATCATCGTGGGAGCTGCGTTCGTGCTGGGAATTGGGGCCGTCGAATGGGCCGTCGTGCTGCTCGCATTGACGTTGGTGTTGTCGGCGGAAATGTTTAACCAGGTCCTAAGGTCCGTACATGATGCACTCGGCCATCAGTTCGACGACAGCTTGAAAAAGGCCATCCGCATCGGCACGGCGGCCGTTTTCCTCACGATGATCGGCGCGCTGATTACGCTGGCACTGGTCTTTGGACGGCACGTGTATGAGATCTTCGTGGAATAGTCGAATGAATGACAGTAGTTTCAATTTCAGTATCAACAATCGATCGAACGGAACGACTCAACGCTGAAGGCGTTGCAGCACATAGCCCAGGGCAAAGCGAAGCGCCGCCCTGGGTCAAAGGCCGCAAGCCGATGCTCCAACCCTGTAAGGGTTGCATCCACCACGTTGGAATACCCATTTGGCTGATACCCTTACAGGGTATCGAATTCATCGCAACACCCACCAACCCGGCGTGGCGCTGCGCTGACGCCGGGCTATGAGATTCAACCCCTGCGGGGTAAGGGGATTGCAACGGCATCCAGTTGAACATCGAACTTGGAACTACTGAATGACGCAGTGATTGAACACGGCGGCCTCAGTCCTCAATCCGCTCCTGGAACTCGACTCCCAGTCTTTCCTCGAGATGCAGCCGCTTGAGCCCGAGAAACGTCTTGAAGTCCCGGTAGGCGGCCACTTCATCGTCGGCACGCGGGGCCGATTCGCGAAGGACCGCGCGGATTAACAGGTTCTTCGCCGTGTGCTCCATGTCGATGAACTCGACCACCTGAGTCCGGTAGCCGCAGATCTCCAACGCCGAGGCCCGCAGCGAGTCGGTCGCCAATGCCGCCAGGCGCTCCTTGAGGATTCCGTGGCGTTCGAGGACTCGCAACGGCTCGCTATGAATCTGCCCGGCGAGTTCGTGCTGGCAGCAGGGGACGGCAAGAATGACGTCGGCGTTCCGCCGAACGGCATGAGCCAACGCGTCGTCGGTCGCCGTGTCGCAGGCGTGCAGCGAGACGGCCAGGTCGACTTTGCGGCCGGCATCGAAGTCGGCGATCTCGCCGCATTGAAATTCGAGCGACTGGTAGCCGAGACGCTTTGCCACGTCGGCGCACATGGCGACTACGGTCTGTTCACGGTCCAAGCCCGTCATTTTGACTTCGCGGTGATGCACGACAGTCAGCAAGTGATACAGCGCAAACGTCAGGTAGCTCTTGCCACACCCGTAGTCAAAAACACTCAGCTCGCCATCGCAAGGCAGAAACTCGACGACGTCTTCGACCAGTTCCAGGAACCGGTTGATCTGCCGGAACTTCTGGTACTTCGACGCGCGGACCATGCCGGCCGGCGTCATGACACCGATTTCGACTAAGAACGGGCAAGGAACATTTTCAGGAATGATGTAGTTCTTCGACCGATTGTGCGATTTTGGCAGGACTGTGCGCGTGGGCGGTCCTTGCGTCACGCGGACGGTGCCGTCGGCCTTAAGTCGCGCTTCAAAGTCGGCTTTCGGCGTGAAGAGGTGACAGTGTTCGAAGACCGGGCCGAAAAGTTCGCCGACGCGCCGTCCAGCCTCGTCCGCCGAAAGGTTCTCATGGACCTCGCGACCGTTGGTATTGCTCGCGAGTTGATAGCCCTCTTCGCCACGCAACCGCACCGGCCGCAAAGTGAATCGTTCGCTGGCTTCGTCGGAGCCTGCGCGCTTGCCTCCAAGGACGAGCAGCAGGCACGATCCCTCTGCGATCGACTGATTGAATATTTCAGGAAGCTGTGTCATTGACTTTTGTTGCAAGCAGCCCGGCTTTTCCAAAAAGCCGGGCTTCTGAGATCGCCGTTTACCCCTCGGTCCAAATTCCCGCTGCAATCAGCCGACTCATGTGGTCGTGAAACTGCCGCGCGTCGTCCAGTGGGAAGATTCGCAGGGCCGGACCATGCACTCGGACGATTCGCCACCCTTTTCGCCGGCGACCGACCACACGGACGGCGTTGTTTGGCAGAAAGAATACGCCCGGATTTTGCATCAGCAGTTTGGGCATCTCCTGACTTTGGTCGACCGACAGCCAGTGCGGCCGAAACACCCGGACCTGTTTCGCAGTCTCGCGCTTCTTCTTCAAAAATGGGACAACCAGTGCCAGGGGCGTCCAGGCCAATGCTGCCAGCGACCACAGAAACGACGTCTGCACGTCGGTCGTGGGAACGATCTTCATCTCGTGTTCGACCGCGTGTGGGAGAAAAAACAGGCCGTTGGACGTCAGATATAACAGTCCGCGGTCGGGCAGCAGCCGCCGCTCGACCTTCACTTCACCCAACGGTCCGATCAAGTTGCCGATTTCGTTTTGCAGCCGGCTCAACGGCGGATCCGCAGTCGAAGAATCGACCGATTCCTGACAGTCGGGACAACGGTCGTGGATCGGCTCGACCCAACTGTAACACTCGTGACAAAGCAGAAATGACATCAGCTCGCGTGTTTCCCAGCGCCTCGATTTCTCCCCTCGGGCGACATAAACTACTCTATGCGGGCCGCAAGGGCGCGGCAACGTCGGGTGACAGGGTTGCCTGCTGTCGACTCGGTTGGCGGCATTTCGAAACCCCTCTCCCCTCAGGGGAGAGGTTGGGAGAGGGGTGAAAGGTTCGAGCGCTGCGAAGCATTCGATGCGTTCTACCCTCCCCCAACCCCTCCCTGGAAGGGAGGGGAGTTCTGAAGCCGCCACCAGGCGAACGACACGACACACGTGGCCGAGTTCGACTCGAGCGGAGCGTGCCTGCTACATTGGGGGGGGCCGAACATGGGACTCAATAAGAAGCAAAAGAAGCAAATCGAGGCGGCCAAAAACAAACGCCGTAAGCTGCAGCAATTGCTGGCGGGAGCCCGTCAACAGATGGACGATCCTGCGGAAGTCCCTCGATTGGAAGCCCAGATCGCCGCAATTGATCGAGAAATCAAGGCGGTTCAGGAGAGCTAACGGGACAGCCGCCGCGGCGATTCAAAGCTCCGTCCTGTGCGACGCCACGACACGATGCCCGCGTTTCCTCCCACAATCATTGTCGTGCACCCGAGAGAGCGTCGCGCTAAATGCACCGTCAACTCACTTCGCGGCCGCGACGACTTTGTGTTTTGGAAGTATCCAACTCGCGGCTCCGAACCGCTCGAAGGTTACGTGCGCCTGGGTTTCGGCGGACCAGTGCTGAGCGATGACGATGCGTCGGCCGGTTTGCTGGTGCTCGACGGCACGTGGCGGCTCGCCGGATCGATGGAGAAATCGTTCGCCGACGTCCCCGTCCGTAGTTTGCCGGAACTGCGCACCGCCTATCCGCGCGCCTCCAAGACGTCTGTTGATCCGGTTGGCGGCCTGGCCACTATCGAGGCGGTTTACGCCGCCTACAAGCTGCTCGGCCGAGACACCGGTTCGCTGCTTGACGATTACCGCTGGGGCGACGAATTCTTGGCCTTAAACCAAGGACGGCTCTGACAACCATCCGCAGTGTCGTGAGCGTCGCGGCTAACTTGTTTGCAAGCCAGAACTTAGCGATGTGACTTGCCGTCCTCACGACCAATACAACCGGCAAAACCGTTATAGCCGTTAAAGTCGCTCACGCCG
>JBBDVZ010000340.1:0-15159 GCA_040903115.1 Planctomycetaceae bacterium
GCAGCCAAAACCACGGCCGCTTTCGTGCCGCAATCCGCCCCATGGACAAAGCCGCCCGGTGACAATGCCGTTGCGGCCGATATTGCCGCATACAGCACTTGCACGGCTCTCCTGGGGGCAAATACTGTAGACATGCGGTGCGGACTCCGTTGCGGAACCGAGCGAGGCTCGAATGCAGACGAATCTCAGGGCGGGAATGTTCGGAGCGTGCTTGCTGGCGGCTATCCCCGTCGCTGCGGCGGAACCCGCGCCGGTCGAGCAACTCGAGCGGTACGAGTTCTTCCAGATCCAAATGGGGACGCCGTTCAAAATCACATTGTACAGCCCCGATGAAGACACCGCAAATACCGCGTCCCGGGCGGCATTTCGCCGCGTGAAACAACTCAATGCCATCTTCAGCGATTATGACCCGGACAGCGAAACGTCGCAGTTCTGCCGCCGTTCCGGACCCGGAAAACCGGTGGCCCTCGGCAGCGAGATGCAACACGTGCTGACTCGAGCGATCGCCGTGTCGCAAGCCTCCGAAGGCGCGTTCGACGTGACGGTTGGGCCCGTCGTTAAGCTGTGGCGAAAAGCGCGACGCAAGCAGCGGCTTCCCGATGCAAGCGAATTGGCCGCCGCCCGGCAGCTCGTGGGCTATCAATTGGTGCGGATTGATGCCGCTGCCGGGACCGGTGAACTTCTCAAGCCCGGCATGCAATTGGATTTTGGCGGGATCGTCCAGGGCTATGCCGCCGACGAGGCGCTCGCCGTGTTGCGACGACATAGCATCAAACGTGCGCTCATCGACGCCAGCGGTGACGTGGTGGCCGGCGATCCGCCGCCGGGTCGCAACGGTTGGACCATCGGCATCGGCGCGCTGACGAAGCCGGACGAGCCGCCGACGCATTTTCTCAGCTTGAAGAATGCCGCCGTCGCAACATCGGGCGATGCGTATCAAGCCCTTGAGATCGACGGCGTGCGTTACTCGCACATCGTCGACCCGAAGACCGGTGTCGGCCTCACCCGACGCAGCAGCGTGACTGTTGTGGCCGCCGACGGCATCACGGTCGATGGTTTATCGACGGCGGTGAGCGTTCTGGGTCCTGAGCGCGGCTTGCAGCTCATCGAGCGCACGAAAGGGGCCGACGCTCTCTGCGTCGAGCTGCACGACGGCAAGCCGCGCGAGTTTCGCTCGCGGAATTTTGGGGCTTATGAGGTTCAACAGCCGGTTGAAGCGCGTTGAAAGTCTTTTTAAGCTCGTTCCCAAGCGGAGCTTGGGAACCAGGCGCCGCGCGTCGCTTCGGCCATCACAGCTTCCGGATCGCCAAAGGGCGTCCTTTGACGAACGCTTCCAGTTTTGTTCGTGAAAAGACGCCGCTGGTCGCGCCGGTCGCGCGGACGCAGCTCGCGCCGAGGGCGCTTCCGTAACGCAGACACGAAATGGGGTCGGCGCCCGTCAGTAATCCGTGAATGTAGCCGGCGGTGAACGCATCGCCGCTGCCGGTGCCATCGACGAATTCGATTTCGTAGCCGTCGCATTGTAGCACGGTTTCGTCGCTGGCGAAAACAGCGCCAAATTTGCCGCACGTCACGATGACCGTCTTCGCGCCGGCGTCACGAAAGGCCCGTGCCTGCTCGGCTGGCTTGTCCAGGCCGGAAATCACCCGGGCTTCGTCGTCATTGGGAAGGAAAACGTCCGTGTATGGCAGCACGGGCTGCAACCGCGACCAATGGTCGCCCGGCTTTCCGATCACAACGTCGAGCAGTGTCGGAACTCCAGCCGCTCGTGCGGCCTGGAACGCGGCCGCCAGCGACTGCGGCGACATTGCATCCATCACGCCGTAACCGCCGACGTACAAAACGCGCGCATTGCGGATGAGCTCGCGCGAGATGTCTTCGCCCGTCAACTCGCCGTTGGCGCCGATCGAGTGAATGAACCGCCGGTCTTCGCCGCGGGTATTGATGACCAACGTGCCGCTGGTGTCGCGCGCCGTCGACTCACCCAGGTGCTCGGTGCCGACGCCTTGTGCCTCGAGGAAAAGCCTGACGAACTGCCCGAAGGAATCGGCGCCCACCTTTCCGACGACCGCTGCACGGTGTCCGAGCTTCGCCAGGCAGACGGCCACGTTCGCCGCGCAGCCCCCCACGCTGAGTTCCATGCGCGAGGTGAGGACCAGCTCGCCGGCGACCGGAACGTGATCGACCGGTTCGCAAATGTGGTCGGCGACGACGATTCCGGCACAGAGACCGTCGAGGCGAGGTTCGTTCATCTGGGAAGCCCTCGTCCCGCTGCGGTTGACTCAGTCACGAATCGCGACGGCCGGCTCTTTAGAAAGCGCCTCGGTGCGCTCCGACTTTCTTCTCAAATGGAACGCACTTAAGAGCATCCGCATGAGAGGATAAGTCAGCACTGCGCCGATGACAGCGACAACCAGCGATCCAACGATGAAGGGTGCCCCAACGTGGTCGTAAAGCCAGCGAACCTGGTCGAACCAACTCAAATCGGAGGAGATCCCCAAGTGCTCCCCAAATTCGCGGGGAGTCGCGGCACCTGAAAAGAATAGCGCGCCGGCGCGGTAATCGAGCCAGAAGATCGGGATCATGGTCAGCGGATTCGAAACGTATACCGCCAGCAGTCCCGCGATCTGATTGAATCGAAAGAGCCGGCGGACGAGGTAAGCGAACCCGAGAACCAGCAGCATCTGAATTCCGCCGGTCGGCGTCAGGCCGATGAACATTCCAACCGTCGTCCCAGCGCAATCGAGTGCGGGCTGTCGTCGAGCATGAGCAGGTGACGCAGTATGGTTCGCGGGCTGGTCCACCATCGCAGTCGCTGCGGATGCTGCATAAGGAGCGATCGCCTTTCGATGCCCTGCGAAACTCTCGCCCAACTCGGAGTGCTCAAGATTTTCTCAAATGCCTGGTGTTCCGACCGCCCTGAATTGACTGGACAGAGAGTCGTTCCGGGGGCTCGCCTGCCGGCTCGACCCCGGCCACCCAACCTGGCAGTTCATCACGGTCGGTCCACTAGCCGTCTTCCCTAAACTTTTCCGTAATCCATTCATCGGCAGCCTAACTTCGCGGGCAAGAAAATTATATCGATAACGCTCAGATTCTGGAAACGTTGAGTTTTCCGGTTCTGCCGGTTTTTCCGGGTCGAGACGCCCCAAGTGCACAGGGTCCCTCGCCTGCTCTGGCGCCGTCGAGGCACCGGATTTGAATCAGGTCGCCAGGAAGTGCTACGATGCTTTCCAGGCGGTCGCTGGACGGAATTCCGCCGCCTGCCGCCGATCGAGCCGAAACTGCCACACAGCGGACCCAAGATGTTCCTTCGCTTTGCCACCGCCTTGCTTCAAATTTATGCCGGGCGTGGACTTCTCGTTCTGCTCGCCGCAGGGGCGATTGGCGGTTGCTCCGAAAGGCAACCGGCCGGTCGAAGCGTTGCGATTGGCGCCATCGACTACGCCGAGGCTGCTGCGGTCAAGCCGACACTTATCGTCGACGAGCCGGCTCCCACCCCGCGCGGCATGGTCTGGATCCCCGGGGGCGTGTTTGTGATGGGCAGCAACGCCGGCGCCCCGAATCATGAAAAGGAACTTGGAAGGATCCACGACGAGCAGCCCGAGCACGAGGTCGAGCTCGACGGGTTCTGGATGGATAAGACCGAGGTCACCAACGACGAGTTCAAAAAGTTCGTCACTGCAACCGGTTATGTGACGACCGCGGAGAAAACTCCCCAGCGCGAGGATTTTGCCGGACAGGTTCCCGACCTCGCCGCCATTCCGGAAGAGAACCTGGTCGCCGGCTCGATTTGTTTCAATTCAAATTTCGATCCCAAGACGCTCACGAAGGATCATCCACTCTGGACCTACCAGGTCTGGACGTACCTCAAGGGAGCCAACTGGCGCCATCCCGAGGGGCCGGAGTCATCAATCGACAGTCGCATGAATCACCCCGTGGTCCACGTTTCGTGGGACGACGCCGTCGCTTATTGCCGCTGGGCCGGAAAGCGACTTCCGACCGAAGCCGAATGGGAGTACGCTGCGCGAGGCGGAGGGAAAGCAAATTTGTATCCGTCGGGCAGCGAACTGCGGCACGAGGGAAAATGGACCCTCAACATTTGGCAGGGCGAGTTTCCGTACGAGAATAGCGTCGCAGACGGCTTCAAAACGACGGCGCCAGTCGGTTCATTCCCTCCCAATGGCTACGGGTTGTTCGACATGGCGGGCAACGTGTGGGAATGGTGCTACGACCTCTACCGACCCGATTACTACTCGATGAGCCCGCGCAACAACCCGTTCGGGCCTGTCGACAGTTTCGATCCGCAGGAGCCGGGACTCTTCAAGCGCGTGCAGCGAGGCGGATCGTTCATGTGCAGCGACAACTACTGCACCGGCTACCGCGTCTCAGCCCGCATGAAAGGAACGCCAGACAGCGGCACGTTTCATGCGGGGTTTCGCGCCGTCATGACGCCGGAGATGCGAAACGCGAAGCACGAAGCACGAATGTCGAAAGAAGCACCAAGCACGAAGCCCTAATGACGAACGTTGCAGCACGATTCGTTTAGTGCTTCGTGCTTCGGATTTCCTTCGTCATTCGTGCTTCGGATTTCCATCAGTTCTCGCGCACCCTACGTGAACAACATCCCATACTGATCCTTCACCGCCTGCAAGCCGACGTTGATCAACCGGGCGTCGTTCGTGGGCGACACCATCTTGCAGCCCTTGGAAATGAACAAGTCGGCGTGCTCGGGGTTGACGGTCACGGCCCCCCAGTGTTTGCCGTGCTTCTTACAGGCGGCGGCAATCCGATCGACGGCTGCAAGACATTTCGGATGAAAGAACTCGCCGGTCACGCCGAGGCTTTGGCTCAAGTCGGCCGGCCCGACAAACAGCATGTCGACGCCGTCGATGGCCGCGATCGCGTCGCACTGCTCGACCGATTGGGCCGTCTCGATCTGAATGGCCACAAACGAATCGCGATTCGCCCGTTCGCAATGCTCGGCTAATGGAATGGTTCCGAAGCGGCCGTCGAACCCGCTGTTGTTGAGGCCGCGGATTCCACGAGGCATGAACTTCGCCCAGCGGACGATCTCTTCGGCTTGTTGGGCGGAAAAGATCTGTGCAGCCATGATGCCGCTGGCGCCGGCTTCCATCGAGCGGGTGACCGTCGCGTAATCGGTGGGCGCGACGCGGACGAACGAATCGAGGCCATGGGCACGCGCGGCCAGCGTGCCAATCTCCAACTGCTCGTACGTGAGGCCGCAGTGTTCCTGGTCGAACCACAAGGCGTGGAAGCCGCCGTGCATGCTGATGATCTGATACAGCGTAGCGTTCATGACGCGGCCGACGCCCATCACCAAAATCAACCCGTCGCGCGTCAAGCGTTCTTTAATCGTCAGCACGTAGTATCCCCTCCGAAAAACCGCATTGGAACTCGTTCCGCGCCAGTGTGCGCTCTCGATCGGGGGAAATCTAGCGTGCAGCAAGCCGGCGTTAAGTCGTGGGGCAGGATTTCCTGGTTCCCAAGCAGAGCTTGGGAACCAACTGCCTGGAAGCTCTGTTTCCCGTCAGTGTGACGCGAAGCGGAGCTTCGCGACAGTGCGTTCCCAAGCAGAGCTTGGGAACGAGTTCACCAGGCGCAGCTCTGCGCTTCTGCGGATCGCCATGACTCCACCTCTAAGCCCGTTCGGTCACGAAGCCAGTCGCTTGCGGGCCGCGAGTCGGCGACGGATCGCCACGTACAACAGGCTGACGGGCACCGCCAGCACTGCGAGCCAGGGGGCGGCGGCGACCACGGCGATCACGAGATTTTGTCCCGTAACCAGCATGGCATCGAGCGTTCTCGCAAACGTGCTGCGGACGCGAGACGCGAAGGTGGGAGCGGTGGCCGGAACGTAGTTTCGGTCCTCACGGACGTGCAGCGTGACCGTCGTCAGTTCGGTCCGGTCCTTCAGGAATCGCATTCGCCCCTGCAGACGTTCGAGTTCCTCGCGGACGCGCGAGATCTCGCGTTCGACGTTGAGGATTTCCTCCAGCTTGCCCGTGCTATCTTTGAGGTGGCCGAGCAGGCGTTCTTCTTCCTTTTGCTTATTGCGGATACGGGCTTCGACGTCGACGTATTCCTCGGTCACTTCCTGCGAGGTGGAATTGAGGCTCTCCAATTCACCGAGGGTTTCGGCTTCCGCGAGAAAGTCGTCGTATTTGGCGACGGGGATGCGGACCATCCATTGCCCGCTGCGCGTCGCGCCGCTTTGGCCCGCGAAGCTCGAGTTGGCGATGAACCCGCCGTGCTTCGCAACCAGAGCGGCGACATTGGCGCGGGCCTTCTCGAATTCCTTGACGACCAGAATGACCGTGGCCGTGTAGATGATTCGTCGCTGGGCGGCATTCGCATTCTCAGCCGCGCCGGCCTGTTGGCCGGCTGGAAGGACGGCATCGGCACCCCGCATCGCGACCCTGGTCGCCGTTCCGTCGGTGTTTTCATGGTAGTTGTGTATCGCCACTGCAATTCCGGTTTCGTCTTGGTCATACGTGGCCGTCATCGAGCCCGCGGGAGTCTTTGCCGATTCCGCCTTAAAGACGCGCCGGTCCGCCGCCTCGCCGCACCCGGCAAGAACGACCGATAACCACAACAACATCGCGCAACGGTTGACGCATTTCATAATGTTTCTCCCATGGATTCCGCGCGTTTTGAGAGCGACAGCACCACGATTAGTACGATAGGTAGACGCAATCCGAGAGACGAAAATTCCCGGAAACTCGCGACGGAAGTGCGTCAAGCGGCCAACCCGCGATTGGCATCCGAAAAAGGCACCCCAGACCGATTCTGAGATGCTGTGCCATCCATTGGCAAAACTGAAAAGGAAGGCAGGAAGTGAGGAAGGCGGGAAAGGACTCGATAGACGTTCCCGTCGAGTCGCGATTCATTCACCGCTGGCGAAATTTACCTGAATTCCTGACTTCCTTAGCGGCCGCTGCCTTCGCGCGTCGCTTCGCTCATCCAGCGTTTGAGGTTTTCGGCGTCGCGCGTCACGCTACGAGAGGCCGCCCAAAGGACGACGGCCAGCACGGCGCAGAAAATCGGCACCACGTGCATTGCGGCGTGAATCCCCTCGGCACCATAGGGCTTAATCGCGTCCTGGACCTCCGCTCGCGAGAGGCCGCTCAGCGAGAGTCCCGCAGCCGACGCGGCTCGTTTGGTGAAATAATCGCTGAGGGCGCCGGAGCCAAACGGTCCCAGTGCGCCGCCTAAGAGATACATTGCAAAAAAATACAACGACATGGCCGTCCCCCGGAGCGCCGGCTCGATGACGTCCTGAATCGAGGCATAGACTGAAGAATAGTACGTGTACATCACCAGACAGCCCAGGCCCATCGCGATCGAGAATGGAACCAGTCCGGAATCGCGAAGCGCCAGCGCGAAAAAGATCAGCGGTACGGCAAGCGTTACACCTGCCGTCCCTAACAGCAATCGTCCGTTAACGCGGCCGCGCGCCACGCGATCGCCTAACCATCCGCCGATCACGAGACCCGGCACTCCGGAAAGCCCGTACACCCACATGGAAACGTAATTCGCTTCGTACAAATTGCAACCGTGGACGCGCATCAGATAGGAGACCAAAAACGACCCAAGCGCGTACATGTTGAAGTTGAGCAACGCTCCCGACAGAATGATCCAGCGCATCGTCGGAATTGAGAGGACCAGCTTCCACGGAGAACCGTCACGCCGCAGCGCACCAATGGCGTGTGCTTCGGCGCCGCCGCGTTGGGGCTCATGCAAAAACAAAGCGCCGAGCGTACAGACCAAGCCGGGAATAAGCGCCACTTTGAAGGCTGCGTGCCAGCCCCACTTGGCAGCCACCGCGCCACTAATCAGGAAGCTCAATGCCAGTCCGATCGGCAAGCCGAGCATAAAAATCGACATGGCCCGCGCGCGCGTGCCGGCAGGGTAGAGATCTCCAATGAGCGAGGCTGAGGCCGGTGCGCACGTGGCCTCTCCCACGCCGACCGCGAGGCGCAACGCGACCATCTGCCGAAAATTCATCGCCCACCCCGATGCCGCCGTCAGCAGGCTCCAGGCGAACACTCCCCCCGCGAGCAGCCTGGCCCGGTTAAGCCGGTCAGCAAGCCGGCCGAGCGGAACGCCGACAATGGCGTATAACACGACAAACGCCGTGCCGAGCGCTCCAAGTTCCTTGTCGGTCAGTTTCCAATCGTTTTTGATCGACTCGCCGATCGCGCCGGGAATCTGTCGGTCGTAAAAGTTCATCGCGTTGATGGCGAAAAGAACCGCGAGGGCGTACCACGACTGATTTCGACTCGTCATGCGAGCGCCTTAAAAAAGGGGACAGGTCCATTTTCTGAGGAAGCCACGGGGACGGGTCCGTTTTCTATCCTCGGGAAGAAAATGGACCTGTCCCCTTTTTTCTACTTGCCGATGCAATAGAGAAAGCGATCCGAGCGCAGCAGAAGTTGCTCCTGGCTGACGACGGGGCTGGCGTTGAAGATGCTCTCATCTCCCTCGATTACGTTGTGCGCCAACTGCTCGAACTTGGGCTTGGCCGCCAGCACGATCGTGCCCTTCTCTCGGGTCACACAATACAGCTTGCCGTCAGCGGCCACCAGCGAGGCGTACACCTTGTCGGAGACGGGCAGGCGCTCCTGGTAGACGTTTTCACCGGTCTTGGCGTCGAGACAGTTTGCGATCCCCTTGTCATCGACGAAATACAAATGCCCGTCGTGAAAAACCGGCGACGGAACATTCGACGCCCCTTTCGCCTTCCAAACCTGGTGCGTTTCGGTCACGTCCCCGCTTCCGCCGGCGCGGACGGCCACCGTCGTTCCACGCCTGCCGCAAACCGCGTACACAATTCCCTCGTGTGCGATGGCGCTCGGGCAGATGTAGTCCTTCGTTCCGCTGGCGTAGTTCCAAAGCGCATCGCCCGTCTCGGGAGAAAATGCCAGCAAAGTGCCACCTGCGTTGAGCACGATCTCAGGATGCTCGCCGCCTGCTTCAACGAGGATGGGAGTATTCCAAGCCTGCTTGACGTTTTTCGCTTGCCACGCTTCTTTCCCGGACTGCTGATCGAGCGCGACGAGCGAGTCGCTTTCCACGCTGGCGTTAACGATCACGAAGTCGCGGTACAACACCGGCGAAGCGCCTGTGCCGAATTGATGCGTCTTTTTGCCGACGCTTTCCTGCCAGAGCTGCTTACCGTTGTGGTCGTAGGCAACGACGCCGGAGCTGCCAAAGAAGGCGAACACGCCGCGTTCGTTCACGGCCGGCGACCCCGAAGCGTACCCGTGCAGCGCGACATAGCGCTCATAGTCGCCTTCGTCGGCGTTGCCTTCGATGGACTCGTCCCAACGGACCTGGCCTGTGCCACGGTCAAGGCAAATGACGTGCAGCCGCAGTTCCTTCTTCTTTGCCGAGTCGGCGTCGCCCGCGCCGTAGCCGCTGTATCCGGTGACATAGATCTTGTCGCCGAAAGTCACGGGGCTGGAGGCCCCGTACCCGGGCAGGGGCGTCTTCCAGGCGATGTTTTCGTCCGCGCTCCACTGGACGGGCAACCCGGTCTCGTCCGAGGTTCCGCTGCCGCGTTCGCCGCGGAATCGAGGCCAATCAGCGGCTTCGACCACGCTAGAAATCACGAACATTGCAAAGGCCAGCAACAGCTTCGTCCGGCTATGATTCATATCCGACCTCTTCCTGGGTGACTCGATCTCAACGGATGGGGACTGCCCTAACGACCGCTGCCAGCATACCGCAACGGCAACGCCGCCGAAAAGTCTCCACTTGCCATTGCTGGCCGCTAGCCGGGCGGAGGATAATTGACGCCGCTGAGTTCGTCGTTGATGCAGTTGATCAACTGTCGAAGGCGTCCGAAGCTTTTTCGGTCGAATTGAAACGCGATGCGGGGCAGCGCGGCCAGGTGATCGTCGTCGGCTTCCAGGCGGTGCACCTGGGTCTTGCGAATTTTTCCCGACTCGACAATGTCGCCGAACTCGTCATTCAGGCGCTCGAGGAACGCGTCGTCCGGCTCGCAATTCAACCGCAAGACGAGTGTGTTGCGCACGTACCGCATGCTGTTGTAGACGCGATAAAATCGCATGATCTCCTCGACGGCCTCCTCGACGCTCTGAGTGATGCGAAAAAGCGCCGTGTCGTCGGGCGAGATCCAGTCACGGGCCAGAATCTGCGTCTCGATAAACTCTCGCCAGGCGGCCCAGTAAGTGCCGTTGGGCTCATCGATGCAAACAATCGGCATGATGTCGCGTTTGCCGGTTTGCACCAGAGTCAGCGTCTCGAATCCTTCGTCCTGCGTGCCGAAGCCGCCGGGAAACAGCGCGATCGCATGCACCTCTTTGACGAAAAGCAGCTTGCGCGTAAAGAAGTACTTGAGATGCACGAGCTTTTCGTCTTTGAGCATGACGGGGTTGGCGGCCTGCTCGAAGGGCAGCATGATGTTGACGCCCATCGACATTTTCTTACCTGCTCCGATATGCGCCCCTTCCATGATGCCCGGTCCGGCGCCCGTCAACACCATCCATTGATGTTCGGCCATCCGCCGGCCGAACTCGATGGCTTGTAGATAAAGAGGATGATCGGAAGGCGTGCGCGCCGAGCCGAAGACCGTCACCTTGCGCTGCCGCCGATAGGGCGTGAACACCTTGAAAGCGTACCGCAGCTCCCGCAGCGCGCGACTGAGCAGCTTGAGATCGCCGCGCGTCGCGTTGTCGCGTCCGAGCTTGTCGGCGGTTTCCTTGATCTCTGCGATCAGCGACGATCGATGCAGGATGATCGAGTCATGTTCGGTCGGCAGTACGTCCGACTCGGACTCGTTGGCCGGAGTGGTGGGCGTGGGCTTCTCGTCGTTCGACATACCAGTCAATTGCCGCCTGAGCGTTGCCTGCACCACATTTGGTACAGGGGACGTCAGCCAGCTTCATAGGCTCCGTACTGGGATTCTCACAGTATTTGCACCGGCAGCCAGGTCCTTTCAAAACGCCGGACTGCTTCGGACGCGGCAACGTTATGGAAACGAAAGGCCGCGTCCGACATTACGACGAGACGGCTTCCAATGCCTCTTCGCGAGTGTCGTATATCGCCCAAAGCGTGTCGAGGGCCGTTACCCGCAGCAGCTCCGCCGCCATCTTGCTCGCACCGGCGAGAACGAGCTCCCCGCCGCGGCTTTTCACGAATTTGTGGCATCGCAGCAATAGCGCCAAAAACACCGAGCCGAAGTAGGAGACGTCGCTTAAGTCGAACACCACCATCGGCACCTCTTGTTCGCGCAGCGGGGCCATCACCACTTCAGCGGCCTGTTCGATCAAATCCCAACGCATCGCCTCGACGTTGCTGGCCGGAATGATCACCACGGTATTTCCGTGCCACTCCAACTCGAAATCTTCATGAGTACCGGACATGATAAGTTCCTGTTCTGGCTGATGTCGCCGTGATGTTATCGTTGCCAGGGCGTTGGCCGTGTTCGCTGGCCCACTTGGGCCCAGATGTCATGCAGACCGGGCTGCGAGTTGCCGCCGCTGCGATCGCCGGGTTTTCACATCACGATCTTAGCATCGCGGCGTGCTTCGCGAACCACTGCGGGAAATCTTTTATTCGCCGGCGTGAGTTGCGCGGGGTGCGCTCATTTCTGATTGCGACGATTGACAAGGTTGGGAAATCAAAGGCGTGGAGGGTGCCTGGGGTCACGCGCCAGCGTGCCCCCAATTCGAGCGGCCTGGGGGCGAGCCTGGCGGCTCGACCCCAGCCACCCCAGTGCCAGTCTCCGCTTGACTGCCCGTTGCCAAGCCGATGCAAACGGAACTTGCCCCGCCGCTGGTGAACGCTTCTTGAGGCATTGACCCGCTGACAACGAGCGCGTCGCGATTATCGCTGAGGACGCGTCTCGTCTTTGGCCTGCAGGCGGGAAATTGGTGGGAGGCCGGGACCGACCGTTTGATTCTCCGGCACGTTCTTCTTCAACCAGTCCTCAGCCCCATCGATTCGAGCCTGTGGAATCGGCTCGGGCAAGGCTGAAGACGCATTGAGCACGTGCGCAGCCAGCGGATGAATCTCCTGGTACGCGGAGTCGAGCAACGCGTTGTAATCGCCAAAGTCGCGCGTCTTCAATCCCGCCTGGCGGGTCTTTTCGTCGGAGTCGCGCGGCTGAAACGTCAGGTACAGGTTGAAGAAGCAGTTGCGCCAGTAGTAGGCGTTGGGTTTCTGATTGTAGGCGTCGATCATGTCGCGCCCGAGTTTGACGACCTCGTAAATGACCTTTTTCAGATTGATCGTCGCGCTGATTTTCGCGCGGCCGATTCCCTTGGCGGCCTCCGTCCGTACGAGCCAATGGCGCCCGTCATCGGCGACGATTTCGGTGAGTATCTGGATGATGAACGCCCGGTTCTCCCGGTCGACCGCCAAATCGATCGTCGCCAGCGCTTCAATCAACCGGCACTGGTACCAGGCATGAGACTTGGGATTCTTCAACTCGCTGATAAGCCGCGTCGCGATGTCGACGCGCTCCGTCTCGGTCGGAATTCCGGCCAGCGACATTCGCTGAATGCCTCGCACGGCGACGATTTTGACCGCCTGCCGCTGCTCGTCGCTGTTGACGATGGCCACCAGCGGCTTGAGCGCCGGCGCGAACGGCACTTCGGGAGCGCCTTGCGCGTATTCGCGCAAGTTCAAGTGCGACAGGACGAGGGCCGCCTGCAGACGTACGTAAAAGTTCCCGTCGAGCAGCTCCTCCGCTCGGTTGACAACCTCCTGCAGGAAGTACGTTCGAAACGAATCGGCTTGCGGTCCGGCCTTCAACAATGTCGCCGCGTTGCGAACGTCGGAAATCAGCGCCTCGCGGATCTCGTGCAGGTTGCGTCGATACTTCCGCATCGAGAGGCGATAGACGTCGTACTTCGCGACTTTCTTCAGCAGATCCTGCACGCCGGCGGGATTCAAATCGCCGTTAAACAACACATTTTTGTATGCAGCTTGAAGCAGTTCTTTCTTGAGCGCATCCTCCTCCTCATCGGTCATCAGCGGTTTTTCAAGCCGCATGTCCGCCGGCAGCTTGCCGGGGGGCTTGAAGCCCGGCGGCAGCTCGGGCGGCGGTTCGGCCGCGTCTTCAACCGGCGCGGCGTCTTGAGGAGGGGGAACTGCGCTGTTGTCGGGGGCCGACGGCGCTTTTTCCACTTTGGGCTGTTGCGCCGACAATTCCGCGGACGCCGACAATGCCCAGATCAACCCAACGACGGCGATGCCGCACAACCAAAGGGGCGCAGTCGAAGCGAAATCGGTTATTGGTCTTCCAAACACGGCTGTCGGTCGTCGCACTGTGAGTCCCTCACTCGACAGTCCGGCAGAAACGGTCCAGCGGCTCGGACGGCAGCGGAACCAGAAATCGCACAGGGTGGTCTACTTATATCATAAGGACGTATGCGGCAGAACCATTTGCCACCAGTTGAAACGCCAAATTTTGCATTTCAACGTCAGCTAAAACGAGCACGAATTCGAACGATCCAGGTACTCAGGGAGGAAAGGATTGCGCTTCTACAGGAATGAATCCGTTCGTTCGGGTGCGTTGCGTTCGCGCGAGGCGGCACCATCACAGCGCTGGCTGTGAGGAGGTCCCCCCCTTTTGAATCCCACCGCACCACCGGATACAAAGAAGTCGCGGCTTGCGATTTCCAGTGTGGCCCGCATACAACTTATACGTTATCACCCCGAATTCTTGACTGTCAAGCAGTTTCCGTCGTCTTCAGCGACTTTCGCGTCGCCGGTGCGACCCGTGATCGCCGGAGATGATTTTTCGGCCTGATTTTCAACCGACACGCCCGCCCGGCCCTGCGCGCGGAACGGTTTATGCCGATTAGTCGGTCGATTGGTCCAGTCTGCGAATCGGCCCCAGCCCGGCTGCAAGCGGATCGTCGGCGGGTCGGCACGAGAGTTTCGGAGCACCTTCACGGGAGGTCGAGCATGGCGATCCTGTTCTCGGACCGGCTGTTTCTCGAGCACGCCACCGGAGGGCATCCCGAATGCCCGGAACGGCTTACCAGCATCGCGCGGCGACTCGAGCGGCAGGAACCTTGGCAGCAGCAATACGACCGGGGTGAATTCAGCCAGGTTGACCCGGCCCAGCTCAAGCGGATCCACAGCGCCGATTACATTCGCGCCGTCGAGGATTTCGCGCGAGAAGGCGGCGGTCATCTCGACGCCGATACCATCGTCTCGCCTCGATCGTACGACGTCGCACTCCACGCCGCGGGCGCGGCTTGCGCAGCGGTCGACCGGGTGCTCGGCGGTCCGCACCGCCAGGCCGTGTGCTTGGTTCGTCCTCCCGGCCACCATGCGCTGCCTGATCGGGCGATGGGCTTTTGCCTGTTCAACAACGTCGCGGTCGCGGCGCGACACGCTCAAGCAAAACACGGCCTGAAGCGCGTGCTGATCGTCGATTGGGACGTGCATCACGGCAACGGCACTCAAGATATTTTCTACGAGGATCCCGACGTCTTCTTTTTCTCGGCGCATCGCTACCCGTTCTATCCCGGCACGGGCAGCGCCGATGAAACGGGTCACGGCAAAGGCCTTGGGACGACGTTCAACCTGCCCTTGCGATTCGGCATCTCGCGCGACGCATACTGCGACCAGTTCGAGATGAAACTTCAAGAGGCGGCGACAAAGTGCCGGCCCGAACTGGTTCTCGTCAGCGCCGGCTTCGACGCTCACGCTGACGATCCCATCGGTTCACTCGGGTTGGAAAGCGAGGATTTCGCCACGCTGACAAAAATGGTTCGCGCCGTCGCCTCGGAATACTGCAGCGGAAAAATCGTCAGCCTGCTCGAGGGCGGCTACAACCTGCAAGCACTCGCCGAAAGCGTCGCCTGCCACATGCGGGCGTTGGTTGAAAACGGCGGCAACAAATCGGCGGATTAGATGGCGAATGGCGATCGCGGTTGCAAACTCCCCTCCCTGCCAGGGAGGGGTTGGGGGACTTCGGCGAGCTCAGTCGAGTCGAGGGTCGAGGCGTCCGGGGGATGGAAAAGGGGGACGGGAGTCGTTTATTGATGATCCGGCGGCTGGGGCCGGCCCCGGAAACCGCCGGAGAAACGACTCCCGTCCCGAATGGCACTTCCCGAAGGTCGCGTGTCCACAAGGGATAGTGGTTGGAGCGGA
>JBBDVZ010000341.1:0-14233 GCA_040903115.1 Planctomycetaceae bacterium
CAATCGTAGAATCGTCCGTCGCCTTCCAGCAACCAACGCTGGTCTCGCAGGATTCGCCGGTTGTGCAAGTAACTGAAAATCCAATCCCGATGGGTGCCATTCTCGCCGCGCAGCGTCGGAACGAGGCTGACACCGTCAATATCCCGATCGGTCGGCAAAGTGGCGTGTGCGAAGTCGATCAGCGTGGGGAAGACGTCGGTAAGGTCGACGAGTTCGTCGCTGACGACGCCGTCGAGCACAGCGCCGGGGCAACGCACGATCAACGGAACCCTCGCCCCCATTTCGGTCACGGCGCCTTTGCCGGCTCCTTGCGTGCCGTTATCGCCCATAAAAAAGATGACCGTGTTCTCGCGCAGACCTTCATCGTCGATCGCCTGCACGAGCCGCCCGACAAGATGATCCATGTACTCGACGTTGTGCTTCAACCCGCCCTCTGTTTTCCGGCCCTTGTGTTCGAGGTCGGGAGTCGGTCGCCAAGGCCGGTGCGTGAGGCACATCGGATAGTAAGCGAGAAACGGCCGCTGCTTGTTGCGGCGGATGAAATCGATCAGGTAATCGTTGAACAGGTCGGGGCCGTAATCGTTTTCCGTCGTCGGGCGGTACTTGCCGTTCGAGACGATCGAGGGATGCCAATAGCGCTCGGTCTTTTGCGACTTCGCATCTTCCCAGGCGCCGGTGTGCACGACTCCCTCGGGCAGATTGTGTTTGTACGCCCACATCATGTACTCGTCGAATCCACAATCGTGGATGAGCGTGGGAACCTTGCCCGTCAACTGCCATTTGCCGGACAGTGCCGTCGCATAGCCGGCCGTCTTGAGCACGTCGGCGAAGGTCAGCTCCGCGGTCCCGAGGTCGTAGTCTGAATTCTTGTAAGTGGGTGAGCCGGGCCGGCCGGTGAAGTTGTACCAGCCCGTGCGAAAGCCGTATCGCCCTGTCATCAGCATCACGCGGCTCGGCGAGCAAATCGGCGTCGCGTAGCAGGTGCGGAAGCGCATGCCCTCTTGCGCCAACCGGTCGAGATGCGGCGTGCGATGTTCCCGGTTGCCGTAACAGGCCAGCTCCGCGGCTCCCAAGTCGTCGGCCAGAATGACCACGAAATTGAGCGGCCGCGGCTGCTCGGCGGCTGACAGCGCCGTTGAACAAGCCACAGTGGCGGACATGAGTGCGATGGCGATGAGATTCTTCATGGAGTCTATCAAAGAGACAAAGCCGCTTGGCCGCTGTGAAGGAACCAGCGATCGAGCACGACGTGCCGCGAAAACCATTGAGTGGCCATTAGCCGCGCCGCCAGGACCCGCAGGCACCCGGCGGGCAGCCAGCCGGCAACGCTGCCCGAGCGAGGCGTGCCGAACCGCTCGATGATCCGCCGGCGGTAGGAATCGAGGGTTGATCGCTCGTAGTTACCCTGCGCCTGGAGTATGACGTCGGCGGCGATCAAACCCGATTCCACTGCGGGCCGGATTCCCTCGCCGCTTTGCGCGTAGGCAAGTCCGGCGGCGTCGCCGATGAGTAAAGCGCCATCATCGACGAGCTTGGGCTGCACTCGTTCGTACAACTGATAGGCGTGTCCGTGAAAGCGCGCAGGGATGTCGCAATCGACGCGGCCGCTCGATCGCAGGTACTCACAAAAATCGGCCAGATGAGATGAAAGCCCTTGCGGATCGACGCGTCCGAGGCCGATGTTGAGGAAATCGCCCTTGCGGAAGCACCAACCGTAACCTTGTAGATCTTCACAGAAATAGAGCTCGGGAATTTCCGGCTCGACGCGCACGCCACCAAGTTGATCGGCGGTAGCGGCGAACTCAATTTCCTGGGCGGCCACCACCGACGAGTCAGCGAGCTCTCTGCCACCCAACAACCTTGCGACGGGGCAAAAGTGGCCCCCCGCGCCAATCAGCAACGCCGTCCGGATCTCATCGTTGACCAGCCAACATTGACCGTCGCGCACCAATGATCGGACCGGCTCTCCCAGCCGGCTTCGCGCATTTGAACGCTCGAGCAGGTAATGATCGAATTCGCAGCGGCGGATGCCGTAACTGGCCGGCTCGGGATACGTCGTCAACACCGTGTGTCCGCCGATCATCCCGGTGCGGAATCCCGTGATGGGCTGCAGAGTCCGGCCGCGCCGATAGTCGTCGATGTCGACGTCAAGAAGGTCGAGCACCGGCGGCGTGACCCAACCGGCGCAGGTCTTGTCGCGCGGGAACGGTTTCTTGTCGATGATAAGAACGTCGAGGCCGGCGCCGGCCGCACGCAGGGCCCGCGCGCACGACGAGCCCGCCGGTCCCCCGCCGACAATCAAGACGTCGCAGTGTTCCATGGGCCCTCTCCCGGCAGGGGGCTGTCCGAGCCCTCGGCGAACATGAGATCGACGTCGGCGTACTGGTACTCGCGCGTGCGCGGGACGCCGTTTGAGCGGCCCGGCGCGAAAACCACTTGGAAGAGTTGCAGGTTCCCGACCTGAAAGGCGACCATCGACGCCGCGAGATAGAGCCGCCACATCCGCAGAAACCGCTCGTCGAACATCTTGGCGACGACGTCCGCCGATCGCTCGTAACGCTCCCACCAATGACGCAGCGTTTCGGCATAATGCAGCCGCAGGTTCTCCACGTCGAGAACCGAGAAGCCTTTTTTCTCGAAGATGTTCATCATTTGGGCCAGCGTCGGAGGGTAAGCCCCCGGAAAGATTCGCTGCTGCGTCCAGCGATCGAAGGGACGCGGATAATTCTGTCCGATGGTGTGAATCAAGCCTCGGCCCCCTTTGTGCAGCGATCGAGCGATGACGTCGCCGAGTCGGCCGTAATTCGCCAACCCCACGTGCTCGAGCATTCCGACGGAGACAAAGGCGTCGTATCGCCCCTTGATGTTTCGCCAATCGTCCTGAATGAACTTCACCCTGTCCGCCAGGTTTTCATCGTTGGCACGCTGGCGTGCGTAGGCGATCTGCTCGGATGAAATGTTATAGGCTTCGACTGTCACGCCATATTGCCGGGCCATGTGCAATGCCAACGCGCCCCAGCCGCATCCCGCCTCGACGACGGTTTCGCCCTTCCGCAGCCAGAGTTTGCGGCAGACGTGGTCCATTTTCGCGACCTGGGCTTCCTCCAAAGATTGCGACGGCCGCGAAAAATACGCGCAGGTGTAGGCAAGCTGCTCGTCGAGCCAAAGCTCGTAAAAATCGTTTCCGATGTCGTAATGGTGGTGAATGTTCTTTTGCGAGCCGGATAATGTGTTTCGGCGAGGGCGATGCACCCATCCCGGCACGATTCCCGCGCGGCCCCCGGTGCATCGAGTGTTGACCGCCCGCAGGAGTTCGTCCAACGATCCGTCGACGTCGATGCGGCCGGTCGCGTATCCCTCGCCGAACTGGAACGTCGGATCGAGAATCAGCTTCCACAGCGTCGGCCGGTCGCGAACGATCATCCGAGCGTTTCGAGATCCGTCGACTGCCGCGACTTCGGTTCCGTCCCAAAGTTGCACCGTCAGTGGCACGTTTCCCAAAGCAATCAGCAGGCGCTTCAGCAGCCAACGTTCAACGCGCCAGGCCGGCGGCTGCGAGCCGGCGCTCGCGCTGGTCGAAGCGGCAATCAACTCAATTGCGTTCGACGGTGTTGCCGTCGAAATCGTGACTTCACGGCCTTCGTTGACATTACGTGTGCGTTCAAGCGTGCCGGGATCCATACAGCCCTCCGTCAAGCCTCCAAGTCTGGGTGACGACTCAATACAGAGTAACTATGGAAAATCCGCCGGTGATCGGACGGAACCAATCTCGCGTTGCTCCTCGTTCAGGCACGGCAGAGATTCCTGCCACGAATTGATTGTGAACGCAACTGTCCGCGAGACTGCCCCCATTCTAAACGGCCATTTTGCAGGTTCAAGAACTCCATGGTCGGACTTTGGACTTCTTGTCCAAAAGTTACGCCGGCCATGCCGTTGCATAAAGCCGCCCGCGCTCAACTTACCCAACCGAGCCAATCGCCATAACCATTTAACCCTATCATTCGACGGTGTCTATGCCGTCCGTGTGGTGGTATGATGGCACGAAGACCGGGGGCGGCTTCCATGAGTATCTCGATGACCAGCCCGGCTTTCGCGTCTGGGCAGAGAATTCCGCGCGAGCATACCGGGGACGGGGAAGACCTGTCCCCGCCGCTCGATTGGCACGGATTGCCTTCCGGGACGCGCCAGTTGGCGCTCATTTGCGATGACCCCGACGCCCCGACAGCCGAACCCTGGGTGCATTGGGTCATTTACCATCTCCCGGGCGAATTGACGGGGCTGCCCGCCGGAGTACCGCCCATCTCACCGAAGGATCTGGCCGGCGCACTGCAGGGACGCAATTCCTGGTCGAGCGGACGCACCATCGGTTATCGGGGACCGGCTCCGCCGCCTGGGCATGGCGTGCACCACTATCACTTTCGGCTCTACGCCATCGACGCCGACCTCTCGCTGCAGCCGGGTCTCGACAAAGCCTCGCTGCTGAAGGCCATCGACGGCCATGTCCTGGCGCAGGGGGAATTGATCGGGACCTATGAGAGGTGAGCGTTGCCCGACACGCGAAGCCATCGTGGTCCGCATCCCGACGACCGAAGACTCTTTTCAGAAGCCGAAGTCCCGCAACTCCGCGCCGCCACCAATGACCTCTGCTGGCTGCTCGATCGTGCGTATGCGACAAATTCGGCATTGAAGCTGGTGGGAGATCGCTACAGTCTCACGAGCCGGCAGCGGACGGCTGTCTCGCGCTGTGCGGCTTCACGGGCGATGGTCGAGGACCGCGGAACCAGGCTCGTTGCGCCGCCTCGACTCAAAGATCGAATTGTCTGGATTGACGGATACAACGTGCTGACAACGGTCGAAGCGGCACTCGGCGGCGGAGTCATTCTGGCGGCCAAAGACGGCTGCTACCGCGACATGGCCAGCATGCACGGCAGTTATCGCAAGGTGGCCGAAACATTGCCTGCACTGGAATTGATTGGCAACGTCGTCGCCGGGTGGAACGTCGCCGGATGTCGCTGGCTGCTGGACAGTCCTGTCTCGAATAGCGGGCGGCTCAAACGCATCCTGTGCGATGTTGCTGCCGCACATGGGTGGAATTGGGACGTGGAACTCGTGCAGAACCCGGATGCCGTGCTCATCGAAAGCGACGAAATTGTCGCTACCGCCGACAGCCTCATTCTGAACAAATGCCGCTCGTGGTTGAATCTTGCGAGACACGTCGTTGAGCACATTTCGTCGGCCTGGATCGTCGATCTCAGCTAATCGCTAACCGACCAGCGTAGGATGGTGGGTGCCACCGCTTTGGGTGGGCATGCCTTCGAGGACATAGCCACGCAGAGCTATGGCCATGGCACCCGGTGCAGCCAATTGCGACTCGTCCGCTGGGGGAAGTGGCAACGGGGACGAAAACAGGCTATTTTGGCATGCGGACAACCGTTCTTCTATGTACCTGCAACATTGACTCATCTGAGGCCGCCATGCAAAAGATTGCTTTGTCCATCGCCGTATGTCTTGCAAGCTGCGCTACGTCGGCCGCGGCTGCCGATTCCATCGATTTGACGCACGCCACGGTTGTGATCCGTCACGGCGAATTGCCCGCCGCGGAAAAGATCGCGCCGGTGATTCTGACCGAAGAGATCACAAAGCGAACCGGCGTGAAATGGCCCGTTGTCGATAAATGGCCGGCGAAAGCCGATGTCATTATCGCGCTCTCCGTGAAATCCGCTGCGCCCGAATGGAAAGATCAGATTCCGTCGATGTCGAGTAGCGTGTTGAGCAAGCCGGAAAGCTTTGCCATCGACGTGATTCGAGCACAGGGCGGCCGCCCCAACATGGTCGTTATCACCGGAAGCGATCCACGCGGCGTGATGTTTGGCGTGGGAAAGCTGCTCCGCTCGCTCGACTGGAAAGCAGGGTCGATCTCGCTCGACGCCGAGTTCTCGTCGCATCTGGCCCCCGATCGGGCGATCCGCGGGCATCAGATCGGCTATCGCGCGCGGGCCAACAGTTGGGATGCCTGGACGATCGAACAATTCGACCAATACTTCCGCGACATGGTCGTCTTCGGAGCCAACGCCGTTGAGAACATTCCCTTCCAGGACGAAGACAAGACGCCGCTGATGAAGTACAGCCGCGAGGAGCTGAACGCGAAGTTCGCCGACCTCTGCGACAAGTACGATCTCGAGCACTGGGTGTGGGTGCCGGTCGAGTTCACCCTCCCCGATGCGACGAAAGGCGCGGCGTTCCTGAAGCAGCAGGAAGAGTTTTACAAATCCTGCAAGCGGCTGGATGCCGTGTTCATTCCCGGCGGCGATCCCGGCTCCAATAGTGCCAAAGACCTGCTGCCGTACGCCGCGGAGATGGCCAAGGTGATGCGCAAGTATCACCCGCGCGCGGCGATTTGGATCTCGCTGCAAGGGTTTCGCGGAGCTGAGGTCGACGACTTCTACGCCTATCTGGAAGCCAACAAGCCCGACTGGCTGGGCGGCGCTGTGATGGGTCCGAGCAGCCCGCCAATGGCAGCCACTCGCAAAAGGCTGCCTTCACAGTACAAGCTCCGCTGGTACCCGGACATCACCCACGTCGTTCGCTGCCAATATCCCGTGCCATGGCTCGATCCGGCGTGGGGCGTGACAATTGGACGCGAGCCGGTCAATCCGCGTCCCGTCGACTATGCCGCCATCTACCACAACGACTATCGGTACACCGATGGCTTCATTTCCTATTCCGATGGAATTCACGATGACTTCAACAAGAACCTGTGGACGCAATTGGCGTGGGAACCGGACTGCCCGGTGCGCGACATCGCCGCCGACTACGCCCGCTACTTTTTCCGCCCTGACTTTGCCGAGGCGGGCGCGGATGCGATTCTGGCGCTCGAGACGAATTTACGCGGCAGCCTCATCGAGAACGCATCGGTCGACGGCACGCTGATTCAGTGGCAGCAACTGGAGCAGCAACTCAGCGGCAGTTCCACGAACTGGCGCTTCGACATGCACCTCTTCCGCGCCTATTACGACGGTTACACGCGGCATCGGCAGATTTATGAGAACGAGTTGGAGTCACTCGCTCTCGATAAGCTCGGCGAGGCGGACAAAATTGGCGTGGCCGCCGCTTTGGACGAAGCGCGCGACATCCTCAACCGCACAACGACTGAACCGCGAAAAAAGGAATGGCTCGGCCGCGTCGAGGCGCTGGCCGAACACCTCTTTCAGACCATCAGCTATCAAACCAGCGTGCCCAAATACGGGGCCAGCGGTTCGGAGCGCGGTTGCATGATGGATTTCGTGAACTACCCGCTCAATAACCGCTGGTGGCTGGAAGATCAATTCGAGCGCATCGCCGGCATGTCCGACAAATCAGCCCAAATCAAACAGATCGACGTCATCCGCAACTGGGAGAATTTCGGCGAGGGTGGATACTACGACGTCATCGGGCACGTCGGTCGATCTCCCCACATGGTCAAGCTGTTCAATGGCGGCGACGCCATGCGGCACTATTATGAGATGCCGATGCCGACACAGCGTTGGATGGGAGAACAGCGCCGCGGTTTGCGTTTTGCCTGGCATACCTACCACAACCGCATCCCTGGAGGTCTCACATATTCCGCGCTCGATCCAAAAGCGACGTACACGATCAAGCTCTTTTCGCAGGGGGTCACTCCGCTGCTCATCGACGAAAAGCCGGCCAAATTGATTCGAAAGGGAGAGACGTACGACAAGGTCACCGAGCAGGAGTTTGAGGTGCCCGCCGAAGCCGTGCAGGATGGCAAAATCGTCGTCGATTGGTCGAGGCTGGACCAACGCCGTTTGAACTGGCGCCAACACCATTACGTCACCGACATTTGGGTGATCCGCCGGCCTGCCGCGGCGAAATAGTGCCTTCGAAACGCCCCTCCCTTCCAGGGAGGGGCTGGGGGAGGGTGAAGCGGTCCGAGCGCCTCACCCCTTCCACTTCCTGTCAGACGCTCTAAGCCAGGTGCTTCTGGAACCGCGAGATGCTCAACAGGAGAATCGCCACGCAGCAGGCGGCAAGGGCCGCCACATTGGGCAACAAGTCGATCAGATCGGCGCCGCGCAGTACGACGCCCCGCAAAATCTCGACGAAGTACGTCACGGGCAAAATGGAGCTGATCGCGTAAATCGGCCAGGGCATTTCACTCCGCGGAAACACGAATCCCGAAAGCAGCACCGAAGGCAGCATGATCAGGAAGGCAAACTGCATGGCCTGCAGTTGCGTTTTCGCGAGCGTCGACACCAACAATCCCAGGCCCAGGGCGCACACCAGAAACAACGTCGAGAGCGCCATCAAGAGCGCCACGCTGCCGCGGATGGGAACGCCGAACACGTAAACCATCACCGTCAGCACAATCAGCGTCTCCACGACGCCGATGAAGGCATACGGCACCAGCTTGCCCAGCATCAACCCGGCCCGCCCTACTGGCGTGACGAACAACTGCTCCAACGTCCCAAGCTCTCGTTCGCGGACGATGGCAAACGACGTCAAAAACAGCGTCACCAACTGCAGAATGATGCCGACCAAACCAGGCACGAAAAAATGCTCGCTCTTCAAATCGGGATTGAATAACAGCCGCGGCCGCATTTCGATCGGGATGGCGACGTGCCCGAAGGCGTCTCGGGCCGGCACGTTCGGCAGGCCCTCGGCCAGCGGCTGCGCGATTCGCAACGAGCGGGTGAACCCCAGCAGGCTCGTGGTGTTGAGCGCGCTGGTGGCTACCTGAGAGTCGCTGCCGTCGATGAGCAACTGCACGCGCGACTGTTCTCCCTGCACCAATCGATCGGTGAAATCAGGCGGGATCTTGATTCCGACGCGCGCCCGACCCGACGTCAACGAGCGCCGAAACGAATCCTCGTCGAACACCTGGTCGATGATCGCGAACGTGCGCGTGTTCTCAAAACTTTCGACCAGCTCGCGCGCAGCGCGGCGGCCGTCGAGATCGAAGACAACCGTTGGGATGTTCTCAATTTGCGTGTTGATCGCATAGCCGAAAATAATCGTCTGAATAACGGGCACAACCAGCAGAAAGAACAGCGTCGAGGGTTCCCGCCGGACATGCGAGGTCTCTTTCCGCAAAATCGCCATCAACCCGTTGAACGGACCCGATCGACGTGTCGGACGCGGTGTTGGCTGCGCCACATGGCCTCGCTGTTCTTGAGCGTCCAGGTCTGAACCCCCTCCCCCGCTCGGCTGAGCTCGCCGCAGGCCCTCGCGGGGGAGGGCCGGGGTGGGGGGGCGAACATCGGTTGACGACAGCTTTCCGTCATCCGCCGCTCGGCTGAGCGTCACAAAGACGTCCTCCAACGTCGGTTCGATCGGCCGAAACGTGGTTGCTTCCTTGGGCAACTGCAATCGCTCGGCAAGGTTCGTCTCGTTCAGTTCGTCGGTAGCCAGCAGGTGAATCGTCTGGCCGAACAGCGTGGCATCAAGAACGCCTTCCGCCGTTCGCAGCCGCGATAGCGCAGCCGTCGACGAGGGCGTCTCCACTTCCCAGCGCCGTGTTCCCGGCGGGGTCACCGTGTCGAGGCGTTTGAGTTCGTCCGGCTTACCGCAGACGATCAGTTTGCCGCCCGAGATATAACCCACTTTGCTGCAGCGCTCGGCCTCGTCCATGTAGTGCGTGGTGACGAACAGCGTGACGCCGCGACCCGCCAGTTCGAACAGCAGGTCCCACAGGTCCCGCCGCGCCACCGGGTCGATACCCGCGGTGGGCTCGTCGAGAAAAACAACGCTCGGCTCGTGAATGAGCGCGCACGCCAGTGCCAGCCGTTGTTTCCATCCGCCTGAGAGATGGCCGGCCAATTGATCGAGCCGGTCGCCGATGCCGGTCAAACCGACGACGTCTTGAAAGCGTGCGGCCAGCCGCCTGTCGTCGAGACCGTAGATCCGCCCGTAAAACTCCAGGTTCTCGCGGACGCTCAGATCGCTGTAAAGGCTGAACCGCTGCGACATGTAGCCGATGTGCTGCTTGATGGCCTCCGCCTCGCGACGCACGTCGAAGCCGAGCACCGTGGCCGTGCCCGCCGATGGTTCCAACACGCCGCACAGCATGCGGATGATTGTCGACTTGCCGCTGCCGTTGGGACCGAGCAGTCCGAAAATACTGCCTCGGTAAATTTGGAAGTGAACGTTGTCGACGGCCAAGAGCGGCCCGAACCAACGCGTCAACCCGTCGACGTTAATGACCACCTGCGAGTCGTCGATGGATTGCGGGTTCATGGTTTTTCGAACCAGACGTCGGCCGACATTCCGGGCCTCAGGCGGTCGAGCCCTTCGGTCAGGGTGACCTTGATCCGGAACACCTGTTTCGAACGCTCTTCGGGCGTTTGAATATTACGCGGCGTGAACTCGCCCTCGCGCGACACGAAGGAGACGCGCGCCTCAAAAACCTCGCCCTCGAAACTGTCGACGGTCA
This sequence comes from Planctomycetaceae bacterium, assembly GCA_040903115.1. Taxonomy (GTDB): domain Bacteria; phylum Planctomycetota; class Planctomycetia; order Planctomycetales; family Planctomycetaceae; genus JBBDVZ01. Next base: position 10,430 of record JBBDVZ010000341.1, read on the forward strand.
CCCAGACAGGCTGGCCGTCTTTCAGGTCGAGGCGATTTTCGGAAACGTAGGCCCGCACCCACAGCCGACCACGGTCCAACAGTGAAAGGGCCGGCACGTTGGCGCCGATCAGATCGCCCGGCTGCAAATCAACCGCTTCGACGATCGCATTCGATGGCGCCTTGATCGCCAGTTCCTGCAACTCTTTTTCGACGATTGAAACGGCGGCCTGTGCTGCATCGACGGCCGCCTTGGCTTGCGCGATTTCCTCGACGCGGTACCCATTATGGACCAGGTTCGAAGCTTCCTGCGCTTCTTTCACGCGCGCGGTCGCCGCTGCGATGTCCTCGGGCCGTGGCTCGCCCTCCAGAAGCAACAGGCGCTGCCTTCGCGACTCGAGCGAAGCTTTGGCCACCCGCAGCTCACTAGCCGATCGGTCGAAACGATCTTGCGAGGTGGCCTGCTTTTCGAAAAGCTGCTCGATCCGGTCGTGATCGACGCGGGCGAGATCGTACTGGGCGCGTGCTTGTTCGACGTCCTGCCGGGCCGCTTCCAGCTCTTCGGGACGCGGCGTGTTCTTCAGTTTTTCGAGCTCGGCCTCGAATTGCTCGACGCGGGCGGCGGCCTGTTGTTGCTCTTCCTTGCGAAAGCCGGCATTCAGCCGCTGGTAGTCTGACACGCGCTGCGCCAGTTGCGCCTTCGCCTCGGCCTGGCGTTCCAGGAGGCTGTACGGCTCGAGCTCGACCAATAGGTCGCCGGCCGCCACCTCGGCGCCTTCGACGACGTGCACGCGCGAGACGCGTCCGCCGACCCGCGAACCGACGCGAATCTCGTCGGCTTCGATGAACCCCGAGACCCGACGTGGCCCCGTGCGGCCCTGTTTGTAGATCAGCAGGCCATAAAGCAAAAGCGCCACCACGAGCGCCATCAACGCGCGTTTCCACATGAGAAACATTTTCGACGGCCATCGACCCGCTGACAAGGCTTAGTGCGCTCGCCAGAATAATCTGATCCATGTTGTGGTTAAATCCGAAGCACGAAATCCGAATGTCTAAGGAAGCACGAATGACCTAAGCACGAGAAAAGATGCGAGCCTTTCCTGAGTGCTTCGTGCTTCGGATTTCCTTCGTCATTCGGATTTCGTGCTTCGTCATTCAACGAAAAAGGCTCAAGTTGTTTTGACGAGAGTCCTATGCGTCCTTCTCGCGCGTCGATACGGGAACGTCATCGGACGGCGCGGACAAGTTCAAACCCACCAGCGGACGCACCTCGGCGCCGGTTTGGGAAGCGTCGGTCGCGCAGCTTCCGCAGCCGCCCGATCCGCAGCCCCGCGATGGTGTCCCGTGAATGAGCCGGTAGACTCGGCGTGCCAACACGGCGACGGCTCCGGCGACCACGACGAGGGCCAAGATGAGTTGCCAGGTTCCGGCATTCATGATCGTACTCGACAATTCAGGCGATTCGGATGCCCACCTGATACGTGATCAAGGCTGCTACGTATGCCAGCGCTGTCATGTAAACGAAAGTGAAGACGGGCCAGCGCCAACTGTTCGTCTCGCGCTTGATAACCATTAACGTGGCGGCGCATTGCGCGCACAGCGCGAAGAACACCATGATCGACAGCGCCACCGGGACATTGTAAACCTTTTGCCCGTCCGGCCAGGCGGCGGCGCGCAACGAACCTTGCAGCGATTCGTCCTTCGCGTCGACGTCGCCGCCCAGGCTGTAGATGGTGCCAAGCGTCGAAATGATCACCTCGCGGGCGGGAAACGATGCGATCGCCCCGACGCCGATTCTCCAGTCCCAACCCAGCGGTTTGACGAGCGGCTCGATCGCGTGCCCCGCCCGCCCTAAAAAGCTGCCGGAAATCAATTCGCTGCTCTGGCGGTTTCGCTCGGCTGTCAGTTCGTCGATTTCATCCTGAGAAGGCTTGTCCGCATCCGCTTGAGTCTCCTGCGATTCGATCTGTGCCGTCAGGCGGTCAAGCTGCGAGTGATCGCCGGGAAAATATCCAGCCGCCCACACCACAATCGAGGTTGCGAAGATCAACGTTCCCGCGCGCATCACAAACGCTTTGGCGCGATCGTATACGCGGTTGGCAACGATTCGCGGCGAGGGCCATTTGTAGCTCGGCAACTCCATCACGAAGGGAGGAATCTCGCCTTTGAAAATCGTCTTCTTCAACACCCAGGCCACCGGTATCGCCACGAGCGCCCCGACCGACGACATGCCTAGCAGTACCAATGCATGCAGCGTGATCCAGCCCCCGAGATAGGTGGCTGGGGGGATGAACGCGGCAATCAACAGCAAATAGACGGGCAGTCGCGCCGAACAGCTCATCAAGGGTGCAATCAAAATGGTCGTCATGCGGTCGCGCCGGTTCTCGATGACGCGCGTGGCCATCACTCCGGGAATCGCGCAAGCGAACGACGACATGAGTGGAATGAACGATTTGCCACTCAGGCCCAGCCGCGTCATCAACCGGTCCATCAAAAACGCCGCCCGAGCCATGTAGCCGCAATCTTCCAACAATGCGATAAAGAAGAACAAAAACACAATCTGCGGCAGGAAGGTGATCACGCCGCCGACTCCGGCAATCACGCCGTCGACGAGCAGGCTGCGCAGCGGGCCCGGCGCAATCGCGTTTTCCACCAGCGATGCGACCGCGCCTTGCACGCCTTCGATGGCGTCCATAAACGGCCCAGCCCACGCGTAAATCGCCTGAAACACGATCAACATCAACACGCAGAAGATCGCCAGCCCGGCCATGCGATGGGTGAGAATGCCGTCGATGCGGTCGCTGCCGGTGACGGGGCGTACCGCAGGATGGGTGACCACGCCGGTGAGCAATTCCTTGATCCAGGCGTAGCGCACCTTCGCCTCGATTGCGGGCACGCGGCAATTGGCCTGCTTGAGTCGTTCGCGGGCCTCGTGCAAAACGCGCGGCAAGTCGGGCGAGTGCGCGCGGAACTTAGCTTCCACTTCGCCATGGACATCGAGAATCAACCGCTCGAGAAGATAGGACGGAATCTCAGGAAGCGTTCGTACGTCTCTACGCTCCCCCAACCCCTCCCTGGAAGGGAGGGGCGTTTTGAAACCGTTTCTGAAAAACTCGCCCAGCTTGTCGCATTCGACATCGAACTCGGGCGGAAAGAGTTTCGGCGGCGCCGGCGTCTCGCTGTCGATGACCTCCGCGATCGCCCGGCGGACCTCTTTGAGTCCTTGTTTGCGGTGCGCTTGGGTTTTCACCACGGGAATTCCCAGCTTCCGCGCCAGGGCGGGAGCGTCGATCGTCATCCCCCGCGATTGGGCGACGTCGGTCATGTTCAGCACCAGCACCGTCGGCAGACCAAGATCGAGAATCTGGCTGAAGAGGTACAAGTTGCGCTCGAGGTTCGAGGCATCGACAATGCAAACGACCGCGTCGGGCTTGGCCAGTCCCCGCCGTCCCAACAACACGTCGACGGAGACCATTTCGTCGCGAGTGCGGGGCGAAAGGCTGTACGTTCCCGGCAAGTCGACCAGCGAGATGGCCTGCCCCTTCCAACGCATGCGGCCAATTTTCTTTTCGACCGTCACGCCGGGATAATTGCCGACCCGCGCCTGCATGCCGGCCAGTGCGTTGAAGAGCGTGCTCTTTCCCGTGTTCGGGTTCCCGATGAGGGCCACCGTCAGCGTTCGGACTGGGTTGGCAGGCTTTGTGGCGGACATGACTGGGCTTCGAAGCGGGCAGGGGAGTGAAACTCCCCTCCCTTCCAGGGAGGGGTTGGGGGAGGGTCGGGACGCTCGACGCTTTCACCCCACACCCCCCCACACCCCGGACGG
>JBBDVZ010000341.1:14243-15149 GCA_040903115.1 Planctomycetaceae bacterium
GGAGAGGGGTTTTGCAAGGCCCTCTCGGCTTACAACGGTTCGATGCGGACGCGTCGGGCTTCGCTGGCCCGCAACGAGATTCGATATCCACGGACGAGAAACTCGATGGGATCGCCCAGCGGCGCGAAGCCAAGCAGCTCGATCTCTTCGCCGTCGGAAAGCCCCATCTCCATCAGCCGCACCGAGACGGCATCGTCGTCGACGATGTCGACGATCCGCGCCCGTTGCCCTTTACTGAGCGTGTCGAGCGTCGTCATCCCGCTTGTGCCCGAGGACTTCCGGCCGCTTGGCCGTCGTTACAAATTTCGACGAGAACGATCGCCGTCTCGTCGCCGCGAAAGCTCAGTCGATGGTTGCCGACGGCGAGAATGCACGGTCGCCCCGGCCGCACCATGCGAACGGAAACACCCTGTTGCAGCCCCATTTCGGCGAGGCGCACGACAGCGGCGGCGTCACCGTCGATTCGCGCAATCCGGCCGACTTCGCCAGCGACAAGATACTCGACCGGGATGAATTGCGGCTCGAACACGGGGCGTTCCAGATGAGATTGAATCTCAGTTTCAGAAACTCATCTTATCCCATATTTGGCCTCCCGGCAACCGCAAGGTCTCACTTCCCCGTCTTTTGATCCGGAGGTGGACCGACGTCCAGATCTTGGGCCGAAACGCGAACCGGCGCTCCCGAGGCGGGAATCTCGACATGGGCCGTCCAGAGGATGCCGTTGGCGATCACCCGGCGAAATTCATCGATGCCGAAGTTGTCGTGGAAGTGCCCCAATGTCAGCCCGAACGATCGCCCTTTCTTCGAGTCGGGCCGCTCGTAAACCCAGCCGACGACCTGGTCGGCCCCCTTAACGCCGACCTTGAGGATCGGCTTCGCCTCGGGAGCGAGTCGCGTCTTGTTATA
>JBBDVZ010000342.1:0-10971 GCA_040903115.1 Planctomycetaceae bacterium
CATCTCGGTAGGGTGGGCGAATATTCCGTTTCGTATCTCGACCGCACCGCCCTTTGACAGTTGTTCGCATGCTTCGCGGATTTCCGTCAGCGTATATTTGTCGCTCAACATGCTGTACAGGCTCTGGAATGCGACGCCGTCGCCAGCTCGATGCTGCGGGTTGAATGCCGGAAATGCCTGGAAGATATCCCGATAGATTTCAGGCAAATCCGCAAGCCATTCACTGGTTACACCACTCATTGAATACCCCTTCCTGTGGATCAAGCCTTCTCGAACTCGGCGTCAATCACGTTGTCATCGGACTTCGGTGCCGTTCCGGCCGGCTGCGGTTGCCCGTCGCCCTGTGGCGCGGCCCCGGCTTTGGCGGCTGCCTCGTACATTTGCTTCGACAGCGCGTGGTTCGCTTGGTTGAGTTGCTCGAGGGCGCTTTCGATGGCGGCGACGTCGTCTCCCTTGGCTGCCTCCTGGACCTTTTGCATCGAGGCCTCGATCGCCGACTTCGAGGCGGCATCGAGCTTGTCCGCGTGCTCTTTCAAGAGTTTTTCGGTGTCGTAAACCATCCTGGCGGCATTGTTGTGCGCCTCGGCAAGCTGGCGCTTCTTCTTGTCCTCATCGGCGTGCGCTTCGGCGTCCTTTTGCATTTTGGCGATTTCGGCGTCCGAAAGACCGCTCGACTCTTCGATGCGAACGGACTGCTCCTTGCCGGTCGCGAGATCCTTGGCCGACACTTTCAAAATGCCGTTGACGTCGATGTCGAAGGCGACCTGGATTTGCGGAACGCCGCGCCGCGCCGGCGGGATGCCTTCCAGATTGAACTGGCCGAGTAACCGGTTATCGGCGGCCATTTGACGCTCGCCCTGAAAGACGCGCACGGTGACGGCAGTCTGGTTGTCGGCCGCTGTCGAGAATGTTTCCTTTTTCTCGACCGGAATCGTCGTGTTCCGCTCGATGAGCTTGGTCATGATCCCGCCTTCGGTCTCAATACCGAGCGACAGCGGCGTCACGTCCAAGAGCACGACGTCTTTCACGTCGCCCGCGATGATACCACCCTGGATGGCGGCGCCGATCGACACGACTTCGTCGGGGTTGACGCCCTTGTGCGGCTCTTTGTTGAACAACTCGCGAACGAACGCCTGAACCTTGGGCACGCGCGTCGAACCGCCGACGAGCACGACTTCGTCGATGTCGCTCGGCTTCAGCTTCGCGTCCTTCATGGCGTTGAGGACCGGCTGGCGGCAGCGCTCGAACAGCGGGTCGTTCAGCCGCTCGAACTCGGCGCGCGTCACGTTCATTTGCAAGTGCTTGGGGCCGCTGCTATCGGCGGTGATGAACGGCAGGTTGATGTCGGTGGTCTGCGACGACGAAAGCTCCTTCTTGGCCTTCTCGGCGGCTTCGCGCAGCCGCTGCAGCGCCATCGGATCGCGGCGCAGGTCAATCCCCTGCTCGGCCTTGAACTTATCGGCGACAAAGTTGATCAGCTTCTCGTCGAAGTCGTCGCCACCCAGGTGGGTATCGCCGTTGGTGCTGAGCACTTCAACCAGCTCGTCGCCGACTTCAAGCACGGAGACGTCGAACGTGCCGCCACCCAAGTCGAACACGACGATCTTCTCGTCTTTCTTCTTTTCGAGTCCGTAGGCCAAAGCCGCGGCGGTGGGCTCGTTAATGATGCGTTCGACGTCGAGGCCGGCAATTTGCCCGGCGTCCTTGGTCGCTTGCCGCTGCGAATCGTTGAAGTAAGCCGGTACGGTGATGACCGCCTTGTTGACCTTGTGTCCCAGGTAGTTTTCTGCCGCTTCCTTGAGCTTGCGCAGAATGAAGGCGGAGATCTCCGGCGGAGTGTATTCCTTGTCACCGACTTTGACCTTCACGTAATCCTGCGGCCCGCCGACGATGGTGTATGGCACCATCTTTTCTTCCGATTCGACCTCGCTATGCCGGCGTCCCATGAAGCGCTTGATGGAGTAGACGGTCTTGGCGGGGTTCGTGACCGCCTGCCGCTTGGCAGGCTCACCGACCAGGGTTTCCCCCTTGTCGGTAAAAGCGACGACGCTCGGGGTGATCCGATTCCCCTCCTGGTTCGGGATCACCTTCACCTCTCCGCCGTCCATCACCGAAACGACCGAGTTCGTCGTCCCCAAATCGATCCCGATGATTTTTTCGCGTTCCACGGCCATTGTGACTCTCCTCGATTCAGTTCGTATGACAGACAGTTCACGGCAACGACTGCCTGCAACATGATTTGCGCATCGATCATCGCCACAGAGGCAAAGGCCGTGCCAAGCTCGCCTCTCATGTTAAGGTGCTCTTAAATCGCTCGCACCATTGACGATGTGTCATCTGCACCACCTCAAACGCGAAAGCAAACGTGGCACGGTGGTGCCAAAATGGCACTCAACCTGGGTTCGAGACAGATCGGAGCTGGTGCCACTTTGGCAGCACGCTCCGGGCTGTTCCCACAAGGTCAATTCGTATCATAAGCCATTACAATTCAGCGACTTACATTTGCGCACCGCAGGACATGTTCACACGACTGGCATGCAACGGCAACCACTCATCGCTGTTGAATTTACGTCGCGTCGCCGGCTGCTTGACACTTTAATTTTCGCTCTGTACAACAATCAACGTGGCATTTTGAGTTGGTGGCTCTGAAGCGTGGGCAAACCCGCCCGGCGACCCCGCCAGGCAGTAGGACTCCAGGGGGTGGAACCCCAAGCTCGCCAACAAGTTGAGCGCTGGCGACTTGGCTTCGCGGTGATATCGATGCGGTGCGGACTGCCTGTCCACGTGGATGGCAAAATTGAACGAACCCGAAGGCAACTGCTTAACTGACCGTGAGAAGGCTTTCGGAGGATTGCAGGGGGCTGGGGCCGGCGTGCGATAGGGAGCCCGCAGCCGTTGCCTTGAGAAGCAGTTCGAAAGACGGCCAGCCTGTAGCTTTGCCGACCGACGACGCGGTTTGCGGAACACAGCCGGAAAGGCTCACATGGCAAAAAAGAAGTTGTCGAAGAATCGCAATGGAAAAGCGACGCGCGTGAAGCCGAAGCCGCCAGCCGCACGCCGGGCCGCGACCAAAGCGAGCCGAGCCAAAGTTCCCACGACGGTCAAGAAGAAAAAGCCGGTCGCACGTGCCCTCGCTGCGCCGTCGCCATCCCATGCCAACCGGATCCCGGCAAAACAGGCTGTGTCGACGCCCCCGCAGGACGCGGCGAAGGCCGTTCGCTCCGCTCCCAAGCCGAAAGCTCCCCCATCGCTGGAGACGGAAGTCAAGACGCTCGACCGCGAAATACTCAAGCTGATCAACCGTCGCGCCGAAGTCACCACCGCCCTGATCGAGGGGCGCGAAAAGCCGCATGCCGCGCTATTCGATCCGCGCGGGGACGATGAGTTGTGGCAGCAGCTCGAGGAGGCCAACCCCGGTCCGCTCTCGGCTGCTGCGGTTCGCGGAGTGTTTCGCGAAGTCATCAGCGCGGCCCGCCGGCGCGTCAAGACTCAGCGCGTCGCCTACCTGGGACCGCCGTTCAGTTTCACGCATTTGGCGGCCATCGAGCGCTTTGGAGAATGGGCCGATCTCAGCCCCGTCAGCACCATCGCCGCTGTTTTCGAAGAGGTGAATCGCGGACATGCCAACTATGGGCTGGTGCCTATCGAAAACAGCACCGACGGCCGCGTGGTCGATACGCTCGACATGTTCACGCGATTGCCGCTGCGGATTTGCGGCGAAGTTCAAATCAGCGTTCATCACAACCTGCTGGCGCGCTGTCCACGAGGCGAGATCACGGAGATCTACAGCAAGCCTCAGGCACTTTCGCAATGCCGCGATTGGCTGGCTCGCAGCATGCCGCAAGCGCGGTTGATCGAAGTGACCAGCACGTCGACGGCGGCGCAGCTTGCCCGCGATAAGCCCGGCGCCGCCGCCGTTGCCAGCCGGCAGGCGGCCGTCGAGTACGATTTGCAAATCATCGCCAACGATATCGAAGACAACTCGAACAACGTCACGCGGTTCGCGGTGATTGGTGACGACGTCAACTCGCCGACCGGCAAGGACCGCACGGCGGTGTTGCTGCAGATTCCGCACCGTCCCGGGTCGCTTTCGGATGCGCTGACGGGGTTTAAGAGAAACAAGATTAACCTCACCTGGATCGAGTCGTTTCCGCTCAGGGGACCGGAAACGGGCTACCTGTTCTTCATCGATTTCGAAGGTCACTCCAGCGAGCCTGCCGTCAAACGAACGCTGGAAGACCTGAAAAAGAACGCGGTTCGCATGGAAGTGCTGGGATCGTACCCGCGCAGCGAGGCCTTCCGTTAACCGCGTCTCCTGCGAAGAGACGGGCTTAACGCGCAGGAAAGTCACCTTGCGGCTCACCGCGCCGAGCGGCATCATCGCGGAAGAGAAATCTCACACATCCGTTGCCTGTTTCGCACCTTCGCGGCCCACAAGCTTAAGTGACACACCGCATCAGCGAGGCTACCTGTGATTATCGTCCTGAAGCCGAATTGCACGCCGGAACAAATCGATCACATCGTCGAGAAGCTGACGGAGCTGGGGCTGCGCCCCGAAGTCAGCCGCGGAATCAAGCGCACGCTCATCGGCGTCATTGGCGAGGAAGACGCCATCCGTAACGCCCCGTTGCGTGCGTTTCCCGGCGTCGAAGAAGTCGTTCCCATTCTCAAGCCCTATAAGCTCGCCGGCCGAGAATTCCAGCCGGACGATTCGGTCATTGACGTCGGGTTCGGCGTGAAAGTGGGAGGCGGTTCCCTGGGGATGATCGCGGGGCCATGCGCCATTGAAGGCGAGGCCGTACTGCTCGAGATCGCGCAGGCGGTGAAATCGGCAGGGGCCAACATCCTTCGCGGCGGCGCGTTCAAGCCGCGCACCAGCCCGTACAGCTTTCAAGGTCTCGGCGAAGAAGGTCTCAAAATGCTGCGCAACGTGGGCGACGAGCTGCAAATGCCGGTTGTCACCGAGGTGATGGATCCCCGCCAGGTGGGCCTGGTGAACCGGTACACCGATATTATTCAGATCGGTGCGCGCAACATGCAAAACTTCAACCTGCTGAGCGAGGTGGGCCAAACCGACCGGCCGGTGCTTCTCAAACGGGGGATGAGCGCGACGGTCAACGACCTGCTGATGTCGGCCGAGTACGTCCTTGCCAGCGGCAACAAACGGGTGATTCTCTGCGAGCGGGGCATCAAGAGCTTCGACAATTCGACGCGGAACCTGCTCGACCTGGCGATGATTCCCAACGTGAAGCTGGAGTGTCATCTGCCCATCATTGTTGATCCCAGCCACGCCACCGGGCGGCCCGAGCTCATTCCGTCAATGTCGTTGGCCGCCGTGGCCGCCGGTGCCGACGGCGTGCACATCGAAGTTCATTGCCGTCCGCAAGAGGCCCTCAGCGACGGTCAGCAGGCGCTCTTGCCCCACCAGTATGAGGACGTGATGGCGCAGATCAAGGACATGGTCGCGCTGTTGAAAAAAGTGATCCCGCAGCCTCGGGCAACCGAAACACCGGTTGCTGCCCGGGCACGGCAGTCGCAGCGGTAAGAACACCCATTAGGTCCCGCCGGGCGCGACTCGACTGAGCTCGTCGAAGTCAGCCGCGGGCTTTGGCTTTGCAGATGAGACGTTACCTCGTCGCTGGAAACTGGAAGATGAACACCACGCTGGCCTCGGCGCGCGCGTGGGCGCGCGCATTGGCCGCCGGCGTTCCCAGAAAGCGGGAAGCGGTGGAGGTGCTGGCTTGTCCGCCGTTTCCGTACCTTCTGCCGGTCGCCGAGGCGATCGCAGGCAGCGGGGTGGTCCTGGGGGCACAAAACGCGTACCACGAACCGCCGGGCGCTTTCACCGGCGAGACGGCGGTGGAAATGCTGCTGGACGTCGGTTGCCAGTACGTCATCTTGGGACATAGCGAGCGGCGCCATGTCCTCGAAGAAGACGACGACTTGATCAATCGCAAGGTGCATGCCGCGGTCAAAAAAGGTCTGAAAGTCATTTTGTGCGTGGGAGAGCTGTTATCCGAGCGAGAGGCGGGGAAGACCGAGTCGGTGCTCGACCGGCAAATGGAGCGCGGACTCGCGGGCATTGATGCCGGAAGTCTCGCACTGCTCGTCGTCGCCTACGAGCCGGTGTGGGCCATCGGCACGGGCGTGAACGCCACCCCCGCGCAGGCGGAATCGGCCCATGCTCACCTTCGCAATTGGCTGCTGGGTCGCTACAATGCCGACGTCGCCGAAGGCATGCGAATTCTGTATGGCGGCAGCGTCAAGGCCGACAATGCCGCCGAACTGTTGGCCCAGCCCAACGTCAACGGGGCCTTGGTGGGCGGCGCGAGCTTGAAGACGGAATCGTTTCTGCCGATTGTCGATGCCGCCGTCCGGCTTGCGGAACATTAAGGCTGTCCGGCCGATGCGATGATCCCCGCCGAGAGGTCGGCGGCCCGCACGGGGAGTTGAGGAGTTTCGAAACGATGATTTTATCCTACATTCTCATGACACTGCTGTTCATCACCAGCATCTTGCTGATGATTATCATCCTGCTGCAGCGCGGTCGCGGCGGCGGACTGGCCGGCGCGTTTGGCGGCTTGGGCGGTCAAAGCGCGTTCGGCACCAAGGCGGGCGACGTTTTTACGAAGATCACGATCGGCCTGGCGATCTTTTGGATCTTCTTGGCCGGAGTGAGCAGTTTGGCGCTCGAGCGGGATTCGCAGCGACGCTTCAAGGAAGAGGTTCCGCCGCAAGGCAACGTCCAGCCCGCCGACGAGCCAGTCGAGCGTGCGCCGGCCGAGAAGCCATTGCCTCCCGTTGGTGGCGACGATGCCAAAAAGAAGTCCGCTGAACCCGCCGGCGCTGCGGCCGACGCGAAGACGAAAGACGAAAAGAAGCAACCGGAGAAGCCGGCTGAAGCAAAAGATCAGCCTCCTGCCGATGCGAAGGATTCCGCCCCCGCGAAGAAGGACGGCGGCAAGACCGGCGAGCAGACCGAGAAAAAGTAGGTCGGCGGCCGGTGCACCGCTTCCCGTTCACGCGGAACATCCACGGTTGGTATCACAGAAAGAAACGTAGTGTTGCTCAGCATGACCGGGTACGGCGACGCTCGCCGGCAGAATGAACAGCTCAGCGTGGCAGTCGAAGTCAGGTCGGTCAACAGCCGCTACCTGAAGATTGTGACGAAGTGCCCCGACACGCTTGCTCCGCTCGAAAGCGAGGTCGAAAAGGTCGTCCGCAACGTGATCTCGCGCGGGACCGTATCGGTGACGATTCGCGCCGACACGCTCGGCGGGCGGAACCGGCACCGTATCGACAAGAACGTGCTGCGCGACTATTGGCGGCAACTGAGCGACGCGACGGAATCGATCCCAGCGGCCGCACAAATCGACCCGGCGAGCCTGCTGCAATTGCCCGACGTGATTTATGAAGAGGACGCCCTGCGAGGCGATCGTGAATCGAGCTGGCCGTTGATCCGAGCGGCACTCGAGACCTCGCTGCAAACTCTGACGGCGTTTCGCGTGGCCGAAGGCGGGACGATGCAGCAGGAGCTGGAGGCCAATTGCCGGGTGATTGCCGACCAGCTCGACCAGGTCTTGCAACTGGCGCCGCAAATCACCCGAGAATACCGCGATAAGCTGTACGAACGCGTCAACGAGCTTCTCGCCGAGACCAACGTCGAACTCAGCCATGCCGACCTGATTCGGGAAGTCAGCATTTATGCCGAACGGTGCGACATCAACGAAGAGATCACGCGGCTCAGGTCGCATTTGGAGCAATTCAAGACGTTTCTGGAGCAGGAGTCGTCGCAGGGGCGTAAGCTGGAGTTTCTGAGCCAGGAGATGTTTCGGGAGATCAATACCATCGGTTCGAAGGCGAACAACGTGGAAATTGCACACGGTGTCGTCGAGATGAAGTCGGCGATTGAAAAAATGCGGGAGATTTTGCAAAACGTGGAATGAGCATCGAAGAAGCCCGGCTTTTGGGAAAAGCCGGGCTTCTGAACGCGACTTCGACTGTCTTTGAGGTCGACAGTGTCTAGTTGCAACACGCCAGGCAGCACCGAAGCGCGCGTGATCGTTCTTTCGGGGCCAAGCGGCAGCGGAAAGTCGACCGTCGTCAGTCGCCTGCTCGAGCGATCGCCGGTCAAGCTATGTAAGGCGGTTTCGGCGACGACGCGGCCGCCGCGCGTCAACGAGGTGAACGGTCGCGACTATTACTTTCTCTCGCCGGCTGAATTCGAGGCACGCCGCGCGGCGGGAGAGTTTCTGGAATGTGCGGAGGTTTTCGGGGCCGGCTATTGGTACGGGACGTTAAAATCCGAGCTCCGTCGGTCACACGATATATGTGCCTGGGCGTTTCTGGAGATTGACGTTCAGGGGGCACTCAAGGTCATGGAGGCCTACCCCGACGCGGTCAGCATTTTTCTGCTGACATCGTCGAAAGAAGATTACGAACAGCGGCTACGGGCCCGCGGGACGGAATCGGACGAGTTGATCCGCCGCAGGCTCGAGACGGCCAAAAAAGAGCTTCAATACGTCGACCGCTATAAACACCGGGTCGTCAACGACAACCTGGACCAGGCGGTCGAGCAGATTTCGCAAATTCTCGCTACACGGGAGGCTGAACTGAATGCTGGATGAATTTAAAGAAGAGAAGATCGTCAGAAAAGTCGGCGGACGCTTCAAACTCTCGTCGTTGATTCAAAAACGGCTGGTTGCGCTCAACCGCGGCGCGCGGCCGCTGGTCGAATTGCCGACCAACGATCCGATGCTTATCGTCGTCGAGGAAATCATGAACGATAAGATCTTCCTCGACATGTCGGGCAACCTCGCAGTCGCCGGCGATGAGTCGCCCGTTATCGATCGTCACATCCACGACGCCGGTCCGTCGCTCGACGATCTGTAGGCCATAAACTACCGATTCATCGTCGAGCTGCCCATCGTAACCCCCTCCCCCCTCGCGGGGGAGGGCCGGGGTGGGGGGCGAATCCGGCAAACGACTTGATTTACAGTCCGAGCTTCCTTCTAGCTGATCGCTGAAAGCTGACCGCTGAGAGCTACCTCATGCACGGTCGTGAAATACTTCTGGGAGTGACGGGCGGGATTGCCGCTTACAAGTCGGCCGATCTTGCCAGCAAGCTCGTGCAGGCGGGCGCGTCCGTGTCGGTCGTTATGACGCGCAGCGCCCAGAAGTTTATCGGCCGCACCACGTTCGAGGCACTGACCGGGCGTCCGGTCTATCGCTGCCAATTCCGGCCCGTCGAACATCATCAAGGCGAGCACATCGGACTGGCGCGCCGTGCCGATCTGTTCGTCGTCGCGCCGGCCAGCGCGAATTTTCTGGCGAAGGCGGCTCACGGCATCGCCGACGACCTGCTGTCGACCTTGGTCCTTACCATGACCGGACCTCTGCTGCTGGCTCCGGCAATGAATCGCGAGATGTGGAGCAAGCCGGCCGTCCAGCGCAACGTCGCCCAACTCCGCCAAGACGGCGCGCAGTTTGTCGAGCCCGGCAGCGGCTGGCTGAGCTGCGGCGAAGTGGGTCCCGGTCGAATGGCCGAACCCGACGAGATTCTCGCCGGCATCGCGAGAATCTTGAAATGAGATGAAGCAAGGCATCGCGAACCCCTCTCCCCTCAGGGGAGAGGTTGGGAGAGGGGTGAAGCGTTCGAGTGTTGCAAATCACCCTGCGATCGCAACGAGTTTGAAAAAACGTACGGTTCCACCCTCCCCCAACCCCTCCCTGGAAGGGAGGGGGGTCGAAACCCCTCTCCCCTCAGGGGAGAGGTTGGGAGAGGGGTGAAAGTTGCAAGCGTTGCGAAGCGTTCGATTTGTTCTACCCTCCCCCAACCCCTCCCTAAGAGGGAGGGGAGTTACAAACAGCCGTAACGAAATTAAGCAGTGAGCCGGGTTATGCGAATTCTGATCACCGCGGGTCCCACGCGCGAATATCTCGACGACGTGCGCTATTTGTCGAACGCCAGCAGCGGACGCATGGGATATTCTCTCGCCGAAGCCGCGCTGGCCGCGGGACACGAAGTCGTGCTCGTCAGTGGACCCGTCGACCTCGCCCCGCCGAAAGGTTGCGAGTTCCATGCAGTCGAAACGACCGAGGAAATGCGCATCGCCAGCGTCGCCGCGTTCGCAAAGTCCGACGGCGTGATCGCCGCCGCCGCCGTTTGTGATTACAAGCCGCGCCGGCGAATCAGCGGCAAGATCGCAAAGACCGGCGACCCCATCTCGGTGGAGATGATTGAAACCGACGACGTGCTGGCCGAATTGGGCCGGGAAAAAGGACACCGCTGGGTGATGGGCTTCGCCTTGGAAGCCGAAAATCCGCGTGAGAACGCGCTGCAAAAACTCCGCGCGAAAAACTGCGACGTCGTCGTACTCAATAGCCCGGCGGCCATCGGCTCGGAAGGAAATCAGGTCGAGCTCATCGACAAAGCGGGAGAGATCCTCGCCAGCGTCTCGGGCACAAAAAGCGAGGTCGCCGTCGCGCTGATCGCCTGGATCGACGCGAACATCGCCGGCAAGCCAACCGCCGCCTCGAGCCGGCGGGTTTAACCCGCCGGTCTTCGGCAAGCGTCGCGCGTCTTCCCCGTGGGCCGAAGACCGCGGGGATGAACCCCGCGGCTCGGAAAATCGCGAGTTTTCCGCCTATGCCGGCCTGTCCTGCCTTGACGGCGTCGCCTGCCCCCGTTTCACCGTTCCAACCAGTCCGCTTGAGCTTTTTCGTTGCCGAAAAGCAACGCCCGCCGTGGTTTTTTTTCGACGCCGCGCCGCCCGCGTGTTACGTTTTCCCACGAGCGAGACCCTCAAGCGGTTCCAACATTGTCGTGTGATGCGACGAGAGAACCGGCTGGTCTTCCCCCCGCTGGTTTTTAACGGCATTCGCGGGCCCTTGAGACTCGTCTCACCACCTGGTTCACCTTGGGACTCGAAACAGGTGGCATGTCGTGAGCATGGTTTGGCGGGGGGGGGG
>JBBDVZ010000342.1:10981-15038 GCA_040903115.1 Planctomycetaceae bacterium
CCCCCCCCCCGGCCTCACACACGCGGCCTACTCTCTTGTGTACGTGCACTGAATGCCGAGCCGCAACGCGATCGAATGGAGTGAACCATCGACTTCCGGCGTCTAAGAACCGATCTTTTCGCGCTGGGGCTCTTGGCCCTTGTCGCCTTTATGGGGACCTGCCTCGGCAGCTATCACCCCAGCGATCCCCCTGCGCAAACTGTCTACCCGCGTGAAACCGACGTCGCGAACCTCTGTGGACCGACAGGCGCCGAAGTCGCGCACCACTTGCGGATGGCCGTCGGATACGGCGCATATTTCGTGCTGTTCGCTTTGGTTGTCGCTGACGTGCGACTTTTTTCCCGCCGCGAGCCCACCGAACAATTTGTGCGATTCTTCGGCCGCATACTGGGAATCTGGGCCGTGTGCGCCGGTCTCCATATCCTGATGCCCACGATCGAAAACGGTCCCCTCGTCGGTAACGGCGGGTACCTGGGCGCATGGACCGTCGCGCTTCTCGATAAATACATTTCGTCGGTCGGCACACTGATTCTGATCGGGGCCGTTTTTCTCGCGGGCATCGTGCTCACTGGCGAAATTCGGGTGTTCCGGTTCGTGTTGCTGCCCGTGCTGCTCCCGGTTCGCGTGCTGAACCTCATCGCTTTCGGCCGACGATCGAAGGCGAGCCACGAAGGGCCGGAAAGCTGGGAAGGAACCGAAGACGACTGGGATGAGAACGGCGAACGCGACGACTCGGAGGAAGACGAATCTGAAGACGAATCTGACGAGGAGCCCGAAACGCCCGCGGTTCGCCGGCCGATCAAGGTCAATCCGCCGATCACCGCCGATTCGATGCGCGACGCCGTCATGCACCGGCTGGAGGCGGGCAGCCGCCCTTTTGGCGAGGACTATGAGCTCCCCGGCCTCGGACTTCTGGAAGAGGCCGAGGAGTTTCCGTACGAGCTGCTGGCCCAAAAGGCCCAGGGCGCCGCGCAAACCCTGGAACGCACGTTTCAAGAGTTTGGCTTGAAAATCCAGGTCGCCGAGATCGACACGGGTCCGGTCGTCACGCAGTTCGAATTGGAGCTCGAAAAAGGGCTGCGGCTCTCCAAAGTTACCGCGCTGGCCGACGATTTGGCCGTCGCGTTGCGCGTTCCCGCCGTGCGCGTGGTGGCCCCCATTCCGGGCAAAAACACCGTCGGCGTCGAAGTCCCCAACGAAAAGCAAGTGATGGTCCGTCTGCGCGAGCTGATTGAAACCAGTGCCGAGGACATCGAAACGATGCGCATCCCCATCTTTTTGGGTAAAGACGTGCGCGGACGTCCGCTGACGGTCGACTTAACCAAGATGCCGCACCTTTTGATCGCCGGCCGCACGGGCACGGGCAAAAGCGTCTGCCTCAACGCGCTCATCATCTCGATTCTGATGACGCGCAGTCCCGACGAGGTCAAGATGCTGCTCATCGACCCGAAAATGGTCGAGCTGAGCCCGTACAAACGCATCCCGCACCTGATGCACCCCGTCATCACCGACATGAAAAAAGCCGAGGCCGTCCTCGCCTGGGCCGTCGACAAAATGGAAGAACGCTACGACTTGCTCGCCCGTTGCGGCGTTCGCCACCTCGACAGCTATAACAAGCTCGGCAAGGAAAAGGTGCTCGAGCGTTTGGGCATCGACCCGGACGATGAAGAAGAATCCGAGCGCATCCCCGAAACCATGCCCTACATCGTCATCGTCGCCGATGAAATGGCCGACATGATGATGACCTCGGGCAAGGACGTCGAGGGGCACATCATTCGCCTCGCGCAAAAGTCGCGAGCCGTCGGAATCCACCTGGTGCTGGCTACGCAAAAGCCGACCGTCGACGTGATCACCGGGCTGATCAAATCGAACCTGCCCGCGCGCATTTCCTTCCAGGTCGCCAGCCGTGTCGACAGCCGCGTGGTGCTCGATGAGATGGGTGCCGATCGGCTGTTGGGCAACGGCGACATGTTGTATCTCGCCCCGGGCACCAGCAACATCACGCGTGCCCAGGGGGCCTTTGTGAGCGCTGAAGAGGTCGACAACATCATCGAATTCTTCAGCGGGCTGGAACCGCAATACAGCCCCGAAATCGCCCAGATCACGACCGCCAGCACGGGCGGCAACGGCGGCATCGAGGCCCTGCGCAAACGCGACGATCTTTACGAGCAGGCGATTGACGTCGTCATTCGCGAAGGCCGAGGCAGCGTCTCGCTGCTGCAACGGGCCTTGGGCATCGGCTACGGTCGCGGAGCGAGGCTCATCGATTACATGGCCGAAGACGGCATCGTGGGCGAATACAACGGCTCCCAGGCGCGCGAGGTGCTCTACAGCCCCGAACAATGGGCCGCCGTCCAAGCCGGCGAAGAACTGGAAGAAGCGGGCGTTTAGGAAGCACCGGCACAACGATGGCAACGATTGTCGGGTTCCCCGATTCAATGCGTTCGACCGGTTTGACACGATAGAATGCCTGACGTAGGATTGTTAGATCGTTGAGATTCGCGTTAAAGGTCGATCGATGTCCGCCGAAAACGTTCAGTCTGTCGCAGCCGTTGACCGCACCGTTGGTGTCGGCATCGCGATGATTATTGGAGGCCGGCAACCGGCGCGAATCTGAGGCGTGACAGTACGAACGAATGCAACCAAGCCTCAGGTCAACCTGAGGTTTTTTTGTTTGTGATGACCGAAGAGACGCGGAGAACGCAGAGAAGCAAGAAGAGGAATTCATCCACAGATTTCGCAGATGACGCAGATTTTTATGAGGAGACCAGGAAGCCAGGAGTCTTGCATTTAATGTTTTTTCCTGGCTTCCTGGTCTCCTCATGAAAACCTTGAATTACATTCGCAAACCCGAGAATGCCAAATCAAAATCTGTGCAATCTGCGAAATCTGTGGATGTATTCTTTCTTCTCCGCTTCTCTGCGGTTAAAAAACATAACGAACTACAGGCAACCAGCTATGTCCCGCATTCAGATCTACGACACCACGCTTCGCGATGGCAGCCAGGGAGAAGGCGTCAACTTCTCGCTGGAAGACAAGCTGATGATTACGTCGCGGCTTGATGAGTTGGGGTTTGACTATGTGGAAGGCGGCTATCCCCTTTCCAATCCCAAGGACGAGGAGTATTTTCGGCAGGTCGCCGATCTCAACCTGCAACACGCGAAAGTCTGCGCCTTCGGCATGACGCGTCGCCGTGGCGTCGCCGCCGAAGACGACGTCGGCATGCGCGCCCTGCTCGATTCGAAAGCTCCCGTCATCACCCTGGTGGGGAAAACATCGGACCTGCACGTGAGCGAAATACTGCGCGTCGATCGGCAGGAAAACCTGGCGATGATCGTCGATTCCATCGCCTACTTGAAAGCCGAAGGGCGCCGCGTGATCTACGATGCCGAGCATTATTTCGACGGCTATCGCAGCAATCCCGAGTACGCGCTCGAAACTCTTCAGGCTGCCCAGGACGCCGGTGCCGAAATCGTCGTGCTTTGCGATACCAACGGCGGCAGCCTGCCCGACCGGATTGTCGAGGGTGTGGATGCGGCCCGCGGCGCGCTTTCGATTCCCGTGGGAATTCACTGCCACAACGACTGCGACGTCGCCTGCTACAACTCGCTGGCCGCCGTCGAGCACGGAGCGGTTCAGGTCCAGGGAACCATCAACGGCCTGGGCGAACGCTGCGGCAACGTCGACCTGGTCAGCGTGATCGCCAACCTGGCTCTCAAGCGGGGTTACGAAGTCCTCAAACCCGGCGGCATCAAGCGGCTCACTGAGCTGTCGCGCTACGTCTATGAGATCGCCAACATGAACTTCCGCTCGAACCAGCCTTTCGTCGGCACGAGCGCGTTCGCCCACAAGGGCGGCATGCACGTCCATGCGGTCAATCGCATCGCCAAAAGCTACGAGCACATAGAACCCGAGTCGGTCGGCAACGCGCGGCGAATTCTTGTCAGCGAGCTTTCCGGACGATCGAACATCGTCGCCAAAACGACCAAATACCGCCTCGACCGCGACGAAGCGCTGATGAAGCGCGTGCTGTCCCGCGTGCAGGAGCTCGAAAATC
>JBBDVZ010000343.1:0-2945 GCA_040903115.1 Planctomycetaceae bacterium
TATCCCGGCATGCCGACCGAGATCATGGAGCGCGACATCACCAACCGCATTGAGCGCTGGACGAGCCAATCGGAGGGCATCGCCCGACAGGAATCGCGCACGATGATGGGCGTGTCGATCGTGAAGGACTACTTCCGCGACGACATCGACCCGAACACCGCGTTCTCGCAAGTCACGAGTTACGCGATGAGCGACTTGTACTACTTGCCGCCGGGCACGGTACCGCCGATGGTGATGCTGTTTGACCCGACGGCTCCCATGCCCACGGCTTTGCTGGCGGCGTCCAGCGACGTGCTCGACGAGAAGGAAAGCTACGACCTGGCGTACTTCAACGTGCGAAACATGCTGTCAGGTTCGCCGGGAGTAATCGCACCGGCGGTGTTCGGCGGCAAGCTGCGGCGAATCTACATCTACCTCGATCCAATGCGGCTCCAGTCGTACGGTCTGTCACTGATGGATGTGCAGCGAGCCGTCAAAAAGAGCAATTTGATGATCCCCACGGGGAACGCGAAGATCGGCGACGTCGATTATATGGTCGACATGGAGAACATGGTCGAGCATGTTGAAGAACTCAACGACGTTGTGATCTCCGTAACCAACGGTCGCCCCGTGTACGTCCGCGACGTCGGCGAAGTCCGCGATACGTCGGCAATCCAAACGAACGTCGTGCGCATCAGCCGGGCGCCCTCGTGGGACAGCAAGCGGCAGGTTTATATCCCCGTCTTTCGCCGTCCGGGGTCAAACACGATTGAAGTCGTCAACGGCGTGCGGGAACGGATTCCGCAGTTCCTCGATCGGCTGCCACCCAAAGAGGGCTACACCGACCCCGCGACCGGCAAGCCGGCGTCCGGTCTGAATCTCGACGTGGTGGCCGACCAGTCGGTGTTTGTTCGGAATGCGATTCGCAGTCTCACTTGGGAGGGCATCCTCGGAGCCGGCCTGGCTTCGCTCATGGTGCTGATTTTCATCGGCAGCTTTCGGTCGACGATCATTATCGCGCTCACGATTCCCCTCTCGGCGCTCGTCTCCATCATCGGGCTCTACTTTACCGGCAACACGCTCAACGCGATGACGTTGGGCGGGCTGGCGCTCGTCATGGGACGACTGGTGGATGACCCGATCGTGGACATCGAGAATACGTTCCGCCATTTGGACATGGGGAAGTCGCCGAAGCGGGCGGCGCTGGACAGCGCGATGGAAATCGCCATGCCCGTCCTCGTCGCGACGATCACCACGGTCGCAGTGTTTTTCCCTATCGTGTTTTTGTTCGGCATGGGGAAGTACCTGTTCACTCCCCTGGCGCTGAGTGTTGCCTTCGCCATGTTCGCGTCGTATTTCCTCTCGCGGACACTCTCCCCGGCGTTCTGTGCCTATTTTCTGAAAGCGCACAATCCCGACGAGAAACGGTTCGTACTATTCCGCGCGGCGGATTGGGGTTTCGACCGCCTGCGAGCGCGTTATACGTCACTTCTGCGGTTCGCTGTCCGCTTTCGCTGGGTCACGGTGATGGGTTCGCTCCTGCTCGTCGTCTGCTCGCTGCCTCTTTACGGTTGGATCGGGCAAGAACTCTTTCCGGCGACCGATGCAGGACAGATTGTCATCAATGTGCGTGCCGCCTCCGGCACTCGGATTGAACTGACCGAGCAGTTGACGCAGAAAATCGAGCGGGAAATCCAGGACGTAATTCTGGCGTCGGACCGGCAGATGATCGTGACCGATATCGGCGTGCTCTACGACTGGCCCGCCGGCTACACGGCCAATTCGGGGTCGATGGACGCCACGGTGCTGGTCCAGCTCAGCGAGGCCAAGGATCGGGACACTTCCAGCCAGGAATATGCACGGCGCTTGCGAGAGCGGCTGAACGAGCGGTTTCCAGCGGTGTCATTCGCCTTCAACACGGGCGGCATGGTTTCGGCCGCGCTCAACTTCGGACTCCCGTCTCCGATCAACATTCAGATCGAAGGCCGCAACATGGAGGAGCAGTACCGTATTGCCCAAGAGATTCGTAACCTCGTTGAGCAAGACGTTCCCGGAGTCGTCGACGTCCGCGTGCAGCAGACAATCGACTACCCGACGCTGAAGATCAAGCCCGATCGCACCAAGATGGCCTACTCCGGCGTCACTCAGGAAGACGCGGTGAAGAACCTGATGAGCGTCCTCAATAGCTCGACTTCGTTCGACCCGGCATTCTGGCTCGATCAGAAGACCGGCAACCACTACTTCGTGGGCGTCACATACAAGGAGCAGGCGATCGATTCGCTCGATGCGCTGCGAAGTGTGCCGATCAGCGGCGATGCCACGAACTCACCAATTCAATTGCAGAACCTGGTGGCCGATCCGACGATCCAGAAATCGGCCGTGGAGGTGGCGCATGTGGCCCTGGCCCGTCAAATCGACGTGTTCGCCAACGTCGACGGTCGGGATGTCGGGTCGGTCGCCCGCGATATCGAACGTGCTCTCTCGCAATGGGGCCAGCGGAGTACGACGGTGACCGGTGGCTCAGCATCGGTGACCTCTTGGACGCCGCCCGACCCAAACAAGCCCGGACAGCCTCTCGCGGGCTACACGGTGCGCATGCGCGGCGAAGTCTCCAGCATGAAGGAGTCGTTTCAAAGCCTCGGCTTTGGCATGATTCTCGCCGCAGTGCTCATTTATCTCATCATGGTGGCCCAGTTCCGGTCGTTTCTCGACCCGTTTATCATCATGTTCGCCGTTCCTCTGGGGATCATCGGCGTGCTGGTCATCCTTTCCGCGACAGGTACGACGTTCAACGTGCAGTCGTTCATGGGTGTGATCTTCATGATTGGGATCGCTGTCTCGAACTCGATTCTGCTGGTGGAATTCGCCAACCGTCTGCGGTCCGAACAGAACATAAGCGCGCTCAATGCCGCGGTTGAGGCAGGCAGTGTTCGGCTGCGACCCATTCTGATGACCTCACTGGCGGC
>JBBDVZ010000343.1:3045-14893 GCA_040903115.1 Planctomycetaceae bacterium
GGCACACGCCCAATTGACGCGGAATCAAGGATTGGGCAACTCAGAGAGCGAAAACGCCGCGCCGATGCAAGTTACGGTCGTTCGGCCGACAATCACCGACCTGCGGCGCACAACGACGCAGCCAGCGCACGTGGAACCGTTTGAACGGACGGAAATGTTCGCCAAGGCGTCGGGGTTCGTCGCCAGCGTGAACGTAGATATCGGCGACGCGGTGAAAAAGGACCAGGTGCTCGCCGAGCTCTGGATTCCGGAAATGGAGCAGGAACTGCATCGAAAGACTGCCCTGCTGGAAGAGGCCCAAGCATCGGTTGGACAGGCAAGTGCAAACATCACCGCTGCCGAAGCGATGGTTGTGGCCGCCGAGGCCAAGCTGCAGGAAGCCGAGGCGGGTATCAGGCAATTTGATGCGGAAGTCGCATTTCGGCGCAGCGAGACTACCCGTTTTGCAGAACTTGTGAAGAATAAGGCGGTCGAAGCCGCGTTGCTTGATGAGAAGCTCAAAATGCTGGAATCCGCCGAATCCTCGCTCGCGTCGGCGCGAGCCAGCGTCAATTCGTCGAAGGCCAACATCAAGGTGGAGCAAGCCCGGCTCCAACAAGCGAGGGCCGGTTTGGTTTATTCAGAGGCTCGGCTGAAGGTCGCCCATGCTGACCTGCAACAGACGGAAACCCTGGTGAGCTATGCCAAGGTGCGCGCGCCTTACAACGGCATGGTCACGCGGCGTCAGGTCAATACCGGCGATTTCGTCGCATCCGCGGTCGGATCTCGATCGGAGTCGCTATTCACTGTGGTTCGGATGGCCAAGCCGCGCATCGTTGCGGACATTCCCGAAGCCGAGTCCTCGTTGATTCACGAGGGCCAACCCGCGGTGTTGGTCGTGGACGCGCTCAAGGGGCGCAAAATTGAAGGGCGGGTCAAACGGACAACGGGCGTACTCGATTCAAAGACCCGAACGCTTCGCATCGAAGTCGAACTCGATTCATACGTTCCGGAACTCCGTCCTGGCATGTTCGGAACGCTGATGATCACGCTGGCCGATCGTCCCGAATCAGTGACGCTTCCGGCACGGTGCGTCCGTTATGAGGGACAAGAATCGTTCGTTCTATGCGTCGTCGATGGAGTCGTGGAAAAGCGCCCGGTGAAAACCGGCCATTCCGACGGCATTCGTGTGGAGATTCTTGAGGGTCTGCGTTCCGGCGACCTTGTCGTTGCTGAAAGCGCCTCTCAAATCCGCCCCGGTCAGCCGGTCGTCGTCGTCAGTGAGCGCTGACAAGTCCGAGCAAGGGTGGGATTGAGAGGTGGTTCCGCCGGGCATATTTGACGTAAGTCATCAAAGAAATTCCCCCCACTAATCCCCCCACAAATGCGCGAAATCTGTGCTTCGGCGGTCTGTGTCCGCTATTTCACGGTCGACTTTGCGACTTTCTGGCCAGGTTTGAATGCCGCCACGTTCGCAATGAGAATTTCGTCTGTCTCCGTAAGCCCCGAAACGATCTCAACTTCCGTTGCGGTCTTCAGGCCGGTGACCACCGACCGTTTCTGCAATTCTCCCCCTGGTCCGACCGCCAGGCAGCAGGTTTGCCCATCGAGGTTGATGACGGCAGATTTTGGAACCACGATCGCGCTCTCGCGCTCGGCGACGGTCAGCTCGACTTGAGCGAACATGCCCGGTCGCAACAAGCCCTCGGAATTGGCGATGTCGATCTCTGTTCTGAGCGTGCGATTGGACGAGGCCAGTGACCAGCCTGTCCGGGTGACGGTTCCCGCGACTGAATTTCCACCTGACGCGGAGACTCGGATCGTCGCCTTTCTCCCCGGTTCCACAAGCACCGCATCAGCTTCGGGCACCTCGATGAACAGTCGAACCGTGTCGGCCTGGATGACCGTGAAGAGCGGGGGATCAGTCGCCCCCTTTGCGCTTTGAACGAGACGGCCGGGGTCGACATTGCGTTCCGAAATGACGCCGGTAAATGGTGCTCGGAGGGTCAGATAGTCAACCATCACCTGAGCGGAGCGCAGCTCGGCTTCCGCAACCGCCAACCGCGCTCTCACAGAATCGGCGTCGGCTTTGCTTTTCTCGATGGAGACTTTGGCCTCGGTGGCCTTCGACATTGCCGATTGAATACGTGCCGCTGTGGAGGATTTCGCTGCCTTGGCGGCGCGAAGCTGCTGCTGGGTTTCATCCGCCAGCTTCTGCGTGACGGTCTTGTTGGCAGCGAGTTCCGAAATGCGTGCGAACTCGGATTTCCATCGTTGGAAGTCGGCTTCCGATTTTTCTTCCGCCGATTTGGCCTCTTGAACGAGAGCGTTCGCTGATTGCTCGGCTGCTTCGGCAACCCGAATTGCGGCTTCGGCCTGTTTGGCGTCCGCTTTGGCTTGAATGACCTTTGCTTCTTTCTGACGAACATCCTCAACCCACTCCGGAGCATCGATGACTGCCAGGATTTGTCCAGGTTCGATGACCTGACCCTGCGAGTCGAGCTTCGGCCCCTGAACCTTGTCGCCGATGTCCACCGACACGGTTTTCACGTACCCGGACACCTTTGCGTGGATCGGAGCCACTGCATAGGCTTCGATCTGTCCCGGTTGCTCGGTTTTTTGCGCGATCGCCTTCCGAACGGGGAAACTCGTGCTGACCTTGGGAAGTTCCGAAGTGCTTGCACCCGATTGCCCCTTTTCGCCGGCCGTGCGATGACCGCAGCCGAGCAGAAGCAGGCAAGTGACAAAGCTGAAGCGCGTGACAGGCCACGACATCTGGGAAGACTCCTCTAGGCGGGCGAGCCGGGGGCGGGACTGTGGAGTGGGCTTTCGGGATCGAGAGGATCTAACGAAGCGGATCGTGTCGCACGTGATCGCTGCACGATCACGAAGAATGCCGGAACGACCAGGAGCGTTGCCAGCGTCGCTGCGATGAGCGCGCCCATCACGGCACGACCGAGAGGAGCGGTCTGTTGACCCGCCTCGCCCCACGCAAAGGCGATGGGCAACATGCCAGCGAGCATCGCCGCACTCGTCATGACGATCGGACGCAGACGTGCAGTCGCTGCCTTGACGGCTGCGTCGCCTGATGAGACGCCGGTCTTCTGCTCCTGCTGAGCGAACGTGACCAGCAGAATCGCATTGGCCATCGCGACTCCGATTCCCATGATCGCGCCGATGAAGGACTGGATATTGAGCGTTGAACCGGTAATGAGCAAAGCCAACAAGACGCCGACGATGACCGCGGGGACTGCCGACACAGTGACCAACGCCAGCCGCAGCGACTGAAAATTCGCCGCCAGGAGCAGGAAGATCACCAGGACCGCCAGCAGCAATCCGACACCCAAACCGCTGAGCATCTGGCGCATGGGCGGAATCTGCCCGCGAAGCTCGTACGTCACTCGCCCCGGCTTCTGCCCCGCCTTCTCCAAAGCGTCTTTCTCCTGGTTGTCCTGCTTCTGGACCTGATCCAGGGCGCGAATAACGTCGCCGGATACACGCCCGAGATCCGTTCCGGCAATGTTCGCCGTCAGCGTCAACTCTCGCTTCATGTTGTAACGGTCGAATTCACCCGGCATCGTTCCGTTGGATATCTCGGCGACGTCCCGCAGCAAGACCGGGTCCGAAGCCTGCCGGACGGGGACGGTTGCGAGGTCATCCACCGAATCCATGGTCGGTTGTGGAATCTCGACCTGCACCTGATAACCGATGCCCGACTTCGGATCGGGCCAGTAGTTCGGAACGACGAATCGGCTCGACGAGGTCGCCGCGAGTATGGATCGCGTCACTTGGGATACTGTGGTTCCCGTCATGCCGGCCTTTTCGCGATCGATCTTCACGTCGATCGTCGGATAATCCAGGGATTGCACGACCTGCACGTCGCGCAGGGCCGGGAGTGCGCCGAGACTCTGCTCGACCTTTCTGAGGAACGCTCGATTTTCCGGAATTGTCCCGCCGCGAACTGCCACCTCGATGGGCGTCGGCGAGCCGAAGCTCATGACTTCACTCACGATGTCGGCCGGCTCGAACGAGTACCGGACATCGGGGAGCCGCTCGCGCAGCTTGGTACGCAGCACTTCTTTCATGCTCTCGGTGCTGACACCTGACCCGTGCTTCAGTGCAATCCGCAAAATGGCTTCTTCCGGGCCGCGCGAAAACTGGTACACGGCATTGATCGGGAATGAAGCAGGGACGGTCCCGACATATCCGAGCGTCAACGCGACGTTCTCCTCACCGACTTCCTGTTTCACAACGTCGAGTGTCTGCAAGGCGATCTGCTCGGTTTTGTCGATGTGCGTTCCATCGGGCGCCCGCAGACGCAGGCGGAACTCGCCGGCGTCGAACGTCGGGAATATCTCCGTTCCGAGTCGACCAGCCGCCAACCAGATCAGCACTCCGCAACCGACAAGATAGGCCGGCGCGACCACCCAGCGCAGGTGAACAACCTGCTTTAAGAGACGCTCGTAATATTCGCGCGGAGATTGGATAACTACCTTGAGCCGGCCCAGCCGGAGAGAGGACCTCGGTGGAGCAGTACCCGCCGTGGCATGTACATGTCGGTGCCGCAACAACCAGACGGAGAGCACGGGGACAAAGGTGCTCGACAAGAGATACGAGGCGATCATCGAAAAGCCGACGGCGAGCGACAGCGGCGCGAACATTTCCCGAGGCGCGCCTTGCATGAAAAACGACGGGACAAACACCGCGAGAATGCACAGCATGGCCAGCAATCGTGGAACGGCTGTCTCTGCGTTGCCGAGCCGCACCGCCCAGGCGATCGAATCGGTCTTGGCGAATTGAGTGTGGATGTTTTCGATTGCGACAGTTGCTTCATCGACGAGAATCCCGACCGCCAGAGCCAGTCCGCCGAGCGTCATCAGGTTGATCGTTTGTCCCGTGAGCCAGAGCCCGAGGATGGAGGCGAGGATGGCCAGCGGAATGTTGAGCACGACGACCAGCGCACTCCGCCAGTCGCGCAGAAAAACGAGCACCATCAGCCCCGTGAGAATCGCGCCGAGTAGTCCTTCGGTCGCCAGGCTTTGAATTGCCCGAGTGACGTACGGCGACTGGTCGAACTCGAAAGAAACGCGGATGTCGTCCGGCAGCTCCTGCTGCATGGTCGGGATCGCCTTTTTGATCTCATCGATCACGCTCATGGTCGAGGCGTCTGCCCGCTTCGTCGCCAGGATGTAGACCGCCCGCCGCCCGTTGACCAGCGCGTATCCCGTTGTGATATCGGTGGCATCCTCGATCGTGCCGAGATCGCGGATGTAGACAGTCGATCCGGCGGACGTCGCGACGGGAATGTTGCCCAGTTCCCGAATGTCGCGCACCATCGCATTCATGGGGACCATCGGATAGCGGTCCCCCAACCTGAGATTGCCGGAGGGACTGATCGTGTTCCCCTGCGTGAGTGCGGTCACTACGTCGTCCGGCGACAGGCGGTATGCCTGCAATCGTTGCGGGTTCGCCCGGATCACAATGCTGCGCGCGCTCCCGCCAAACGGCGGCGGGGCCGAGACTCCCGGCAGCGACGAGAACATCGGCCGAACCTTGAACAGCGCCTGGTCCTGAATCTCGGCGATCGTCTTCGTGCCGCTGGAGAGGACGAGATAGCCGACCGGCACGCTGCCCGTGTCGAACCGCATCACGAAGGGCGAGACCGTGCCCGGCGGCATGAACGCGCGCGAGCGGTTGACGTAGTTGATCGTCTCCGCCATCGCCTGCGCCATGTTGGTGCCGGGATGGAAGTAGAGCTTCATCAGGGCATTCCCCTGAACGTTGCGGCTCTCGACGTGATGAATCCCGCTGATGTAGAGGAAGTGGTATTCGTAGTAGTTGGTGAGCAGCCCTTCCATCTGCGCCGGGTCCATGCCGCCGTAGGGCTGACAGACGTAGATCACCGGCAGGTTCAGGCTCGGGAAGATATCGACCGGCATCCGCTTGAGCGGCAATTCGATGCCGTACGTGCGAAGAGCTTCATCAAGACCCTTCGGTCGAATGGCGGTCAGACCCGCCAGAACGACGGCGAACACGAACACCATGACTGTGATCGGCCGGCGAAGCGCAAATGCGATCGGGTTCATTTGAGATACGCAGTGTCACGTATGGGAAAAACCATCGCTACTTCACATTCAATGTTCGCTAACCAATGTCGCAGGTTGCGAAACCATTGTCACGCATGATGGCCGCCACGATCTTCCCAGAGTTCATCTGTCTTGGGGAGAAACGGTGAGAAGAAGAGCGCTTCACCGTCGACCGTTGCGAGATTGTCTCGTCGGTCGACGAATTGGACCGGCTGGCCGGAATATCCGATGGTCCGTCAGCACTCCTTGACCCAAAGTCCCTGCGGAACGTGAGCACCGCGGGCATCGATTCATAAACGCATGCGTTAATC
Organism: Planctomycetaceae bacterium; assembly: GCA_040903115.1. Lineage (GTDB taxonomy): Bacteria > Planctomycetota > Planctomycetia > Planctomycetales > Planctomycetaceae > JBBDVZ01. Next base: position 9,422 of record JBBDVZ010000343.1, read on the forward strand.
GGAACATACCGCCTTCGAGCATTCACGTTACCTCGCCTCACCCCAGGAAACCGTGGCTTCGTGCCGATGTGCGTTACCGCGCAGATACGAGCTGCACCACGTTCTGAGGATTACAACCCACAATCGCATCACTCATCCCGAACCTCGACCGATGCCGTGAGATCCGAAGGCGAATGAGCCGAGAGCCGCCCCTCTGACGAGTTGCCCGGGATTTGATTACCGTGATGGCAATACGGGTTCGACGTTCTCGGCAATCCTGATTCAGGTGCCGGAACGAAGGACGGTTCGAGAAAACCAACGATTGATGGCACGGAAACGCATAATTTAAGAGGTCATGCGGGTGTCACATGGTCCAATAATCTGATCATTGCAGATGCGCTGCGATTCGTTACGGCCCGCGCTGTCTGACATTGGCGTTCGGTAAAGCGGCCTTAAGGGCCTCCACTCCGCTATCGGTTGTCTTTGTGCGGCGCAGCCCGAGCCATCGCAGTTTCGTAAGCCCTTTCAGACGCATAACTCCGGCATCGCTGACCTTGGTTCCATCAAGGCTCAGCGATTCAAGATTTGCCAACCCCGTCAACTGCTCCAGTCCCGCATCGCTGACGTGTGTGCCGCTCAGCGACAGGTCTTTGAGGTTCGCTAGACCTCTTAAGTGGACCAGTCCGGCGTCCGTCACCTGCGTGTCGAGCAGCCACAGTTCTTCAAGCTTGGCAAGCCCTTTCAGGTGCACCAACCCGGCGTCGGTGACATTGGTGCCGTGAACGTGGAGGACTCTGAGCTTCCTGAGCGGCTTCAGGTAAGCCAGCGCGGCATCCGTGATGGGGGTCTTCATCAGGTCGAGAACCTCCAGGTCCGTCAGAAACCGCAGGTGGGCCACGAACTCGTCATTGATTGGAAGGTTCGCAAGGTCAACAAAGACGACCTTGTCGCTGGGTCGGTATTCTTCGAGATCCACAACGGAAGACGGTGCGTCTAATCCACGCCTCGTGCGATCCACTTCCGATGCTCCTTTCGCGAGCTTTCCGACGGCTGCCGGCAGTTGTTGAATCGCGTCAACGGCCTCCTCAACGTTCCGGACGGTAAACCCCGTCTTGATAAGCTGTTTGATTCGTTCATCTCTGGCTTGCTCATCCCGCCGTCCTCGCTCTTCTCGCCGTCGCATTTCGGCTTCGGCTGCTTCCCGGTCGCCGGGCGGCTCATGCTGAATGTCGCAATTGGGCAGTGACTTTTTGAGCTTCTGAACGGCCTCGACGGTTACCAGCGGGGGTCGCAGGTCGTTATCTCCGACGCGGCTGAAGAACAAAACCTTGAGATTCTTCAGCCCATGCAGATGCTTTGCCCCCTCGTCGGTGATCGGAAGCCCGGTGAGGTCCAACCAAGTGAGTTTCTTCAAATCCTTCAGGTGTTCCATCCCGACATCTGTCACTCCCGTTTGTGAAATCGTCAGTTGAGCCAGATTGGTCAACCCCTTCACGTAAGCAAGCCCCGTATCGTTCACGTTCTTGCAACGTTCGAGATACAGATCCTCAAGATTCGTAAGCCCTTGGATGTGTTCCAGGCCCTCCTTGCCAATCCGCGTCCAGCCGAGATTCAATTTGCGGAGACTCGTGAGCCCGTTGAGACACTGCAGGTCGTCGTTGGTGACGTTCGTGGAACCTAGCATTATTCCGATAAGGGGCTTGCCGGGGGCCTTCTCGTCGATCGCGACCGAGCCGCCAAGGTTCTCGACCGCAGCAATGACTGCGTCGCGAGCATATTTCTTCGACGTTTTTTCATTGGGCGCAGCCGTTGCCGCAAGTTGGATCGTGAGTGCGGCGCCGGGCAGAATCAGCACGGCTGCGGCCATCGTGACGACCCAGCACCAATTGGGCGTGCGGGGCGTAAAAGCGTGCGAGTTTTTCATGATGTCCTCCAATCGGTTCGACATGATCTGAACGTGACGCATTCCGGGGAAACCGAGAACCGGCTGCAGCCGTCGCTTCGATGTCAAGATCTCCAACAGACAGCGGGCGTACGTCGAGGGCTTACAGCCTAGTCCGGCGATGACTTCCTGATCGCAGCACCGCTCGCATTCCCGGCACGCCTGACGGTTTGCCCACCAGATGAGCGGGTGAAACCACCAAACCAATTGGGCCAAGAGCTGCACGCTCCCTACGATCGGGTCGCCTCGGCGAATGTGGACGAGTTCGTGGCTAAGGATCGGTTCGATTTCCTCAGCAGATTTTCCTTCCAGGATGGATTTCGGCAGTAGAACTACGGGGCGGAACACACCAAAGACGGCCGGTCCCAGTGGGCTCGACGTCACGACCACGCGCAGTTTCCGCCGTAATCCCAGCCGCCGGGCTATATCTTCTGCCTGCGTCGTGAGCGACTGTTCGGTGGTCAGCCTGGTTCGATTCAATAGCCGGCAACAGCGAAACCATCTCACCATCACCACGCTTGCCAACAGCAACATGCCGAGTATCCAAAGAGCCGTTACGATCAAGGTGAAGGAAATCGAGGGCTGGGCAGGAGCGAGAGTTTCGTCCGCGGCTTCAATTGGAACGCCCGCGGAAAGCATGCCAGGCTCCACAATTTGCTGCGGCACAGGAGTTTCCGAAACAAAGGGGAATTCACCTTTCGTCTCAGCAAAGCCGATCGCCTGTTGTTCGACCGTTTGCAATTGGGCCCAACTAAAAATGCCGGTCGGACTGCTCCACACGGGAGGCGTCAGACATTTAACTGCCACGAGTATGCACAACAGGTAGGCCAAATGCGGCCTATGCCGGCACCCAACACGGATCACAACACCCACGGCAACCACAAGCAGGGTGACTTGCCAAAGCTGGATCCAGATCGCTGAAATGAACCCGCTACTGTCGAGATTCATTGTTCTCCCTCTCCAAACGGTTCAGCATGTCACGCAGTTGTTCGATCTCTTCCGGGCTGATTCCGCGCTCGTTGATCAGATGTCGCATCAAGGGCAACGCCTCACCGTCAAACAGCCTGTTCATGAAATCGTCGACCGTTTCGTGGATCACCTGTTTGGGACGGACACGAGGACTGTAAACTTTGACGCGCCCTTCCAGGGTGGTCTGCAGATAACCTTTCGCCTCGAGACGGCGGAGGTAGGTTTGCACAGTGGCGAAGGCGGGCCGCTGTTTTTTCGAAAATGCTTCGAAGACGTCTCGGACGGTCGCTTTCCCGAGGGACCAGAGAACGCGAGCCACTTCCAGTTCGCCCTTGGACAACGCAGAGCGTCGGACCATGCCGGAACACCATCCTTTCAATTACACATGTACGCGACTATTGCATTGTTGCGTACAACTGTAATTGTTTCAAGAAGCCTAGGTGGAAATTCTGGCGAAGATTTGCTTCAGATGAATTGGGAGTTTGACTTTCACCTGAACCCTGCACTCCCTTTCGCTCTCGTCCGGCCGCATGATGACCTCGAACAGGTATCGTGCCGGCATCCCATCAACCCAATCGTTTCTTGCGTGTACTGAAATACGACGGTATTTTGAAAACACTCCACCGCGTGTTGCAAACCTGTTGAACGGAGCCGGTGCGGGACACGGTAGTCGACCAAAACGCGGAATCGTATTGTTCAATGCGGTCCGCCGTTGAACAGTCAAATTACCTCGCCTCACCCCAGGAAACCGCGGCGTTGTGCCGTTGTGCGTGGCCCATTACGAAGGCATTCTCAACACGTCTCGTCGCAGATACGTGCTGTATCGCATTCTCACGATTGCAACCCGCTTTCGCATCACTCATACTTGATGCGTTGTCCGTTCCTGCCGGTCGAATGCGTCGCATCCACCTGACGGACTTGGAAGCACCGCCATGCGGATTTCCATGCTCGGTTGCATCAAACGCGGCTTGGCAGCTTTGATTCTGCTGACCGCGGCCGCAAATGGCATCATGCAGACGGGCCGCGGGCTGCTCGCGGAGGACGCGTCTCCTTCAATCACTGATGAAGACCGCGACTTCTGGTCATTCCGCCGTGTTGAGCGGCCTGCTGTTCCGTCGATTCAGCATGCCGACCGTGCGCGGACGACGATTGATTCGTTTCTGCTCGGACGGCTCGAAGCGAAGGGGCTCGGTTTTTCGCCTGATGCCGACAAGCGAACGCTGATCCGGCGGGTGTATCTCGATCTCGTCGGACTGCCGCCGTCGCCTGAGGAAGTGCAGCGCTTTCTCGCCGACGATTCGCCGGATACGTACGAGCGGGTTGTTGATCGCCTGCTGGCGTCGCCGCATTTCGGCGAGCGCTGGGCGCGTCACTGGCTTGATGCGGCGGGATACGTCGACACCGTCGGCTTCGACGTCGACGCCGATCTCATCATCACCACCGAGGGGAAATGGCTCTACCGCGATTATGTGATCGAATCGTTCAATGACGACAAGCCATACGACCGCTTCCTCACCGAACAACTTGCCGGCGACGAACTTGTCGACTGGCGAAATGCCGCGACGTTCACGCCGCAGATCCGCGAATCGTTGATCGCGACAGGGTTTCTCCGGACGGCACAGGACTTCACGCACGAGGACGTCGGCAATATCCCGCAGAACTACTACGGCATACTGCACGATACCATCGAGATCGTCGGCAGCAGCCTCCTGGGCCTCACGCTCAATTGTGCGCGTTGCCACAACCACAAGTTCGATCCCCTGCCCCAGGAGGATTACTATCGCCTGATGGCCGTGCTGACTCCGGCCTACAATCCCAAAGCCTGGAAGATCGTCTTCCCCTACAACAAGAAAATCGAAGACCGGGCGCTGGCCGACATCGCTCCGATCGAACGGGCCGCGATCGACCGGCACAACGCCGATATCGATCGTCGGATTAACGAATGCTATGGACAAATCGCGGATGTGAAGTTGCCAACACGGCAACGGCTCTTTGACAGCAAGCTGCAAAGTGTGCCCACAACCAGACGTCAGACGGCCCGCGACGCTTTGAAGATTGCGGCCGAAAAGCGGAGCGAAGAGGACAAGCGCTTCGTCGAGCAGCTCAAGGTCAGTCCGGAAGAGGTTGCCGCGGCGCTCAGCGATGAGCAGAAGCACGCCGTTCAAAAAATCAATGACCAGATCGCACAACTCAACAAGGGCCGTCCAAAGTATGGAAGAATTCAGGCGCTGTACGACGTCGGCGAACTCCCGATCACGCGGCAGCTCATCAGCCAGGTATCGATTTCGAGCGCCGGAGCCGACTCGTGCTCGGCGAGACGTCCGATCACGATGCTGATGAGACCGTTGTCCCCGAACTTGTCGGTGAGACGCGCGCTCAGCGGAATGATCGTGGCATCGTCCATCATCGCGCGCACCTCGCCTTCGGTGTAGCGGCGCGTGGTGAGGTTGAACTGGTTCGTCTTGTTGATGAGCTGCGTGATCCGGGCGATATCGGTCGGGGAAAAGCGCCCGACGCTCATCGTCATCTGCAGATCGCGCAGGAAGCTCTCCATGTCGGTGGCCGCGGAGCGCAGGCTGCGG
>JBBDVZ010000344.1:0-7865 GCA_040903115.1 Planctomycetaceae bacterium
CGTCGATGACGCCACCGACTTGGACGAGGTGTTTATCGCCGACGAAGAGGAGGACGACGACCTCCTGCCACTGGTCGGAGTCGCCGCATCCGAGCAGCCGGTCGTCGAACGTCCGAGCGGCGGCGCGGTGACGGCCTCGGATAGCGCGGAACTCGGAGCGCGGAGTGCGGAATGAAGACTCGAGCCGCGGGGTTCATCCCCGCGGTCTTCGGCTATCGTCATTAGAGCCGCCAAATAGATCGGTCCTTGATTGCAGATTGCGGAGTGCGGATTGCGGAGTGCGGAATGCGGAGTGAAAATGCAGACGTTCGGGTGTTCCAGGCCCCGCCGTGCGTCTGGACCCTCCCCCAGCCCCTCCCTAAGAGGGAGGGGGGTTCGAGTTGCCCCTATTGCTTGCTCAACTCCTGCCAGAGCGCTTTGTAGTAGTGCATGACGCGAATGGGGTCGCTGGTCGCCGGGCTTTCCGAAAGGCAGTAGCCTTTGAAGCCGGCGCGCTCCAGCAGCGTGAATAACTCGCGGTACGGATACTCGGCATCATACAGGTCGTGAATGTGGACCGTGGCGCCGAGCTTGTCCTTGAGCAGGTCGAAGTTGTGTCGCAGCGAGCCGTCAATCGTCTCGCCGGGGTTTGAGTTCCAGCAGACCTTGACGTTCGGATGATCGGCCACGCCAACGATCTCGCGGATGACAGCCGGATCGCTCGTTCCCTTTCCGTGCACCTCGAGGCGCAGCTCCTGGCGATAATCGGCGGCAAACTTGCCGCATTCCCGCAAGGCCATGCCGATGCGGGCGACGCTCTTCTCACGGTCCTCGCCCTCCACCAGACGATTGGGCCGGATCTTGACGCCGCTGCCGCCGACGTCGTGAGAGAGCACGACGAACTGCGAGGTGAGCTCGATGTTTTTGCGAACGGCCGCCTCGTCGGGGCCGTGAAACTCGCACGCCGATCCCAGCCCCACCAACTCGACCGGCGAGTCCTCAAACCGCTTGCGGACGTCGCGCCGCTGATCCTTCGACAGAGTGACTTCGACGCCGTGCCGGTGCGTGCTGCGCAACTCGACGCCCGCAAAGCCGGTGGTCTCGCAATTCTTGATCAGAGTCGGGAGGTCCCAATCCTGCCCCCACAGATAGGTGACCATGCCGAGTTTCATCATGGGGTGCCTCTCATGAATGCTTGCGGGCGGAATATCCAAGCCGACGGCTTCGCCGTCGAATCGACCGCAAGCGGTCGGCTTGGATAGATAGAGGATAACATCGCGCGCTGCGTTGCGGCGAGTTACCAGCGAAACAGCGCGGTGCCCCAGGCGAGGCCGGCGCCGAAGCCGCACAGCAGAATCGTGTCGCCCTTTTTGATGCGACCCTCGCGGTGTGCCTCGTCCATCGCCAGCGGAATCGATGCCGCCGACGTGTTACCGTACTTGTGCACGTTCACGAAGACCCGGTCGGCGGGAATGCCCAACTGCTCGACGGCGTTGTTGATGATGCGGATGTTCGCCTGGTGGAACAGGCACAGCGAGATGTCGTGCGGCGTCAGTCCGGTTTTGTTCAGCACAAGCTCGATGGTCGAGGTCAAGGCGGTCACGGCCCACTTGAACACGCCGCGGCCGTCCATCTCGAGGTAGTTTCTTCCGGCTTGAATGTTTTCGATGCTCGTCGGCTCTCTCGTGCCGCTGGAAGGAATCACCAGCAGTTGCCCGCCGCTGCCGTCGGCTCCCATTTGATAGCAGATCAAGCCCTGGTGGGGATCGCCTCGCGAGACCAGCACGGCGCCGGCCGCATCGCCGAACAGCGGCGCCACGCGCTGGTCGGTCGGATTCACGATACGGCTGTTCGTATCGGCTCCGATGACAAGCGCCAGCTTGCTGTTCCCCGTGGCGACGTACTGCGCCGCCGTCGTGAGGGCGTAAATGAAGCCAGAGCAAGCCGCCGACACGTCGAATGCCGGCGCATCGAGGCCGAGCTGGTCTTGCACGATGCAGGCGGTCGACGGGCAAATATAGTCGGGCGTGAAGGTGCCCACGACGACGAGATCGATGTCGGAGCTTTTGATGCGACCGCTGCGTATTGCGCGTTTGGCCGCTTCGACGCACATGTCGCTCGTCGCCTGGTCGGGCGGCAGGTGGCGACGCTCCTGGATGCCCGTCCGCTGCTCGACCCAGCCCGGCTCGAAATTGTAATGCGTTTCGAGATATTCGTTGGTGACAATTGTCTCCGGCGCATACGCGCCGGTGGCGACAATCTGCACGCCGAGCAGCGAGTTCGTTCGTGGGCTGAGAGTGAACAAGTTTCCGGGACTCGTGCGAGGAGACGTACGAGTCTTTCTGGTCGTCCGAACAGGCGATCCCGACTCGGCGTGAGACGACTCGACGCCGTCGGTTGGAAAGTGCGGCGATCCTTGATGCATGACTCTACAATCCTGTAGAGAGAATTTAGTCGATCAAACCGAGGCAAATTGTTTCGAATGATCGACCCACCCGGCCACAATCTCCATTTGTGGTCCGAAACGCCGGCTCGTGGTCCGAAACCGCGGCACGCGGGAAACGCTTTCCCGACGGCCGCTCCCACCCGGGTGCTGGACAGTCCGTTGACACAGGGTGTGGAGTATAGCTATTCCCATCTTGCGAAACTAGCGTGATTTGCGGCAGCGACGCCATCCAGGCAAGGATTTGCCCGGCAGCGAGATCTTGGCATGAATTGCGTAAAATGCACCTGTCGCGCCGGATACTCCCCATCACGGCCCGGTCCATGGTGATTCGACACAAACGGCGGTTTCTTAGGCGAAAATCGCCCTAATTTTACCCAGATTAACAAAGCATGTGCCTGCTCGTTGTTTGCTACAAGGCGTTGCCCGACTGTCCGTTGCTGGTTTTCGCCAATCGGGACGAGCGCCGGTCGAGGGCTAGCGAGCCGCCGCGGCTTCACGATGCGGGAAAGGACCAGACAGCCTGGCTGGGTGGACGCGACCTCGAGCAGGGTGGAACGTGGATTGGTTTGAACCAATTCGGCCTGGTGGTCGCCGTCACCAACCGGCCCAAGGCCACTGTCGACTTGAACGTCCGCTCGCGCGGACTGCTTTGCCGCGACTTGCTGCGTTATGAGTCAGCGGAAAGCGCGGCTGAGGAAGCCCAGCGGCAGATGGCACAATTTGAGTTTGCGGGTTTCAACCTGCTGCTGCTATCCGCCGGGCAATGCACGGTGATCGAGGCCGGCGACAGAAAATCGACAATTCGACTGACCGCCGGCGTTCATGTCATCGCAAATCGCGGCTTGAACGATTTGGACGATCCGCGCGTCGTCCGCGCCAAACGGGAAATCGAGCAACGCCAGGCGGCATGGACCGGCTGGCAAGTGTGCTTTCAAAGTGCCGCTGAGATTTGCAGGCTGCCGGCGGCCGACGCGCTTCCCGGCATATGCCTCACCGGGCCTGATTGGGGCACGGTCTCGTCGACGATCATTGCACTGCCGGACGATGTGCGCGACGTCCGCTATCACTACGCGTCGGGTCCGCCGTGTGAGATGCCGTACGAGGATTACTCACTTGATGCTCGCCGTCTGCTGCACGAGCAAGCAACCAACGTGGCACCCGAAGGCGGTATTCACCGGATGCACTTGCGAGGCCCTTGGGAAGTTGAATGGGTATCGAACGCCGAATCCCCCCCACCCCAACCCTCCCCCGCGGGGGGGGAGGGGGAAAGACAAGCAACCGATTCGGGACGCGTGAAGTTGCCGGCGGATTGGCAGTCGCTGTTCGGCGAACGGCGAGGCACGGTGCGATTTACGCGGCGCTTCGGCAAGCCGACGAACCTCGAACCGCATGAGAAAGTGTTCATCGCCTTCGATGGCATTGGCGGCGTCGCGCGAGTTTCCGTAAACGGCTCTCACGTCGGCATCATCGAAAACAGCACCTCGACTATTCGATTCGATGTCACTGCCCTGCTCAATCCATCGAACACGTTGGATGTGGTGTTGACGTATACCGAGACGGACGACGCCTCATCGCCGGGTGGTCTATATGCGCCGGTGGCGATTGAAGTGCATCGTTAAAGGCGAGCGGCCGGCGTCAACCGGCTGGTTTATCTTCGACGTAGTTTTGCCACTCACGCCGCATTCGCTTGGCTGGCGGCAACAGCCGCCGAAAAGCCGATTTCAGCGGCTTCGGACAGTTCGCAATCGCCGCTGCGCTTGGCTTCGATGCGGATGCCAAACGTCTGCAGCGTGCCGACTTTGAGCCGCATGTCGCAGCCGTCGAGCGCTGCGCACTCGATGGTGGGGATTGCCGAGAACGGCGGGACGAACGGGATGTGCACGTTCGCCTGGCGCTGTCCGGGTTCGAACCGGACCGTGACCGAGCCCTGCAACACGTCGCCGTTTTGCGGAGAGCTGGTGCGCGTGAGCTGCTGCCAGAAGTAGGGTGGGTGCAACCACCCGTCGAGAGCGAGGAGACGTTCGTGGTGGGTTTCACCCACCCTACGCTCTTGTCTCCGCGTCTCCGCGTCTCCGCGTCCCCGCGTCCCATCGGCCCCCCCACCCCGGCCCTCCCCGCTCGGCTGAGCTCGCCGCTGGCCCGCGAGGGGGGAGGGGGATTCCGCGTTCAATGCTTGAGAGAATACCGGCGATTTAGACGAGGTGGCGGCGTAAGCCATCGACTCGGCTGCGAAAAAATCGCTGTTGCTCAACAGGATCACACCGACGCATGAGACGGCAAGAAGTGCGCCGAGGTACCAATGACCAAACCCAAAACCCGTTGGCAACAGTGCAATGCCCAGTCCAAGGGGCGACAAGAGTGTAATGGCACCCATGCGCCAGCGGACCGCCGGACGCGTACGGCCAATGCCGATGGGTGCCCACAGGCTCCAAGCGAGCAGGCTGGGCGCCATCGCCAAGGTTGCGACCAGGCAGGCACTCGCGGGCGAAACCGGCGGCAGGAACGCTCCCGCCATCTTCTGCGAGAAAAGCACTGCGGCCAGCAGGATCAGGCCCGACCAAAGCGCCGTCGCCAGCGATTGCCGCCAGTCTCTGCCGACTTTTGCGCGGCGGCGTTTCGGGCCTCGACTGCCTTCCATGGCTGTCAGTCCTTTAAGTCATCCACGAGCCGCGGGGTTCACGCTCCGCAGCCGAGGACCGGGGGGATAAACCCCCCGGCTCGTTAGCTGACGACGAATTGCAATTCCGGCACGCTGGCTCCCAGGCCCGCTTCGCTGCGGATTTCGGAGGCCTTGTCGGTCGATTCCCAGGTGAAGTCGGGGTCGTTGCGGCCAAAGTGTCCGCCGCTGGCCGTCTTGCGGTATATCGGACGACGCAACTTGAGGTACTCGATGATGCCCTTCGGCGACAACGGAAATATTTCGCGCACCAAGGACACAATTCGGCTCTCGTCCACCGTGCTCGTGCCGTTGGTATCGACGTGAACGCTGACGGGGTCGGCGACGCCGATGGCGTACGCAAGCTGCACCTCGCACTCGGTGGCCAGGCCGGCGGCAACGATGTTCTTGGCAATGTGGCGCGCCATGTAAGCGGCCGAGCGATCGACCTTTGTGGGGTCCTTGCCGCTGAAGGCACCGCCGCCATGCCGTCCCCAGCCGCCGTACGTGTCGACAATGATCTTTCGCCCGGTGAGTCCGGTATCGCCGTTGGGGCCGCCGATCACAAACCGACCGGTGGGATTGATGTGGTACTTGGTTTTGCTGGAAAGGAAGTGCTCGGGCACCGAGTCGCGGACGACACGTCGCTTGACAAAATCGGCGATTTCTTTCTGTTCGACTTTTGGAGAATGCTGCGTCGAAACGACAACGGCCGAGATACCGATCGGCGTCGAGCCGTCGTATTCGACCGTCACCTGGCTTTTGCTGTCGGGCCGCAGCCAGTCGACTTCGCCCTGCTGACGCGCTTCGGCCAACCGGTTGATGATGCGGTGGGCCAGCGCAATGGGCGCGGGCATGTATTCTTCGGTCTGCTTGCAGGCATAGCCGAACATCAGGCCCTGGTCGCCGGCGCCGTCTCGATCGACGCCTTGGGCGATGTCGCCGCTTTGGCTGTGCAGCGCCAAAAAGACGCGGCAGCCGTCGGCGTCGAAGCCGATGTCGGAGTGCGTGTAACCGATCTCGCGGATCACATCGCGAGTGACGGCGACATAGTCGATCTTCGCCTTGGTGGTCAACTCGCCGCTGAGCACAACCAGGTCGGTGGTGCACAGGGTTTCGCACGCCACTCGCGACATGGGATCCTGGGCCAGCAGGGCGTCGAGAATGCCGTCGGAAACCTGATCGCTCACCTTGTCGGGGTGGCCCATGCTCACCGATTCGCTGGTGAAGAAATACTTGCCCATGCGAAACTCCAAAAGATCGGAAAAAAAGTTCGCGAAAGCTTGTTAAAAACGTGCGCCACCGATTGTAGACTGGACCGGGACGCCAAACAACCGACATCTTTGTCGCGCGGGCCGACTTCAAGCGGCTCGCGGCAGCAATTCTCCGAGAAAATGAATCGTCTTGGCGGTGGCCCCTTGTTGTGAAAGCACCAATTGCTGGGCCGTTTTGCCGCGCGCTTGAGCGGCCCCGGGCTGCGAGAGAAGCTGGCGCAGCGTGGCCGTCAGATCGGCGGGATCGGTGACGACCGACGCGGCTCCGTAGGCCAGCAGCATCTCGACGACGTCGCGAAAGTTGTGCGTATTGGGTCCGAACAGCACGGCAGCACCGTAACCGGCCGGTTCGATCATGTTCTGGCCGCCGCGCCGCGTGAGACTTCCGCCGACAAACGCGACGTCGGCCAAACCCCAGCAGGCGGCGAGCTCGCCCAGCGTGTCGAGCAGCAGCACGGGCGGAATTTCATCGTGCTTGAGAAGCCCGGCTGGCTTGAGAAGCCCGGCTTTTCCAAAAAGCCGGGCTTCTGAATCCGTGCCGCGCACGCTGGTGCGACGAACGAGCGGCAAGCCGCGGCCTTCAACCAACCGGGCCACTTGCTCGAAGCGCTCCTTGTGTCTCGGCACGAGGATCAGCCTGAGATCGGGGAACTCGTCCCGCAGCGCCAGCCACGACTCGAGCGCGTAGTCTTCTTCGGGTGCTTGCGTGCTGCCCGCGATAAAGACACGCTCGTTGTTTCGAATTCCGAACGATCGGCGAAGCTCGGCGGTTTTCGGATTCGCGCGACTTGTCTCGACGCCGTCGAACTTGATGGACCCGGACACGGCAACCAGCGACGGTATCGCGCCCAGGTCGCACAGACGGCGTGCGTAAATTTCGTTTTGCACGGCCAACAAGCCAAAACATTCGAGCACGCGCCTCATCAGCGGCCGAATGCGGCGGTAGCCGCGGAAGCTCTTCTCGCTGATCCGGCCGTTTATGAGTGCCAGCGGAATGTTATGGCGCCGCGCGGCGAAGATGAAGTTGGGCCACAGCTCTAATTCGACGAGCACGATGGCCGCAGGTCGAACGCGGCGGATGGCAGTGCGCACGGCCCAGGAGAAATCGAGCGGGAAGTAACTGACAACATCGTCGGGGAACTTTTCGCGGGCCACCGCCAATCCGGTGCGCGTCGTCGTTGTGACAAGGAACTCGACGTCGCGGCGCTCTTTGCGCAAAGCATTCAAGACGCTTTGAAGCTGCAAGACTTCACCCACGCTGACGGCGTGAAACCAGATGCGCGGCCCATTCGACCGGGGACCAGGCAGCCGCCCGAACAGCTTTTCACGCCAGCCGTCGCGGTACTTCCCGTGGACGATCACCCGGAAAAGAATGACGGGCGAAACGACGGCGAGAAATGCGACGTAGATGACGTCGAGAATCCAGGGCATCCGTTCCCCCGATTGAGGTTGTAGGGTGGGTGAAACCCACCGTCGAACGCGAACAGACCATCGTGGTGGGTTTGACCCC
>JBBDVZ010000344.1:7875-14862 GCA_040903115.1 Planctomycetaceae bacterium
CCCACCCTACGCGTTGATACCGTGGCACTTTTTGTACTTCTTGCCGCTGCCGCAGGGGCACGGGTCGTTGCGGCCGACTTTCGGTTGCGTGTTGCGAATGGGCTCGATCACCCCGGCCGATTGGCCGGGTTCCGGCCGTTCGGCCTGCTGCTCGACATACGTTGCCGCCGCGGCCGACGAGTCCTCGTGCACCGTGCCGGTGATCTGCCAGAGCGAGCCGACAAAATCGCGGCTTTCTTTTTCGAGTCGAAAGATCGCGGCCGTCACCTGCTGGCCGATGCTATCCCACATGTTGTTGAAGGCCTTGCGCCCTTCGCGCTTGTATTCGACCTTCGGGTCTTTTTGCGCGTAGCCGACCAGACCGATGCCGCTGCGCAAGTGGTCCATGTAATACAGGTGGTCTTTCCACGCGGTGTCGACGACTTCGAGCAACAGGGCCCGTTCGGCGTGGCAGAGCTCGGGGCGAAAGCGGTTGTCGTACTGTTGCAGGACCTTTTGCCGCGCATCGTCGCGTGAAAGCGTCTCGAAGTCGGCCGGTTGCAGGTTCGCGTGGAACTCCTGGTTGGCCCAGCGGGCCAGTTGTTCCATTGCGCCAGGCGCGCGACCGTTGCTGCCGTGACCGGCCTCGCCGTTTTGGCCCCCGCCCCCTGCCCCATACGCGCGGTCGAAGTACGATTCGATTTGCGCGAGCGCAGCGATGCCTCGGGAATGATAATCGCGGCTATACCGCGCCAGCAGGCTTTCGATTTCGTTTCGAGGCTTACTCTTGATGTCATCGAGTGTGATGTCGCTGCCGAAACGATCGTTGGCCCAGCGCACAAGCCCTTCGCGATTGTACTTTTCGCCGCCGGCCCGATCGTCGGAGAGGAAGTTGGTCATCCCCACGGCGACGGGAAACATGATCTCCTTTTCGTGATAAAGCTGCTCGAGTCGCTGGCGAATGAGGGGCACGGCGTCGGCCGCCGGCACATCGGTCAGCTCTTGCGGGTCGAGCGAAACGCCGAACTGCTGTTGCAGCCAGCCACACAGGCTCCGCTGCGAAAAGTCGTCGGTCAGAAAGATTTGCAATCCCGAATAATCGAAGCGGCCGATCGCATCGATGGCGCGTTGGTGGAGATAATCGTAGAGCCCCTCGCGGCCAATCTTCTTCAATTCGCGGTCATTGGTGTTGAGCCCCCATTGGGCGTTGGCCCATTTCGAGAGGGCCAGCCAGTTCCATTCGCTGGTGTCTTCGACGTCCTCGGGGAGGTTCTCATCGATTTGTTCCTGAATGAGATTGCCGGCCTGAAGCTGCGCCTCATCGCGAACCATCGCGCTCAACTGCTCGAAATCGGCATCTCGAAAGCTGCTCGGGTCGAGCTCGACGCGAAAGTGGTGGCCCGCCCATTGCGCACAGGTTTCCCAGCGGTATTTCGGGTCGAGGAAGTGCACGGTCCACCGCTCGACCTGCCGGCCGATCATCTCCAAAATCAGGTCGCGGCAGTTGGCGCCCTCCAGGATCCGCTGGCGGTACGAGTAGACGGACTTGCGCTGCTCGTCCATCACCTCGTCGTATTCCAGCAAATGCTTGCGCATGTCGAAGTGCCGCTCTTCGACTTTTTTCTGCGCCCCTTCGATGCGGCGAGAGACCATCCGGCTCTCGATGGCTTCGCCGTCCTGCATGCCCAGCCGGGTGAGGATGTTCTTGACCCATTCGCCCGCGAAGATGCGCATCAGGTCATCTTCGAGCGACAGGAAGAAGCGGCTCGAGCCGGGATCCCCCTGTCGACCGGACCGCCCTCGAAGCTGCAGGTCGATGCGTCGCGAATCGTGCCGTTCGGTCCCGACGACGTGCAGACCTCCGAGCGAGGCCACTTTGCGGCCTTCCTCGGCCATGCCTTCGCGCTTCGCGATGCGTGAGGTCAGCTCGTCCCATTCGACCTTGGGGATTTCCAAGCGTGATTCGTACCTGTGCTTCAGCTCTTCCCACGCCAGGTTTTCGGGATTGCCGCCCAAGATGATGTCGGTTCCGCGTCCCGCCATGTTGGTGGCGATGGTGACGGCCCCTTCCCGGCCGGCCTGGGCGATGAGCTCGGCTTCGCGCTCCTGGTGCTTGGCATTGAGCACGTTATGTTCGATGCCGAACTTGCCCAACTTGTTGCTGAGCAGTTCCGACTTCTCGATCGAGACCGTGCCGACGAGGAGTGGACGGCCGCTTTTGTGCACTTCGCGAATCTCGTCGACAACGGCGGTCCACTTTTCCTTTTCGGTGCGGAAGATGACGTCGGTGAAGTTCTCGCGACGCAACGGCTGGTTGGTGGGAATGGAAATGACATCCAGCTTGTAGATCTTCCAGAACTCGGCCGATTCGGTCATCGCCGTGCCGGTCATGCCGGCCAGCTTTTTGTACAGCTTGAAGTAATTCTGCAGGGTGACGGTGGCCAGCGTCTGGTTCTCGGCCTTGATCTTGACGCCTTCTTTGGCTTCGACGGCCTGGTGCAAGCCGTCGCTCCATTGGCGGCCCTCCATTTTGCGGCCGGTGAACTCGTCGACGATAATGACCTGATCGCCTTCCACCACGTAGTTGACGTCGAGTTTGTAAAGGTGATGGGCCTTGAGGGCATTATCGAGCAGGTGGGGCCATTCCATGTTGCCGGCCGTGTAAAAGCTTTCGACGCCGGCCAACTCTTCGCCGTGACGCACCCCCTCCTCGGTGAGATGGCAGGTGTGCTCTTTCTCCTTGACCTCAAAGTCGACTCCCTTGACGAGTTGACGGGCGATGCGGTCGGCCTTGGGATACTTTGTGACGTCGTCGTGCGCCGGGCCGGAAATGATCAGCGGCGTCCGCGCCTCGTCGATCAGGATGTTGTCGATTTCATCGATGATGGCATAGTTCAGATCGCCCTGGACCTGGAGCTCTCTCGACGGCTTCATGTTGTCGCGCAGGTAGTCGAAGCCGAATTCGTTGTTCGTGCCGTACGTGATGTCGCTCTCGTAGGCCTTCCGGCGCTCGGATACGCCCATGTTCGACTGGATGGCGCCCACGGTGAGGCCCAGCCCCATGTACAACGAGCCCATCCATTCCATGTCGCGGCGGGCCAGGTAATCGTTGACCGTCACCACTTTGACGTTCCCCTCCAGCGCGTTGAGAAACGCGGGCAAGGTGGCAACCAGGGTCTTTCCTTCGCCGGTCACCATCTCGGCGATCATTCCCTGGTGGAGAAAGTAGCCGCCAACGATCTGCACGTCGTAATGACGCATCTTCAAAAAGCGGAGTCCGGCCTCGCGCACGGCGGCGAACGCCTCGGGCAGGATGTCGTCGAGCGTCTCTCCCGCCTTGAGTCGCGCGCGCAACCGGGTTGCCGTTTGCTTCAGCTCCTCGTCGGAGAGCTGTTGAAACATCGGCTCCAGTCTTGCGACCTGATCGAGCAGCGAGTCGGGGACGACCCTGTCGTTGCCGCTTTTGTCGCGGAGGAAGCCAGTTTTGGAAATTTGCCGTTCGTTCGAGGCCCCGAACAATCGGGTAATGAACCGCTCGATGGCCGCCGTGAAGGCAGTCAGCCAATCACCGATTTTTTCAAGAAATTCCATAGCGTTGTCCGGGTATTAGCCGGCCTGCAAAAAAGCTCGTACGCCTCGCCTCGGAAAACACACCCGAATCGACGACAAGCGCGTCTGGCATATCGCCCGGATGTGCGCACACCCCCGGGTCCGACTGCCACTCTGGCAGCAGTCGCGTCGAATTGCGCCTCGAGTTGGCTTTGGCTGCGGAGGCAAAAAATCGCAGCCGCAAGCGGGATTCCACCCGCCCGCACGACGTAAGCGCTCTCTACCGCGAAGTTTATTGCTTGTTTCCCAGGGGGTCAATCCCGGTCGCCGGCAACCCTCGCCAGCGCGGCAGCCTCCGCGTGCATCGAGAAACGTCACTTAGAAAGCAAGGACCGTGCCGAGGCTTGGCGCCGATTCCGACGTACCGGTTTGGAATCTCCGACTCCTGGTCGCTATCATGCACAACCGTCGCCCTTGTGGTGAACATTCTGGTCGGGGGTATCACATGCCACAGGCCGAATCGAGGTACGTCGTCGAAACGGTTGAGCCGCGTCGCTCGAGGCGCGGTCGCTGGGTGGTCCGGGCGCTGTTTCTGGCGTGCGCCGTCACAGTCGTTGTGATGCGCTGGCCGGAAATCTCGACGTTCATGCGATCGCGTTGGGCAACCCGGGAGTTGCTCGACCTGGGATTTATGGTCGCGCAAGAGACCGACTCCACCTTCTTTGACCAGGAGACAACGGTCACCTGGTACCTGGTCAGCCCTAATTCTCCGACGTCGGTTGACGATGCGACGCTCGCCGAAATTGTGCCCATGCTCAAAAAGCTGGGCAAGCCGGTCAGCCTGAACCTGAGCGGCTGCACGCAACTGAAAAGCCTCGAGCCGCTGCGCGATCTCACCAGTCTGCGGAGGCTGAAACTCTGGCGTTGCTACGGCCTCACGAACGTGGACTCGCTGAGCGAATTGGCCGGGCTGGAAGAGTTGGAGATGCAAAGCTGCATCCAACTGGTCAACGTGGACGGCCTCAATGGGCTGACGAGGCTGCGAGCGCTCGACGTGTCCGCTTGTCGACGTTTGACGAACGTCGATGGTTTGCAGGGACTGGTCAACCTGCGGAAGCTCAATCTCAGTTGGTGTAAGGAGCTTGAGACTGTCGACGGGCTGGCGGGCCTCGTGAACCTTCAAGAGCTCGGCATGAACAACTGCGTCAAATTGCGCAGTGTCGACGGATTGCGCGGGCTGACAAACCTTCGCCAACTGCGTCTGTGGAATTGCGCGCAACTCACAAACGTCGACGGTTTGCAGGGGCTGAGTAGCCTGATTGATTTGGATCTCAGCGAATGCCGGCAACTGAAGGACGTCGAAGGGCTGCGCGGGCTCGACGAGCTGGAAGAACTGAATCTCAGCGAATGCAGCCAGTTGGCCTACGTCAACGGTCTCGCGGGACTAAAAAACCTTCAGACGTTATATTTGAGTTGGTGTCCGCAGCTGGCGAATGTCGACGGGCTGCGAGGCCTGACGAGCCTGCGCGAGTTGAATCTCAGCAAGAACACCCGCCTGGAGCAGGTCGACGGACTGCAAGGGCTGGCCGCCCTCGAAACGCTCAACCTCGGTTGGTGCACTCGACTGAGAAACATCGACGGCCTGAAGGGCCTCGACAACCTGCAGGAGCTGGACCTCACCGGCTGCACCGAGCTGAAGAAATTCGATAGCTTGCGCGGCTTGGCGCACCTTCAGCGAATCCATCTGAATAACTCCACGCAGTTAGTCGACGTCGAGTGTTTGCGCGGGCTGGCTTACCTTCAGGCGGTGAATCTCAGCCAGTGCCCGCAGCTTTCCAACATCGACGCCCTCAGCGGACTCGAATCGTTGGAAGACGTCAACCTGGGCGGCTGCGCGAGACTGACAAACGTCGATGCTCTCAAGGGGCTTGCCGCGCTGCAAAAACTCAACCTGGGTGGCTGCGTGCAGCTCGCGAACGTCGACGGCCTGAAAGGCGCGAGCAACCTGCAATCGCTCAACTTAAGCTGGTGTACGCGACTTTTGAACGTCGACGGCCTCACCGGCCTGCCGGAACTTCGCACGCTTTCGCTCAGCTCGTGCACGGCACTCGAGAATGCTGCTGGATTGGCAGGTCTCTGCAGCTTGCAGACGCTCGACCTGAGCGGCTGCATGCAACTTGCGTCGGTCGATTCGCTGCAAGGGCTCACCGAGCTCCAATCGTTAGAGCTCAACCGATGCGGCCGCTTGACTCAGGTCGACGGCATTCGCGGATTGACCAACCTGCAAAAGCTCAACCTCAGCGATTGCGAGCAGCTCACGAAAGTCACCGGATTGCGCGACCTGGTGAACATCGACCGTTTGCAATTGAAAAACTGTGCCGCCTTGACCGACGTCGACGGTTTGCAGGGCCTCTCGGGATTGCAGCAATTGGATTTCAGCGGTTGTCGCCAGTTGCGCAACGTCGACGGCCTCCAAGGTCTGATCAAGCTCGAGTCGCTCAACTTAAACAATTGCGCGCGCCTGGCGAACGTCGATGGACTGCGCGGATTGTCGGGGCTGCAGTCATTGGTTTTGACCGGGTGCACCGGCCTCGCTCAGGTCGACGGTTTGCGGGGATTGACCAACCTGCAAAAGTTGTTCCTCAGTCAATGCACCTCTCTGAGCAACGTCGACGGCCTGGAGGGTTGCGTCGGGCTGGAAAAACTCGACCTCACGGGTTGCCGCCAGCTTGTCAACGTCGACGGGCTCCGCGGTCTCGAGGCGCTCAAAACGCTGCACATGAATTGGTGCGTTCGTGTGACCAACGTCGATGCCCTGCGCGGACTGCCCAACCTGCAAGCGTTATATCTCGGCCGGTGCACGCAGCTCTCGAACATCGACGGCCTGCAGGGGCTTGTCAATTTGCAAACGCTGCACTTGCCCTGGTGCACCCGCGTGACCGACGTCGCCGTGCTGGCTGAATTGGCGAACCTGCAGACGCTGAACCTCGCCTGGTGCACGCAGCTTGCCGACGTCGGCGGGCTCGGCAACCTCGCCAATCTCCAGGAGCTCGATCTCAGCCAGTGCAAGCTGCTGACCGATCTCGGAGCGCTCGGCAACCTGGTCAACCTGCGGCGATTGTCGATTCGCGATTGCGATCAGGTGACGACCATCGAACCGTTACGCGGATTGGAAAGCCTGCGCGAACTGCAGCTCGACGGCTGCAAACAGTTAGCCGACCTGAATGCGCTGGAGAGCTTGAGCAATCTCGAGTCGCTGAACCTTCGCGGATGCCCGGTCGCCCCAGACGCCGCCGACGCCATTCGCATCGCTTTGCCGTTTACACGCATTTCGTCGTAATGACGGAGGCGACGCCAGAAATCCGAAGCTCGAATGACGAAGGAAGCACGAAGCACGAAGCCCTAATGACAGTAGTTCCAAGTTCGCCGGCCACCTAACCCTTGATTTCACAATGAATT
>JBBDVZ010000345.1:0-2482 GCA_040903115.1 Planctomycetaceae bacterium
TTCGTCAAGAGTTGCGGATTAAGCGCAGCCGGCGCGGGCGACGCGCATGTCGGTTGCGGAGTGAAGCGAGCCTCATGAGGAGCAGCCGGTGTCTCGCTTGGCGGCGTTGGGTGATCGATCTTGGAAGATCGCTGCTGTGCGCCCACAGGCCCAGCGAACGCGACCACAAGCAACAGCAATGCCGCCGCGTTCAAACGACGTGGAAAGCACATCTTGAGGAATCCTGGAGCGACTGAATTGAGGAGCGACGGGACCGCCCGAGAAGCGGGCTCCTGAAGGGGCGGGAAGTGTATCACATGCCCCAAAACGCCAGAATCGCAGTTTCAGCGGCCCAGACAGCGGCGGCGGGATAATCGGAAGTCGCGCAACAATGACAACTTGCGAAGTCTGGGGGCTAAGTTTGCGATCGCGCGGGTCGCGGCGGATGGATGGCCGGCGGTCTCACTTCGCTGCTCTCGCGTCTCCGCCGGGAACCCAGAGGACGTCGGCACGGCCGCCGTCGTTGCACTGGCGGGCCAAAACAAACAGCAGGTCCGACAGGCGGTTCAAATAGACGGCGACGTGCGGGTTGATTGGCTCGCGCGCGGCAAGCTCGAGGACGCCGATTTCGACGCTGCGGCAGACGGCGCGGGCGACGTGCAGGTGTGCCGCCGCCGGGCTCCCGCCGGGAAGCACAAAGCTCGAGAGTGGAGACAATGACTCGGTGATCTCATCGATCCAGCGTTCAAGCGTCTCGACTTGCTCGGCGGTGGCGCGCAGCGGTGTGCCGCTGGAATTGTTGGATTCCGGAACGCACAAGTCGGCCCCGAGATCGAACAGGTCGTTCTGTATGTGGCGAAGCCGGTTGGCGGTCTTTTCGCCAACGTCCGCGGCAATCGCCAGGCCAATGAACGAGTTCAGCTCGTCGATGCCGCCGTAAGCGATGATGCGGCGGTCGGTCTTGGCGACGCGCGTGTCGTTGCCGAGCGACGTCTGTCCGGCATCGCCGCTCTTGGTGTAAATTCGGTTCAGGTACACCATGTTCGGTTTTCGCGAATCGGCCGCGTTCTTACGGATCGCTTTCACTTGGAGCGCAAGGCTGAACTGAGACGCGGCTCACAGTCAGAGCTTGGGTACTGCATCGGGTGGCAGACTTTCCTTCGCGCGCTCAGGGGCTCCGGGCGTTGACCCATGCAGTTTCTTAAATCCGGGAAGGTCGTGTAGCGGAACGAGGTCGGGGTCTTCCTGCATCCATTTGAAGTCGCCGAAGCCGAGCTTGACGGCGCTTTGCAGATCTTCGACGGCTTTTTGCTGGAAGGCCTCGATCTTTTTTTCGCGGTCGGCGATTTTGTCGTTCTTGGTGAGGTGCTCGACCGCGCGGCCGTATACGCAGGCGGCGTTGTAGGCGAAGAGTTGATCGTCCTTGAACGTCTCGCGCGCGCCTTCGACGATCTTGATGCCTTCCTCGTAGCTGCCCTCGATGGCGAGACAGAGCCCCGCGCCGGTGACGGCTTGCGAATCGTACGGATCGAGCTCGCGCGCCTTGACGTAATCGGACTTGGCGTCGGCGTACTTATTCAGCCGGATCAGCGCGTTGGCGCGGCCGGTGTACGCCTCCGGCAGGTCGGAGTCGAGCTTGATGGCCAGCGTGTATTCTTTGATCGCCTCGTCCCACTTTTGCTCTCGCGTGCGATAGTTGGCACGGTGCACGAGGTTCATGCCCGGCGAACGGTATCGCATGTTGCGCAGCGCATTGACGGCGTATTGCCGCTTCGACACATCCTCCGAGTTGCGGGCCTTCAACAGGGCGTTACGCGCGAGAGGCGTTCCCAGGGTCCCCAAGGCGTTTGAGACGTAGGAAAGCGTCGATTGGTTGGCCGTGCTCTCGAAGACGTCGACCAGCATCTGGACGGCCTCGGCACTGCCGTCCGACTGCAATCCCTGGGACGCCGTGTTAATGAGCGCATCGTTACCCGACGCGAGTGCCTCTTTGGCCAACCGGCGGAACTCGGGCGATTTCAACTGTGCAAGCGCCGTGAGCACGCTCGACTTCTCGTGATCGGCCAATGACGGATACAGCGTGACAAACTCCTGAACCACGCTCTGATCGCCGATCTGAGCCAGCGTGTTGACGATCGCCGCGCGGTTTTCCCGCCCTTTTTTCATTTGCTCCAACAGCAGCGGCACGGCGCGACGGTCCTTGGTGCGGTTGAGCAACATGTGCATCGTCGCATCCGGCGGAGAGCTTTTGAGATGCTCGAGAACGTAACCCATCGCCAGCTCCTCGCTCTGGGGATCGGTCCGCTGCGCCAGCAGGCCGAAAGCGGTCGTCTTGAGCGACGCGTTTCCCTCAGCCAGCGCCCGCCGGAACACGTCGAGCAACTGTGGGTGGCCTATTCGCACAAGCGCCGCGAGCGCTTCGGCGGCTACCTCCGAGTGCGGATCGTTGGCGAACTCGTAGATGGTCTCCGACCACATCGGACGCGGATAGCGCGCCAACACC
>JBBDVZ010000345.1:2492-14818 GCA_040903115.1 Planctomycetaceae bacterium
GGTTCGTTTCGATTCCGGCCCCTCGTTCGCCAGAATATCGAGCAGCCCCTTTTGCGCGACCGCAAAACGCGACGCCGCAAGGCTCTCGATGGCCGTCGTCGCCAGCGGCTCGACGTTTTTGCGAACGAAGTACAGCAGCTTTTCGACGGCCTGCTGATCCCCAAAGTGTCGCAGCGCAATCAACGCCGCCTGCTGAATCGCGGGGTCTTTATCGTCGGCGTAGCGGATCAGCACCGGGAGCTTGTCGTCCGGCAATCGACCGCCGCCGTTGGCCAAAGCGGCGGCACGCGTCAGCGGGTGACCGCTTTCAATTTCGCGCAACAGCTCGTCCTGCGGCAACACTTCATAGGCTGACTGCAGGGCCGCACTCACGGCCTCGACGTCGGTCTTATGGACTCGCGGCGAGCCACCCTCGGCAGGGGCCGAACGGCTCACGTCGGCTGACGAGGGAACCTTTGCGAGATGCAGCTCGCGGATGCCCGCGGGGACGGCCGGCATTTGATCGTTGCCGTTGTTGCCATCGCCGACTCCCGCCTGATTGGCCGATTGGTACAACCACTGATAAACCTGCTGGTCGAGCGGGGTGGCCGCGTCGGTCCAACGGACGACGACCCGCCCCACTTTGTCGGTCGTCAACTTGTCGAGGACGTCGACGAAGCCGCTCATGTTCACGGTGTTGAACGCGCCCGAGATTGTCACGAGGGCAAGGCTGCCTCGCGGTCCGATGCGATCGATTTCAATCCCTAACATGCCCATGGCGAATTCGTTCACGTCGAGCGATTGCTCTTTGCCGCCGATCTTCGCCTTGATTCGCATCTGCAAAGTCTGGTTCCCGCCGGGAAGGTCGGTGAACACGACCCACGTCGATGCGGTGCGACCGGGCACCAGTTTCAGCTCGCTGGCCGGCGCGAGGTTCGATAACTGATAATTTTGCTCGCCGACTTGAAACGACTGGTATTGCAGGTTCCCCGTGACCGGCTTCAGCGGGAACGTAACGTTGTTGTCGATCTCGAGCGAGATGTCGTCGCGCTTCACCGCAGCGGGATTCGGTGTGAGATTGATGAAAATCAGCTTGGCCGCCAGGAACCGTGACTCGTTGTTGTCGCGACCGTACTGCGAGGGCCCCAGGTAGGGGGTCTCGAGCATCATCAAAATCTTCTGGTCCTTGGGGTCGGTCGGAACGACGTGCTTTTGCGTCCGCAGTCGGGCCAGTTCGGCCTCGACTTTTTCCAGCCGCTGGAGCAAGCCCTCGATCAAGGGGTTGGCGGGCTTGGTTTGATCGGGCTGGGCAAACGCCGGCGAGCCGACCGCTAAGAAAGCGATGGCAGAGCCGACGCACAGCATCAGAGTGCGAGATCGTATCGTCGTCATTTCCGCTCAATTTCCCTGAAAGCCGGTAGGAATTCCGGCGTCGCGTGGCGCCTGAACTATTCTACCATTTCAATGCGTGCCGCGGGATACCCACCCGATTCCGCGGGCGAAAACGCGGCATCTCGGGCTTGAATCTAACCGCGGAGACGCTGAGGCCACAGAGGAAAGGAATAAAGAAGACTATCCACAGATTTCGCAGATTACACAGATTTTTTATAAGGAGACCAGGAAACCAAGAGCGAAAGCCTCATTGCATTCTCCTGGATTCCTGGTCTCCTCATAAATATAAATGAATTCAAATCTGCGTAATCTGCGAAATCTGTGGATGCATTTCTTCCGCTTTTGATTCCAGCATTCACGCCAGCACCTGGCCGGCGCGGATCTCGATCCAGGTGTGGAACTCCGACCCGGGATCGAGTGTGCGCAAACCGGCATCGATGCCTTGCGCCTCGAGGTTGATGGCATCGGTCGCGCACGTGTACGGCTCGAGGCAGACCGCGTTGCGACCGCGAGGCGTGTAGACCACTAACTCTCGAAACGCTGTGTCGCATCGCTGCATCACCTGCAGGCCGGCCTGCTCGTCGATGATGACGTGGTTTACCGCGTCCGGTTCTGCCTTCAACCCAGTCAGCACGTCGTCGAGCGAAAGGGTATCGAAGTACGCACCGTCGCGAAGATCCTTGGCTTCCGTGATCGGGCAGCGACCGCCGGTCGGCAGACAGTTCACGAGCTCCCATTCTTCGGCGGCGGACGCTTCGATGAGACAGCGGCTGGGGTGACTGCGGGGCGAAAGAGGCAGGCGAAAATACGGGTGCGTCCCGAACCCCCACGGCAACGTTTCGCTGCCGGTGTTGGCAATGCGGACATCGGCTCGCAGGACTGGGCCTCGCAGCTCGTAGCGAACCTCTACCAGGCAATCGCTCGGCCAGCATGACATCCGCTCGGGGGCGTCGCGGCTAAGTTGAAACTCGCCAACAACGAAATGACCGCGTTGCGCCGTCACGCGCCAAGGCCGGTCGAGGCAAAATCCATGAATGGCGTTGCCATTGCCGTCGTGGCCGACCAGCGATTCCGGCAATTTGTAACTCCGTCCGAACCATTTGAATCGCCCCCCACGAATGCGGTTTGGGAAAGGGAACAAGATGGGAATGCCATGCCCGCTGGGTCGGGACTGTCCGGCAGCAAAGTTTTCTTCGGCGTCGATCACCTCGATCGGCTCGCCGTCGACAATGGCCCGGAACGCATAACAATTGAATCCCAAGTGCGGGGCAATTTCCGCCCGCGATCCCGACGACGGATCGGTCAAGACGATCGATTCGTTGCGACTCAACGGTGGAAACCTTCCTTCGAGGGAGCACGAACCCGACATTGAAGTTGGCGGCAGCCCCCGCGGTCGATTGGCACGATGGACAAAGCGTCGTTGCATCGCGACAGCAGCCGCGTCAGTTCCACTCCGGGTTGACGGGGACTTCGCGGACGATGCGCTCGACCTTGTGCACTTTTCGCACGGCGCGGTCCCACACCTCATACGGGTCGTCGAAGAACACCGGCTGGGCGCTGGCAGGTTGATGGTACCAATCGCCGCGGGCCAGCTCTCCCTCCAATTGGCCCGGTCCCCAGCCGGCACATCCGGAGAAAATGCGAAACTTCAGGTCGGGATCGCCGTCGGCCGCTTGCCGCACGACCGTCTCAAAGACATGCGCGCTGCTGCCGACGTATACCCCGGGAACAATCGCGGCCTCGTCGGGGCTTAACTCTTCGGAGTTATGCAGCACGAACAGCGCGGACGGCTCGACCGGGCCGCCGACGTACACCAAGTCGTCGGTTTCTGGCAGGTTGAAGTGCTCGGACAGGGCGTGGGCGACGGTCACCGATGAGGGACGGTTGACCACCAGTCCCATCGCACCCTCCGAGTTGTGCTCGACGATCAAGACCACGGTCCGGTAAAAGTTCGGGTCCCGCAGCCATTTTCCGGCGATCAAGTACTGCCCGCGCAGCGATTGCGACATCTGGCCGAGATACCTCATTTTGAACGAGTGTGATAAAGCGATGCCCGCCCCCGCCCCAACGCCCCAATTATAGGACGCCTTCCGGACGGCGGACAAGGAGAACTCTCGTCATAAGCAGCGCACTTTCCGATATTTCGTTGCCACTCGAAAGCGCATCTCCGAGCGGACTTCAACGGACGTTATGCCGACCCTGCGGATTGTTCCGATCACGGAATCTGCGGCCATTTCTTTCGCCAGCCGATGCGGTCCAGCACCCAGGCGAACTCTTTTCGTTCGGCATCGCTCATGGGGGCGCGAGCGGGCGGCTCAATAACCTGCGGGCAGTCGATGACGCCGCGCTCGTGTAACATCCATTTGAGCAGCTCTTCCGGGTAGTCGAGATAGAATTCGAGATACGGCAAAATTTGCTCGAAATAGATTTTCGCGGCACGTGGTTCGTCGCCGTCGAGATACGCCCGGACGGCGGCTGCATGGAGATCAAGCGCCTCGGTGCCCGTCATGAAGGCAGTCACTCCCAAGCGCAGCAAATGAATCAAATGCCTTCCACCGGCGCCGCCGATCACCGACAAGCGATCGCCCGAGAGTTGGCGCAGCGTCGCCGTCTTCTGCAGGAAATTCTTGCCTTCGGCCTTCACGAGTTTGATGCCTTCGATTTCGCTGGCCATCCGCCACAGCAGCTCGGCGCTCAAAATTGAAGAACTCGCGGGGGTGTCTTGAACGATGATCGGCAGCGAAGTCGCGCGCGACAGGGCCTGGTAAAACTTGAACGCACCGTCTGCGTCGGGCAGGTCGACGTACGGCAATGAGGCCATGATGAGATCGGCCCCGAGCGACTCGGCCTGCCGCGCGTATTCCAACGAAATGCTCACAGCGGGCGATGTCACGTTGATAAACACCGGCACGCGCCCGGCGACTTCGTCGACGATGACTTGAATGAGCCGTTGGCGATCGACGTCTGAGACCTTGTGAAACTCCGACGCAATCCCGAAATGTCCGATGGCGACGGCGCCGCATTGCAAGCAATACTGCGCGACGCGCCTCTGACTTTTCTCGTCAAGTGCTCCGCTCGTCGTGATTGCCGTTGGCATGATCGGCATCATGCCCCGAAAGCGGGACGGGGTTGCCACTGTTCGGTGTTCGCTCGACATGACTCGTAGTCTATACCGCCAAGGATTCCCGCGTCATTGTCGAGGTTGGCCGGGATCCCAGATGGTGGCGGCGATGTAGCGTTCCTTGCCCGTACTATCGTTGAAGTAATAAGTCGTCACGCACTTGCCGTCCTGCCGCTGCACTGTGCGGGGATAGCCCAGGTCCCAGCGGGCGCCGTCGTCCCGCAGAACGAGCTCGCTGCCCCAAGACTGTCCCTCGTCGTCGCTGACCATCGCGCGGACGCCGTAAGGCATTTCGCGCCGTCCATAAGTGAGCGCGATGCGCCCGTCGCCCAAGCGGATCATGTGCGACGGGTTTCCATGGTTGGAAAGCCGCGGTTTATCGAGCAGGTACCACGAATGTCCTTCGTCGGGTGAGAGAAACGCTTCCAGCCACCAGCGTTTGCCTTCTTCGAACACGCCGCGCCGCCGGATCATCGACAACAGCGCCCCGTTTTTCAAGCGCAGTGTCGAAGGCATGATGGCATAACCGCCGGTCGACGGTTGCTGCCCGATCCAGCCGACGTGCTTCCAGGTCTTGCCGCCGTCGGTCGTTCTCGCGCAGAATGGCCATCCTTCGCGCCCGTCGTCCTTGGCCGCCGTTAGGAAGGCCATCAGATCGTGCTTTCCGTTCACAATGTAGTCGGTGCGGGCGAAGATCCCCTTGCGATCGAACGTGGGGAGCTTGTAAGGCCCCTGCCAGGTCTTGCAGCGGTCGACCGTCACGAAGTAATGCGAATACCCTTTGTTGCTTCCCTCCATGCGGAACATCAATGCAAAGTTCGGCTGCGTGAAGTCGATACCGCCGGGCGCATCGACGGCTTTCGGCTCATTGCCGTCGGCGTCGAGATAGTTCGGCGTCTCGATGGTCCAGGTTTTGCCGCCGTCGGTGCTGCGCGCGAACCTGCTGGTCCGCGGCTTGTTGCTGTCGATGGGGTGACCGCCCTTCTTAGTGTCCTTGGCGTCGTCGTGATAGCCGAGGCTGAAGCCTACGACAATCTCGTCGTCCCATGACCAGATGCCGTGGTTCGCGGGCCACCCGGCAAAACGGCCGGCCTCTTTGAACACGACCGTATGCTCAACAACCGCCGGGGCTTGCGCGTTGGCCGAACATGTCGCAAACAGAACAATCGCCGCTGGAATCAGGGACTTCATGTTGCACTCCTCCCAGAAATGGGACCTCGACGGAGCAAACAATTGGCCGGGACGAGGACACGTCGCCGACCGAAGACGGGGTTCCTTTAACCTACCCGCTGGGCACCTTACGTCAAGCTTAAAGGCAGTTTCAACCCCCCTCCCTTCCGGCGTGGGGCGGAAGCACGAAGCACGAATGACGAAGGAAATCCGAAGCACTAAGCACGAAATGACGCTGCCGGTCGTTGTTCGGTCGTGATTTAAGACCGGCGATTCCCTGTCGTCTTCGCTTGCGGTAGAGTGAGTAGCCGGGCTTCGGCCTTACATCTTTCGGCTTACCACTCAACTTGATTTTGAGGCTTCGGACATTCGTGCTTCCTTCGTCATTCGTGCTTCGTGCTTGGCGTCACATGATGAAATCCGCCTTGTTGTTTCTCATGCTTATGTTGGCGGCGAATGGTGTCACCAGCGCTCAGCCGGCGTCGTCGCGGCCCAATATTGTCTTCATTCTCGCCGACGATCTGGGCTGGGGCGATTTGGGCTGCTACGGCCATCCCAACATCAAGACGCCGCACCTCGATCGGCTGGCGGAGCAGGGGACCCTCTTCACGCAGTTCTACGTCAACGGATCGGTCTGTTCGCCGAGCCGCACCGCGTTCATGACGGGGCAGTTTCCCGCGCGGCACCGCATTCACGGCCATCTCGCTCTGCACAGCCAGAATGAGGCACGCGGGATGCCCAATTGGCTCGACCCGGCTGTGCCGCTGCTCACGCGGCAGCTCAAGTCGGCGGGATACGCGACCGCTCATTTCGGCAAATGGCATTTGGGAAACGGAGACGGCGCGCCCGATCCGGGGGCTTACGCCATCGACGTTCATCGCACGGTCGAGACCAACGGCCCGGGCTTCGATAACAACTCGGACCCTTACTTCCGCGCGAAATCGACCGGACTGTTTGTCGATGAGGCGATTCGATTCATCGAGGCACACCGCGATGGGCCGTTTTACGTCAATCTCTGGACGCTCGTCCCGCACGCCACGCTGCATCCTACTGCGAAACAACTGGAGCCGTACCGGAAATTCGCGCCCGGCCGCGTGCCTTATGCGGGTGCGGCACAGATCTATTACGGCACCGTCACCGCGCTGGATGCCGAGCTTGGTCGACTGTTCGCGAAGCTCGACGAGCTGAAGCTTGCCGATAACACTCTCGTGCTATTCAGCTCCGACAATGGTCCGGAGGACATCCACGTGCAAAACGCGGCACACAGCGGCATCGGTTCGCCCGGCCCGTTTCGCGGCCGCAAGCGCAGCCTTTACGAAGGAGGCGTGCGCGTGCCGTTTATCGTGCGCTGGCCGGGACATGTGCCCGCGGGCCGCGTCGACGACGATTCAATAGTGAGCGCCGTCGATTTCCTGCCAACCTTGTGCGACTTCGCCAAGGCCGATTTGCCGAACGACTACCGCGGCGACGGCGAAGACGTCGGCGACATTCTCGGCGGCACGCCGCGTCCGCGATCGAAACCACTGATGTGGGAATGGCGCTTCCGCGTGGCCGGTTATCCCGTGCACCACAGTCCGATCCTCGCGATTCGAGACGGCTGGTGGAAACTGCTGCTCAACCCCGACGGCAGCCGCATCGAGCTTTACGACATCCCGCGCGACCGCATGGAGCAAAACAACCTGGCCGCACAGCACGCCGACATCGTCGCCAAGCTCAGCAAGCAAGCCCTCGCGTGGCAGGCCAAGTTGCCGCCCGGCCCCATCGAACCGTCAGCCGGCAAGATCAACTACCGTTGGCCGAGCACTAAGCGCACCAAGCCGTGACGCAGGCTGGATGAAGCGGCGTCAGGCTGGTAAGATTTTGCGGGCCGACGCATTCCACCGCAAAATTGCCGCTTGGGCACTGCCCAATGCGTGAACCGTCGAGCGTCGCGAATGCTGCAAAATACGTTCGGAGAGATGGCTGAGTGGCCGAAAGCGCCGGATTGCTAATCCGGTGAGTCTCTATTAGGGGCTCCGCGGGTTCGAATCCCGCTCTCTCCGCTCACAAGGACTCGCGTCGATTCGACGCGAGTCCTTGAATCTTTGCGATGCGGCAGAGTTGGCGGCGCCAAGACAAGAATAAACTCGAAACGATGCAGGTGGATTTTCAGTCCGTACACGTCGTCATTTTTCGCTACGTCCGTCGCTCTCTCCGCGCGTGGTGCTACCTCTGCCGCTGCGCCTTCTGGAGCGCGGCGTCGATCTTCTTCACGGTGGAAATGGTCGGCGTGTGTTTGCCGGTCTCGATGCGGCAGACGGTCTCGACGCGGACGCCGGCCAGGTCCGCCAGTTCTGCCTGTGTGAGCCCGAGCGCCTGCCGGTCGCGGATAATGTCGCGCGACAAGAGAACGCGCATGGTCTCCAGGGCGGGATAATTGCCCCGCCGGTTGCGCTTCGGCGCGCTGGGCTTCGATGTTCTCGATACAGCAGCCCGCATAAGCCGTCGATATTCGGCCTGCGGAACCAGCACGTAGGTTTTGCCCCCGCGTTTTTGCGTTCGCGGCCTGGTTTCAGTTGTCGCCATAAACGTCTTTCCTGTGACCGATTTTCTCAATGATGATTCGCCGGCCTCGCGCGCGATACAGAATCCGGTAATCGCCTGTTCTGAGGCTGGCCATGCCCGTGAGGCTACCCCTCAACGATTTGCCGCGCGACTCAGGCCAGTTCGTTTGAAGCCATTCGATTCTCTTCAGCACGCGGACTTTGGCAACTTTTGGAAGAGCTGCAAACTGTCCGCGCGCGGCCGCTGTCATTTCGACGGTCGGCATGACGAAGTTTTGCCCGAATTGACAAGCTTGTCAAGCCGCGTATCGCGGCCAGAATGGACGATGAATCTATCGTCCCTCCCGGTTTCGATGCGTGCTGGGGCATTCGCGCAATGCGATTTTGACAATTCGCGCCTTGAGCGGCCGATTTTGGGCGTCACAGTTTGAGAATTGGCTCAAGGAACTTGTTTGTACGCGAAAATTCAGGTTTCGAGGTAACATTGAGCCAAGTCAACTCGACTTTACTGCTGGGAACCATGTTCCTCGGCCGGGGGCGGGGGCTGGGTGATGGGGGATCTGGGTGGAAATTGACTGGAACGGCATAGTCCGAGAGCATGGTCGCACGGTCTTTGGGGCCGCGTGGCGCATTCTCGGCCATGCCGCCGATGCGGAAGACGTCGTCCAGGAAGTTTTCCTCGAAGCTCAGCAACTGGAAAACTCGCGCCCCGTCGATCAGTGGCAATCGCTGCTGCGCCGGATGGCGACGTTTCGAGCCCTCGACAAGTTGAGGCGCCGGAAACATTCGGCACCGCTCGACGGTCTGTCTGTCACCGCGAAGGAACACGCGCCCGAGGCGATTGCCGTCGCGAATGAACTGGAAACGAGGCTGCGCCAGGCCATCGCTCAATTGCCAAGCCGCGAGGCCGCCGTCTTCTGCCTGCGGTACTTCGAAGAATCGAGATACGACGAGATCGCGCGTTCTTTGCAGATATCGCCCGCGGCAGCCGCGACGGCGCTGCATAAGGCCCGCGAGAAACTCAAGACGCTGCTAGCCGACTTTGACGGAGAGAACTAGAGATGCCATTCGAAACGGGCGGACCCGACGACAAAGCTGTGTTGAATGAACTCAACGACGACCGACTTCGTCGGGCCGTGGAACGCGTGCGCGAAAACGAGGCGCCGGAAGACGCCGTGTCGCGGGCGATGAATCGCGCCGCGGATCTGTCATCGGTGGCTGCGGCCGTGCGTCGTCAACCCGCGGTCTTGAAGCCGGCGCGGCGAAGGCTGTCGATATTGGTTGTCGCGATCGGACTGGTCTGGGTTGTCGCCGCAGGCGCGTGGACTCTCACAGAGGAATCGCGCGAGGCGGCACAAAGACCGTCAGTGCCGAACAACCTGAAACAATATGGGTTGGCAATGCACAACTACCATGAGATAGATGGCTTTGGTAAGTCGAACGATCGGGACGCGGCTGACTTGTTTGGCTTTCAGGACATGACCCTTTCCGGCGGAACATCCAAGACGTTCGCGATGGGGGACGTAGACGTGGGTTTCGCCGGGGAATCCACGAAAACCGCATCGTCGCAGAAAAAGATCGTCCGCAAAGCCGACGTGTCGCTCGTCGTCAAGCTGTTGGCCGACGCGGAGAAGCAGTTGGGCCAATTGGTGCAGCAGCATAAAGGCGAGCTGGCTGGATCGCAGGTTTCGCAGGCACAAGGTCAGCAGCGGACGGCACGGTGGGTGATTCGCGTTCCGGCCGATGCGGTCGACGGTTTGTTGCGCGACTTGGCCGGACTGGGCATTTCCGAGAATCGGACGATCAATTCTCAGGACGTGACCGAGGAGTATATCGATCTCGAAACGCGCATCAACAGCAAGAAAAAGCTCGAGCAGCGCATTCTCGACCTGCTGGAAAAGCGCACCGGCGACATCAAAGATGTGCTCGCGGTCGAAGAGCAGTCGGCGCGCATTCGTGCCGAGGTCGAGAGCATGGAAGGCCGCAAGAAGTACCTCGACAGCATGACTGCGATGGCCACCGTCAATGTGACGGCACGCGAGGCAGTGGATTACATCCCACCGGAAGTGCGCTCATTTTCCAACCAGGTTGGCCACGCCTGGCGAAATTCGTTCGATCTCGTGAAAGGATTCGGGAAATCGCTCGTGCTCGTAGCGGTTGCCCTTGGTCCCTGGATCCCGCTCGTCAGCTTGGTTGGCTTTGTCGTCGTTCGGTGGCGGAGACGCAGACAGGGCCGTGTTGCGGGCTGAACAGGGTAACGTCCTTTGGCGTTGAACGGGGCCTGATACGACATCCCCGCGACTGCCTGCAATCATCTGTCCCAAGAAACCTCGGTGTCAGGGAGAGCGCTCTGAAGTGCTCGACCGCCGGATGGAGTGACATGGCTCCGCAGCAGGTTCAGGCTCTTCAGCTTTGTTAAACCGTAAAGGTGCTTGAGTCCCTCATCGCTGACCTGCGTTTCGGCAAGTCCCAGCCATTCTTCAAGCTCGACGAGCCCCTCGAGATGGATCATGCCGGCGTCTGTCACTTGTGTGCCGTCGAGGATTAAAGCCCAGAGGTGTGTGAGACCGGCCAACTGTTCCAAGCCGCTGTCGGTAACTTGTGTGTTCCAAAGGCTCAGATATCGGAGCGTGTGTTTGGCGCTCAGATGGGTGAGCCCCGCGCTTGTAATTTTGGTGTTTGACAGTGCCAGGTTTTCGAGTGCAGGCAGATCAGCGAGGATCACAAGGTCGTCGTCGGTCGTCGGGGTATTGGCAAGGTCTACCATCACAACGTTGTGAAAGAGCTCATCGCCCGCGAGTTGTCGCAGCCACATCGGAGCCCACGGCGCAGCCGCCGGATCGAATACATTTGGCCGCCCTCCAGGCGACTTGTGATAGTCATACCACACCTTTCCGCCCAGATCATGGATTGCCGCGACAGCTTCTCTCTGCAGCTTCGCGCGCTGAATACGCGCACCCGACCAAATGAGAAACAGAATCAATGCGATAAAAAGAATGGTGAACTTAAACCGGAACCGTCGTCGGCTCAACTTGGCGTTACTGGGCATCGAACGCTCGAAAGATGGAGGGGTAACGTCTCTTTATTTCGTTTCGGCTCGGCGTGGCGGCTTCATGTTTCGTTTCGGTGCCGTCAATTGCATTCCGAAATGTGCGGCGAGTTTCTGAATCGTCGCCAGATTTCCGCTTCCCGTTTCGCCGTTTACGAATCGATAGAGCAAGGGCTGCGGGATGTCTACAGCGACGGCCAGCGCCTCAAGCGTCCACCCCTTGTGGATCGCTTCCCGAACCGTGTCGATCATTTGGGATTTCAGATCGTTCGACATGGTCGCAACTCCTGTCTGACCTTCATTATACGAAAATGCATGGAGTAGCAACGAAAATGCGCGGCGGTAACGTCCCGCTACCAGAATTCGGCTCATCCTCCCGTTAAGGTCATCATGGATACGAACCAGACTTGTTCGGCGATCTTGTCCACGCATCCAAGACCACGCGCCGTCTATCTCTTTCCGAAACGTCTCGAGATCCTCCACCGAATAAAATTCCAGGCAGCCGCCGTTGTCTGCGAGATCCACTCTCAGAATCGGTTCGCGATCGTTTTCGCCCACGGCTTCCCCCCTCGCTCGCTTCTGACTGCGATCGTTTCGCTTCCCGCGATTAGACTGAGTGTGCACGCGCATTTCGCGCGTTTTCTGCGGATTTTCGGATCGAGTCCTTCCCCAAGGGGCTCCCCCATCGGCCAGGACACGATCGCAAAAAAGCGGTATTTGGCGGGAATTGGGGGGGGTGGTACTACTACCGCCGGCCCCGCCAAGCCGCACTCCGCGGACCCTGGCGCGTTTGATTTGGGCATGTGGCTGCGATGCGGGCTGATGAAACTGGGGGCGAGCCTGTCGGCTCGACCCCAGCCACCCTGAACGCCCACAAGCATCAATTGCATCCGCGCAAGCGGCCATTCCTGCCTGAGCATGCCCAGCGGAACCGCTTCATGCTAAAATTTCTACGAAATGCTTTGACGCGCTAGCTGATAAAAAACGTAGGACGGCGAGCATGCCGGAATGATGAATCCGGGTGCCATGGCCACGCCTCGACTGAGCTCGTCGAAGTCGGCTCTGCGTGGCC
>JBBDVZ010000346.1:0-14678 GCA_040903115.1 Planctomycetaceae bacterium
CCTTTCACCCCTCTCCCAACCTCTCCCCTGAGGGGAGCGGGGTTTTTACCGCCTGCTAAACGTCGAGGTCTCTCACGTCGAGCGCGTGTTTTTCGATGAACTCGCGGCGCGGTTCGACGTGGTCCCCCATCAAAACGCGAAACATTTCGTCCGCCGCGTTCGCGTCGTCCATCGTCACCTGCAGCAGCGTGCGTTTTTCGGGATCCATACTCGTCTCCCAAAGCTCCGACGAGTCCATTTCGCCCAGGCCCTTGAACCGGGTGAGACGCAGTCCCTTCTCGCCGATTTTGCGCAGCGACGGCAGCAGTTCGCGCAGGCTCGAAAGCCGGACCTCGCCGTTGTCGTCGCTGCGGATCGCGAACGGCAGGATGGGCTCTCCGTTTTTGGCTCCGGCGGAACAGAAATCTTTGAGCGCGAAACCAAAGTCCCGCAGCTTGCGCAAGGTTTGATTGATCGTGCGGACTTCGTGAAGGTCGACGACTTGCAGCTTCGGCTCGCGCACAGCATCCGCGGCGCCATTGTCTTGCGCCTTTGCCGATTCGAGCGATTCGACCGCCTCGTCGGTCACACGGAACTCTTCGCCTAGCCGCGCTTCCTCTGCTGCAATAAATGCATCGCGCTCCTCCACTTCGCTAAACCAGTGCTGTTCGCGACCGACGAAAACTCGATAGCGGGGCAGCGCGCCGTCGGGGGTGGCATGATGCGCGGCCAAATGCTTGAGATCGATGCCCCGACGGTCCAAAGTTTCCAGCGGTTCTTCCAGCTTGCCCACCAGGTCGACCAGTCGACGAAAGTTGTCCCCCTCGAAAGCCGTTCCGTCAGTACACACGAGCGATCCGCCGTCGAGGCCGAGTTGCACCAGCTCTTTCATCATCTGTTCGTGCGACTGCACATAGCGCGTGTTTTTCTTTTGCACGACGCGGTAGAGGGGGGGCTGGGCGATGTAGACGCAGCCGTGCTTCACCAGCTCGCGCATGTGACGAAATAGGAACGTCAGCAGCAGCGTGCGGATGTGGCTGCCATCGACGTCGGCGTCCGTCATGACGATGATTTTGCCGTAACGCCGCTTGGTAACATCTTCGAGCTCGGCACCAGGCGGCACGCCGACCGCCTTGAAGATGTTCGAGATTTCGGCGTTGTCCAAAACCTTGACAAGCTGGGCTTTCTCGACGTTCAGAATTTTTCCCCGCAGCGGCAAGATGGCCTGCGTGTTCGAGTCGCGGCCCGTGTCCGCCGAACCGCCGGCCGAATCTCCCTCAACCAGGTACAGCTCGGTGATATCAAGCTCGCGGCTGCGGCAGTCGCGGAGTTTTTCGGGAAGGCCGCCGGTCGTGAGCGCGCCTTTGCGGCGGACCATTTCTCGCGACTTTTTGGCGGCTTCGCGCGCTTCGGCCGCCATCATGCCTTTCGCCACGATGCGCTTGGCGTCGGCCGGGTTTTCTTCGAAGAACTGCGTCAAGCCTTCGTAGACGATCGAGGTGACAATGCCCTCGAGCTCGCTGTTGCCGAGCTTCGTCTTGGTCTGTCCCTCGAATTGGGGTTCGGGGATGCGGACGGCAATGATTGCCGTCAACCCTTCGCGGAAGTCGTCGCCGGTGGGCGCGGCGTCCTTAAACAGGTTCTCCTTTTTCCCGTAGTTTCCGACGGCGCGGGTCAGCGCGCTGCGGAAGCCGCTGAGGTGCGTCCCCCCTTCGACGTTGTTGATGTTGTTGGCAAACGTGCGCACATTCTCCGAGAAACCGGTGTTGTGCTGAATGGCCACGTCGACTTCAGCGTCGTCCTGCTTGCCTCGAATGCTGATCACCTGCTCGATCAGCGGGTCTTCGGTGCGGTTGAGATGCCTGGCGAATTCGACCAGGCCGTTTTTGTACAGATACGTGTCGCTTTGACCGGTGCGCTCGTCGATGATCTGAATCCGCAAGCCCGCGTTGAGAAACGCCAATTCCTGCAGCCGCTTGGCAAGCGTGTCGTAAACGAACTTGGTGTCCGGGAAGATTTTCGAGTCCGGCATAAACGTCAGCTTGGTGCCGGTGGTGTCGCTCTTTCCGAGCTTTTTGAGCGGGTGATTGACGTGCCCGCGGATAAAATCCATCGTCCAAACGTGGCCGTCGCGCCGCACTTCGACTTCCAACCACTCGCTGAGCGCGTTGACCGCCGTGATGCCCACGCCGTGCAGGCCGCCCGTGCCCGTCTTGTAACCGCCGGCGCGATCGAACTTGCCGCCGGCGTGAATTTCGGTCAGCACAACTTCGAGCGCCGACCGGTTGTCTTTGTCCGGCATGGCGCCGACGGGGATTCCGCGCCCGTCGTCGATGACCGTCGCACTGCCGTCGGCGTTGATCTTAACGATGATGGTAGTGGCATTTTGGCTGACCGCCTCGTCGACGCTGTTGTCGACGACCTCGTACACGAGGTGATGCAGGCCGCGCGGCGTCGTGTCGCCGATGTACATCGCGGGCCGCAGGCGAATGCCTTCGATGCCCTCGAGGGCCCGAATGTGCGTTTCGTCGTATTCGGTCGAACTGGCCCGCGGCCGGACTGCGACCGCGTCGCCTTGCGGATCTGTTTGACTGGGAACTTGACTCAAGCTACAAACCTCCGAAAAGACTTTTCGCAAACGTGCGGCTGATAAAGGAAAGTTTCAGAGCGTTCCCTCATCTCGCCATATCGCCTTTCAGGCGAAACTTGAGGTCGCGGATTCTCAGGGCCGCATGCTGCTGTTGCAACTTTCGCAGCAGCGACTCGCGATGGAATGACGCCAACTCGCTCAACAGCGGAGCGTTGGAGACGCCGACTTGAAGGACGCCTCGTTTCACGCCCAGCACGCGCGTATTGCCGGCAATGGATTCTCCCGCCAAGGCACGCCAGACAGCTTCCAACTCGGCCGATTCGCCGACTCGCGCCACTCCGCGTAACGAAATCAACTCGGAGAGCGCCGCCGACAAATGTCGCGGCCCCGTTCCAGCATTCATGCGTCGGTCCTTCGTTCGCTATCGATCTCTCGAGAGCGGCATGATCACATAGGTGTACGCGTCTCCCGCGCGAAAAACGGCCGCACTTTCGGCGTCGATCAGGTCGAGTCGAACCTGCGATTGCGGATCGAGCACTCGCAGAAACTCCGCCACAAACCGCGGATCGAACGTCACCGTCAGCCGCTCGCCCTCGTAACTGATGGGCAATTGCACCTTCGACTGGCCGATGTCTGCGGCCTGGCTGTCGAGGGTCAACGTGCCGTCGTCGAAGGTGAAATCGACGCCGCGGCTTTCCTCGTTCGTCACAATCTGCGCCTGGCGCACCGCCGTATGCAGCGGCCCGACGACGAACTCGACGGAGACTTTTGCTTCGGCGGGAATGACGTCTCGATATTTGGGAAATCGACCTTCCACCAATCGGCTGGAGATCGTCGACCCGCCGCATTTCACGATCGCCTCGTTAGCGTGCACGGCGATCAAGACGTCATCGTCGTCACTGAGGATGCTGCGTTCGATCAACGACATCGCTTTGGAGGGAATGACGGGCTTCGGGGCCTCGGAGGAACCGATCCCCTGCGATCGGCATCCCAGCTTGACGACCGCCAGACGCCGGCTATCGGTCGCCGCCAGCGAGATCCGTTCGGCTTCCGGTTCGAGTTGCACGCCGCCGAGCGCGTATCGAGTGCTCTCGACATCGGTGGCAAAGATCGTTCTGCGAATGGCCTCTCGCAGCTCTTTGCCGACCACCGCGTAATAGTTGTCCTCGTCGAAGCCCGCGACTGCCGGAAACTCGGCGGCACTTTCCGCCGACAGCCGAAATTCCGAATGTGCACCACGAATCCAGACGGCTTCGTCGGTGACTTCCAGATCGACGTGCTCGTCGGCCAACTCTCTGAGGACGGAGATAACCCTGCTCGTCGGCAGCAGCGTTTCACCGTCCCTTTCGGTTTCGACGCCCGGAATTTCGTGCCGGATGCCAACTTCCGAATCGGTGCCGACGAGCGTCGCTTTCCCGCCGCTGACCGAGAGCTTGACGTTCTTGAGTATGTCGCGCGTGGTGCGAGACGGAACGACCCCGCTGACGATTTGAAAGGCTGCGGCGAGTGAGGGACGATGGCAATGTATCTTCATGAACAGCACTCCGGTTGCCGTTTTCAATCGGCATAATGTCGAGGCGAGCATGGTCAAAAGCAAGAGCGAAAGAGCAGGTCGACCGGGACGATTTTCATGTTAGGGAGAGCGGGTTTCGGGGGTTTTTCTGAGCTTAAGATATTAATGTTAGTAGCAGTAGTATCAGACTCGCCAGTTTTTGTTGGATGCCGCTGCCATCGGCGACCGAAACCCTATGATACCAAATCCTTTACCGCCGCTCAAGGGCCTCCGTCTCCCTGTGAATTTATTGACGATTTCGGCCGTAGAAAGGGCCCAAAAACGGCGGCCAAAACGACCATTCTCCACCGCTTGGTCGGAACCCTTGAACTTCCCACTTTTTTGTCCGCCATTGCGCGACCCGTTATCGACAAGTTTTTAACAATCCCCGCCAATTGCCGCCCCTAGCGAACGGCGAATTTGCATGAGGTGTTGCCTCAGCGTCGGCTCGCTCGACGTGCGCTTTTCGAGACGGTGGCAGGCATGGATCACGCTGCTGTGTGTCCGCCGACCAAAATAATCAGCGATTGCTCCCAG
This sequence comes from Planctomycetaceae bacterium, assembly GCA_040903115.1. GTDB lineage: Bacteria > Planctomycetota > Planctomycetia > Planctomycetales > Planctomycetaceae > JBBDVZ01. Next base: position 4,659 of record JBBDVZ010000346.1, read on the forward strand.
CGATTCATTTGTCATCTCGCGGGCCAACAGCATTCCACACTGTCGAGGAAGGACCTGATCGCGAAGACGGCTGCTGGCTCGCATGTCGCTCAACTTGATGCGGAAGTGCCGGGCCACGGCGGAAGCAATCTTCGGCAGAGTCGGGCGCTGTGGTTTGACCTCCTTGTCGAGGTAGCGGCGGACGGCCAGGCCGTCGATTCTCCCGCCGCGAGCACTATAAAGCATGTCGAGCTGCGTCACAGCGGCCAGAAGCTCTCGGGGCGAGACCGGCATTTCCGCGGCAAGCATTTCGGCTGCTTCAGCCGTCAATGGAACCTGTTGAGCCTGAGCAAAATGGTTGAGCAACCTGAGGCGGCCCATTTTTCCTGGCATTGAAAGCGTTGCGCAGACGCCGGCGTGACAACGACTGACGAGCCGAGCCGAGAGCCCCGGCAAATCGCCCGGCGCCAGGCGGCTGGTGACCAGGCAGTCGCCGCCCCGTGAAAGGATATGATCGATGAGCGATACCAGTTGCTTTTGTGATTCGTGTCGGTTTTCGAGTGCCGCGAGATCTTCGCAAATCAGCACGTCGACGCCTCGATATCGTGCTTGAAAGTCAGGGATTTTCCTCGCCTCCGAGGCATCGGCTAGGTCAGCGGCGAACTGTGCCGCCGTGAAGTGGGCGGTTTGACGGGCAGGCGCAACGCTGCGAATTTCGCGAAGAAACGTGCGCACCAGGTGCGATTTCCCCACGCCCGACGGCCCGTAAAGGTACAGCAGCATACCCGCTGCGGACCCATGGCGACGCAGCAATTGCAGCACCGCCGTGTGCGGAAATGCGTTTTCGTCGAGAAGCAGGAAAACGTCGGACCTAACGGCAGCCTGCCGCGGGGCCTTGGTGACCGGCATGGTGCAACTCCATCTGTCGCCCCCGAAGAACGGAACTCCAATTTACCCAACTGCACCCGTGAGCGAAAGTCAGTGTTCAGTTTGCAGATTGCAACGTCGTTTAGCCGCAATGCCGCAGGCATGCGGCGGTCTTCGCCAGTTATCCCGTCACATGCCGCTGGCGCGCGACGACGCGAGAAATCCGGTCGATCGCGTCATCGATTTCATCAGGCGTGGTGTCGACGCCCAGCGAGAACCGGACGGACGATCGGTACACGTCCGGCGCGCAACCCATCGCGACGAGCACGGGGGCGGGTTCCGCCGAGCCGCTGGCGCACGTGCTTCCCAGCGAACACGCCACGCCTTCGAGGTCGAGTGCGACAAGCAGCGCTTCGCCGTCGAGACCGGGGAAGGCGATGTTCAGCGTGTTCGGCAAGCGATGCGCCCCGGCCCCGTTGACGACCGCCGGCGGGCATTTCGCTGCCAGGCCTCTCTGAAGTCGATCGCGAAGCGCCGTGACTTCGGGAATGCTTTCGTCCTTCCGCGCCTGCCAAATCTCGAGCGCCTTCGCCATGCCGGCTGCGAGCGCGACCGGTTCGGTGCCGGGGCGACGTCCCGCTTCCTGATGCCCGCCGAACAATGTGGGGGCGAGTTCAACTCCCTCTCGCAGCAACAGCGCGCCGATTCCGCGCGGCCCATGGAACTTGTGCGCACCCAGGCTCAGCGTCGTCGCGCCCAGCTCGCGAAAGATCACCGGCAATTTTCCGACCATTTGCACGGCGTCGAGATGCAGCGGCAAGCCGCGCTGGCGACAAAGCGCGGCCAACGGTGCGACATTCTGCACGACGCCGGTCTCGTTGTGCGCGAGAATAACGGTCACGAGCTTGATCTCGTCCCAGGGCAGGCCGCTAAAACGCTCGGAAATCAATCGACCGTTCGAATCGATGTCCATATGCAGGAGGCGCCATCCGAGTTGCTGCAGTTGTCGGCACGATTCCATGGTGGCGGGATGCTCGCCGGCGGTCAGTGCGATAACGCCCGGCTTTTGCCGGCCGGCAAGCCCGAAAATCGCCATGTTGGTCGATTCAGTCCCGCCGCTGGTGAAGACCACTTCGCCCGGCTCTGCTCCCAAGATGTCGGCAATCGATTCCCGCGCCCTCTCCAGGGCCTTGCGTGCGGTGCGCCCCTCGGAATGCCGGCTGCCGGGATTGGCAAAACTCCGCTCGAAGTGCCGCGACATCGCCTCGATGACCTCGGGGTACGGTCGCGTTGTGGCGTTGTTGTCGAGGTAGATGCGAGTTTGTTCGATCATTGCAATTCAGACTATCGCGGCTGCGATGCGTCGGACGACGTCCGCGGCGACGACGGCAGTCGTGTCTCGGCCCCCGATGTCGGGCGTGCGCGGGCCACCGCCGGTTGCCAACAGCTCGGCCACCGACTTGCGGATGGCTTGGGCACCGGCGTTCAGCTTGAGGTGCTCGAGCATCATTGCGGCCGACAGGATCGCCGCCAGCGGGTTGGCAATTCCACGTCCCGCGATGTCGGGGGCCGACCCGTGCACCGGTTCGAACATGCTCGGGTTTTCGCCGCTGGGGTCGATGTTCGCGCTGGGCGCCAATCCCATGCTGCCCACGACGATTGCCGCCAGGTCGGTCAAAATGTCGCCAAACAAGTTGCTGGCCACAACCACGTCGAACGATTCGGGTCGCCGCACGAACTCCATCACCGCGGCGTCGATCAGCAGCGACTCGGTCTTGATGTCCGGATATTCGGCAGCGATATCCGCGAAGACTTCGTCCCACAAAACCATCCCGTAACCCATGGCGTTGCTCTTGGTGATCGACGCGACGCGTTTGCGCGGGCGTGTTTTGGCGGCCTGAAAGGCGGCACGAATGATTCGCTCGCAGCCTCGACGCGTGAAGACCGCGGTCTGAATTGCGACGTCGCTCGGTTTGTGTTCGTACACGCGGCCGCCGACGTTCGCGTATTCGCCCTCGACGTTTTCCCGGAACACGAGGATGTCGATCGCGCCGGGCGATTTGTTCTTCAGCGGACTTTCGACGCCCGGGTACAAATACGCGGGCCTGAGGCAGATGCACTGATCGAAACGGCGGCGGATCGGCAACAGCAGGCCGTTGAGCGTCACGTGATCCTGCACGCGCGGATGGCCGACCGCGCCCAGCAAAATCGCATCGTGCCTGGCCAGCTTGTCGAGAAAGTCCTCGTCGGCCATCCGCCCGTGCAAAAAGTAATACTCGGTGCCCCAGGGGTAGTTGGTCCAGCGAAATTCGGCGCTCGATAAGCGCGCGGCGGCATTGACGGCGGCGATCGCGGCTTGCGTCACCTCAGGGCCGATGCCGTCTCCGCCGATGACGGCTATGTCGAACGCAGACGGCATGACACGCCCAAATTACCGCGAGAAGGAAGTGGCAGTTTCAAACCCCCCTCCCTTCCAGGGAGGGGCTGGGGGAGGGTGGAACCGCATCGAGTTTTTCAAAACCCTTGCGATCGCAAAGTGATTTGGACCGCTTGAACCTTTCACCCCTCGACTCGACTGAGCTCGCCGAAGTCTCCCAACCTCTCCCCTGAGGGGAGAGGGGTTGTTGCAAAGCCGCAGATTTAACGCTCACAAGATAGGAGATCTTGATTCTACTGGGTCGCCGACATTGCCGCTACCAGCCCGCGGCCGTCGCGTTTGACGCCGGTGCGTCATTAAGAATCCGTCAAGGCAGACTGGCTCAAGTTTGCGGAGGTCCGAATAAAGCGGCTGAAACACGGCGGCAAAATCGCGAAGCAAGTCCTGAATGAACGGCAGACCGAATGATGACGAAAAACCCATGGCCTCTCGAAAACTTCTATGCCCGAAGGTCAATCTCCGCGAGACGCTCTGTTATCTCGCGTTGCCGACGGGCATGATTGCTGATCACAGTTCACATCTCGATGCACATCTTGTTGCGGAGTATCACGACGATGCGCCCCTGCGTCCAACTATTGCGTCCCGGATCGATTTCGACCTGCCAGTTCCCTCGCCGCCGCGACTACCCGGTCGCGTTGCTCACCAAGCGGACCCTGAGGCAGCAGACCACCGAGATTCTTGCCGCCCGCAAGAACGCGCCCGGCCGCGTGAATTTGTCTCGGCCGTCGGCAGCATCCTGGCGTCCTCGCGGCTAAACGACAATCGGGATTCTTGGATGTTGAACAGCGGCAGTGGGTGCCTGGGGTCACGCGCCTAGCGTGCCCCCAGCCCGATGAACTGGGGGCGAGCCGAGGCGGCTCGACCCCAGCCACCCGTCGCATTCCGCATTCCGCATTCCGCATTCCGCAATTGCCCGACCCGCCGTCTGCTCTTGCGTCGCCGTCTGCGGCAGGCAAAGATTGGGATGTCCCGTCTTCAACGAGCAAACAACAAAGGAAGAACACATGCGGACTCTCGGTCGAACCTGTTGGGCATCGGGCCTTCTCGCAATCGGTTATCTGTTGGGGACGTCGCAAACCTTGAGTCTCCAGTCGCTTCTCGCTCAGGCGGAGGCCACCGGGCCGTCTGCGGAAACGAGCGACAAAGTCAAGGCGGCGCGCGATGCGGCCGACTCGGCGATGCTCGCGCTGCAGCAGGAGAAGTTCTATGTCCCCGCGATCGTCGGGCTGAACTCGTTCGCCGCCACATCGGGCGGCATCGATGCCATTGCGGACCTGCAATCGGGGCGTGGCGTCGATCCTGAAACGTTTGCCGGACTTTACGCGGGACTCGCCGTCGATCAAATCGCGCCCGATATCTCGAAAGACGACAAGGGCCGGCTCACCTACAAAGACAAGGTGATTCGGATGTACCCGGTGTCGCGCATCAAGCAGTTGTTCCAATCGAGGGTTGCCAAGACGGCCGATGGCCAGCCGGCCGGCATCAAGCCAGCCGACATCAAGCCGGCTGAAAAGTCAAAAAAAGCGGCTGGAACGTAATGGCCAAAGAAGCCCGGCTTTTTGGAAAAGCCGGGCTTCTGAACCCACGCTCAGTGGCGCGTCGTGTCGTCAGCCGCCGACGTGAACTCCAGCGGTGGCGAATCGGGGTCGCCCAGCGTCAACCACGCTGTGGTGCGGCGTCCGTCGGCGTCGCGCGAGACGACTTTCACGCAAAGGTGCCGAGCCTGCCCGTCCGAGACATCAGACAACGGAGGGATCGGCAACTCAAACACGGCCGAATGTCGCGGGTCGATCGGCAAAGCCGTCGGCTGCCGCAGGAGCTGTAGCGTTTCACCACTGAAACACGCGGACTCCCTCGTTTCGCCGAAGTTTCGCTCGCAGGCAATCGCCTCGACGTCGCAGCCGTGTTCGTTGTCGGCCATGACATGGACTATTAGCCGATGATTTCCGGGTGCCTTTGCGTCGGAAGGTGCATGCGCGCTCTGCTCGGCACTCGCGAGCACAACAGCACCCGCGTTCGATGAACCATCAGAGTCGATCCATTTCGCTTGAGCAAACAGCCGGGGCCAGTCGTCGTCGAGCCGCAGCAGCGAAACCTGGAGACGGCTGCCGTAATCGCCGCGGACCGCAATGCGGCGTATTCCCGCGCGACCGTTCGTTGTGAGTTCCAAAAACGCCGGGGCCGTTCCGTGGACGGTAAGCTCCTGCCCGGCGTTGTCGATGCTCCAATGGTGCGTTCGCGGACCGGCCAGGACCCAGTCGGACAATGTTCCGCACAGATCGAGCGTCCGATATTGACCGGGATTTCGCGGCACTGCCGCGTCCGATGGTGACGTAGTTGTCGCATCTGCAACGTTCTCGCGGGCAACCCGCCCCGATTTGTAAAGAGCAATCGTCCATCGACGGAACAACTCGTCGAACGGCTGTCCGGTCGCCCATTCGAGGCTGCGGGCGCCTCGCGCGGGGCTGCGAATGAGCCGCCGCAGCAAGCCCTCTCCGTACTGATCGACGCACCAACGCAAGAACAGGTAGGTGGCGCCGCGGCAGCCATGATTTCTCCACATGCCTGTCCGAAAGTAGTCCTCGACAACAAGAGGATAGTCTTGCGGTGCATCGAGGAACCGGCTGATGCGGTAGTCGAGGTTCGACCATTTCGATCCGATCAAGTTTTCCGAGACGTGGGCCATCGCCTCATTGAGCCAATCTTCTTCGGCGGGAAGCGCATAGCGTTTGTGCTCCGACGACAGCCGCTCGCTGAAGCAAACGGCGTGCGTGAACTCGTGCATGAGCAGCGTGCACAAATGCGAGTCGGGTTGCAGATTTGTATTGAGGCACAGCATGTCGCAATGGTTGCTGTACGGCGATTCGAGGTCGGCGCGGAAATCGCCTTCGCGCACGAACCCCCCGAGCGACGTTCGCCCCCCTTGCAACCGGTCCAGCCACGGACTCAACAGAATTGTGAACTTGCCGTCGCCATCGACGTCGCGGCAGCAGCCGAGATTCTTACGGGCCGTTGGCAGTACCACGGTGTCGAACAGCCACACCACTTCATCGACCAGGCGATATGCGAGCTCGCCCGTCGATTGTTGCGAGTCGAGATACACCCGCACGTGCCGGCCCTCCGCGACGCACTTGGCCGAGACGCGCGCGTACTGTCTGGGGTCGTCGGGGCAGCCATCGGTCACGTGGATAAAGAACTCCCGCTCCGAGGGCTGAAGCTCCGGGGCCTCGATCGAACCGGACGTCGAGTTGGAGCAGTTCGCGTCGCTCGACTCCAAAATGCCGCGGCCTGCATGCGACAAAGCGTTGCCGCCGCTGGCATGATGCGATGGCGCCTCGAGTGGTTCGATCCGCGTCAGCGGCAATTGCGAGACGGCTCCCACAGGTTGCGCCTGAAAGGTCACGCGGTGCAAATGCCGGGCGGAATCCAAACTGCCGACGATCAACACGTATCGCGTGGAGGGCGAAAAATCCAAGTCGAGCGTGCACGCATCGTCCGCGCACTCGACCGCGTAGCACTCGCCCACCTCAACAGCCGTTGGCGCGCCGAGTTTCGACAGAGACTCTGTGCTTCTCCACGCCAATCCACCGGCGGCCGCCAAGGCAATCGTCAGCGCAATAACGCGCCGGCGGCTACGCATTCTGCCTCCTTCGGTGCTAAACAATGACGCTGGACGGCGAACTGCTGAGCCAGTGCCGCGGTGAACCGAGACGTGCGAACCGGCTGAACACCGGCTGATTCGCAGATGTGATGAAACGAGATGTTTGGCCGGCCGCTGGCGATTGCAGCGTCCGAACTCACCCATTTGGATCGTCGCCCGGCCACGGCGCAGTTGAGGCGGATCGGTAAAAATCCCCCAGTTTTCCTGACCCGACCTGCCGGCCGACCCGTGGCGACCTCGGCGGTGACGAATCAAAGTCGCATACCTTCGGTCAAGGCCGCCAATTTCGGCCGGTCCGAGGCTTTGGCCGGGGGTAACCGCACAGCGTCGTTTCGCGATCCCAACCCGCCTGCGAGTCGGTACAGGCGGTCAGCCGACGCCAGCCGGTGCCGGGTCTGACGTTGGACGGTTGCCGAACAGCGGGAATTTTGGCGTTTTGAGCAAAATGACCGGGATTTGTATACAAAGCCATCCGAGACTGAATGTAGAATGATGGGGTGCACTCTCGTTGCGCGCAAAAAGTCTGTAAGTCGGGCCGTAAATGTCGCTTGCGTTCGCCTTTACGCCCGCCCGCATGTCGGGAACGACCCACATTTAGGGAAGTCGAGAAATGACTTGCAAATCGCCTTTTGTCATTCGCCTGTTCGTAGTCGGCTCGGCCATTTTTGCAGCGACCGAGATGCTTGCAGCCGGCGGGCCTGAGGCTGCGAAGGGTCCCCTTTCGGTGGGGATGTACATCGACCAGTCCACGGACGGCGAAGCGACCTTCGCAATCGCCGTTAAAGCCGACAAACTCGATTCACAAGCTGCGACCGCGCGCGATCACGTGGTGTTGATCGACACGTCGGCCAGCCAGTTCGGCGCGCATCGGACTCAAGCACAGGCCGTCGCACGTGCGTTTGTCGCGTCGCTGGGAAAAGACAACCGCGTTTCTCTGATGGCCGTCGACGTCGCGGTCGAGCCGTTGACCGATGGCTTCGTGTCGTCCACCGATGAGGCCATCGACGTTGCGTTCGAAAAGCTTCAGCAGCGCGTCCCGCTGGGCGCGACCAACTTCGGTCAGGGCCTCAAGACGGCCCTTGGCCTGCTCGACAGCCAGCGCGCGGCATCGATTCTGTATATTGGCGATGGACTCAGCACGGCGAGCCTGCTCGAAACCGGCGATTTTGCTTCATTGACGACCGAACTGCGCACTCGGAAAATTCCCGTGCACAGCTACGCTGTCGGCCCGCGGACCGATTTGCAACTGCTCGGTGCGTTGGCGCTTCAAACCGGCGGCACGGTGCAAATCGACGGCGGCGATGAAAAAGCCGATGCCCCGGCAACTTCCGGCCGCCAATTGGCCGCCGCGACCGCCGCACCTGTCTTTTATGCCTCGCAGATTCGCATGACGCCCGATACCAGAGCGCTCTTGCCGCAAACTGCGTTGCCGATCCGCGCTGACCGTGAAACGATTTATCTCGTGAAGGGACAACTCCCGGACGCCGTCACCATCGAGGTTGGCGACGGACAGCGAACGCTTGCCGGCGCAGCGAAGCGCGGCGATGCTAAGACAGGCTACAGCGTGCTGGCGGCCACCTGGAAACTCGCCGAGCGGAACGGGGGATTGAACGTCGCCTACGCGGGCACTGCAATGCTCGATGAATCACAGGCGCGCTTCAACGACGAGATCGAACGCATGGCCCAAGCGGGCCAGTTGGCTTTCGCGTCCCGAAATCTCAAGCAGGCTGAGACGATTGCGGTCGCGCTGAACGACTTGAACCCCGGAAACGCCCGGGCCGAAGCGTTGCAGGCGGAAATCGGCAAAGCGCGTGATCGCAACGTCGGTCAGCGCCGGGTGGCACAGGCCGACGCAGCGGCGAAAGCGGCACAGGCGCCGCCCGCCACGCCTCCAGCGCCCGCCGCTGCCGCGCCCGCCGCTCCTGCCGCTGCAGAACAAGAAGACCTGCTTGCCGAACAAGCACGGATGATCGAGGTCAAAACTCAACAGATGGCTCTGGAAACGTCGCAGACACTCGAGTTGGCCCGCGGCATGGCGAGCACTGAGCCGGATACGGCTCGCGACATGCTCAAGGCCGATCTCGAAACGTTGACCGCAACCACCGACATCGACCCGGTCGTCCGCGAAGACTTGATCCGGAAACTGAAGGATGCCGTTCAATTCGTTCAAAGCCGCAAATCGGTGGTTCAGGAGAACCTGGTTCGTGCCGAAGAAATACGTGCCCAGCAGGAAGCTCAAGGCCAGGTTCTCGAGCAGCTTCGTCGCGACGAGGCGGACCTCCAACAGTTGATCGACAAGGTGCGCGGGTTGCTCATCGAAGCCGTCCACGGCAACGACCAGGCCTTCGAAGAAGCGGAAGCCGTCGCGCGGGCCGCGCGCGAGTTAAGCCCGGGCGACCCGCATTCGGAAGGCGCGATTTTCTGGTCGGAAGCGGCCGGGCAGTTGCGCAAGGCGTTTCGGCTGCGGTCGCTGCGTGCGGACAAGTTCCTCGCGACGCTGGAGCAGGTGGAGCTTTCGCACGTGCCGTTCCCCGACGAGCCCCCGATTCTATGGCCGCCGGCCGACGTGTGGCGCGCATTGACCGAGCGTCGAAAGAAGTGGTCGTCGGTCGACTTGCGCAAGCTGAGCCCGGCGGAAGATCGGATACGCACCGAGTTGAAGGAAACAACGACCCTCAACTTTCCCGATACTCCGTTGCAGGATGCCATCGAATACATCGCGCAACTGCACGACATCCCCATCATCCTCGACAGGAAGAGAATTCTTGACGCGGGCGGCGACCCTGAGGAAATCATCAATTTTAACCTCTCCGGAATCACGCTGCGCAACGCGTTTCGCCTGATTCTCGAGCCGTTGAACCTCGAGTACGTCATCGACAACGAAATCATGACGATCACGACGGCTCAATACGCGAGCGAGAGGCCGTCGACCCGCGTGTATCCGGTCGGCGATCTCGTAATTCCGATCATCTCAATGCCCGGCGGATTGGGCGGCGGCGGCGGTGGGTTCGGCGGCGGTGGGTTCGGTGGCGGCGGCTTTGGCGGGCAAGGCGGCGGCGGGTTTGGCGGCGGTGGG
>JBBDVZ010000347.1:0-14666 GCA_040903115.1 Planctomycetaceae bacterium
TGCTGCGCGTGACGAATCGGAAAGATCGTCTGCGCACGCGGCTCAGGGACGGACCCGGATGCGACATCCCGTTTTCAGGTTGATTGTCGGACCGCTGTTATTGGCGGCTCTGAGTGCCACGGGCTGCACTCGAAGCGAGTACCGCCGTGCGGCCGATCGAGAAGCCGGCGAGCTTGTCCACGAGAAGTCCAACGATCCTCGCTGGGGCCTTCCCGGCTTCACGATCGACGTCGATCCGCGCAGCCGGTATTTCGATCCCTACGATCCCGACAAGCCGCCAATGCCTCCCGACGACCCGGTCGCGCATCAGTTCATGCATTGCGTCGATGGCATGAAGGGGTGGAAGGGCTGGCACCGGAACGGCGACATTCCGCAATTGGAGAATCCCGGCTGGCGCGACTGGCTCGACGCCGAATTGTCAAAAGACAACCAAGGTCGCTATCAACTCACCCTGGATAAGGCGGTCGAGTTGGCGATTCGACATTCGCCCGATTATCAGGAACAGTTGGAAACGCTGTACCTGTCGGCGCTCGACGTGAGCACCGAACGATTTCGCTTTGACGTGCAGTTCTTTGGCGGCAATTTCACCGAATTTCAGCACTTGGGCAGCGAGCGACCCGGGGGCGAAAGCAACACGCTGACCACCACCACCGACTTTCAGTTGCGAAAGCGTTTCGCGACCGCCGGCGAGTTGCTGGTGGGATTCGCGAATAGCACCGTGTGGGAATTCTTCGGACCCAACAAAGGCGTCACGACTTCGGTCCTCAACTTCAGCCTCGTCCAGCCGCTGTTGCGCGCCGGAGGCCGCGTGATTGCGCTCGAGCAGTTGACGATTGCGGAACGCGGGCTGTTGGCTAACCTTCGTGCCTTCGCCCGCTATCGCATGGGCCACTACACCGAGGTCGCGATCGGTGAGCTGGGCGTCAGCGAGCCGCAGCGCCGTGGCGGATTCTTCGGCGGAACCGGTTTGACTGGCTTCTCGGGGCAGGGGAGCGCGGGCTTCGGCGGCGTCGGCGACGTGACCGGATTCGGACGCGGTGGTTTCGGCACGGCCGGCGGGGCCGCAACGGGTGGCGGAGCGGGCTTCGCCGGGGGTGGCGCCGGCCAGGTCGGCGGGTTTGTCGGCCTGTTGCAGCAACTTCAGCAGATCAATAACACCGAAGAAAGCCTGCGGCTGCAGTTGCGCACGCTGGCGTTGCTCGAAGCGAACCTGGAGGCCGGCCTGATCGATATTGCCCAGGTCGATCAGTATCGACAAAACATTGAGACCGAGCGCGCGAACTTGTTGCAGGCGCGAAACACGTACCAATCATCGCTGGACGATTTTTGTCGGCGAACTCTTGGATTGCCGCCCGACCTGCCAATTCTTCCCGACCCGACGTTGATTCGGCAGTTTCAGTTCATCGACCCGGCCATCAGCCGGCTGCAAAATGATCTGACACAGGCGATCGACGAGTTTGGCAAGCTCGAGCTCGAGCCGCCGCCGGAAAGACTTACGCAGGCCTTTCAGCGAATCGCGGAGCTGCGGGGCCAAATGGCTACCGTAATCGATGTCGTTCCACAGAACCTTGCGGACCTCGAGTCGCGTGCGGCCGGGCGGGAAATGTCGATGACCGAAAGCGAGCGGTCGCTGTTTCAAGGCGACCGCGCGCGGCTGTCAGAGAGCCTCCAATCCCTGCAGACGCGTTTCGCGAAGACGGCGACCCAGCTACAAGCACTTAAAGAAGGTCTCACCGCTGAGAACCGTCGCAAAACGGCCGACGAGATCGTCGCATTGCTCACAGAGATGTCGAACATCGTCAACGAGCTATCGCTGATTCAGGCCCGCGCCCGACTCGAGATGATCACCATTGAGCCGGTGTATCTCAAGTCCGACGTGGCTCTCGACATCGCCCGCGCGAACCGCCTCGACTGGATGAACAACCGCGCCGCGCTGGTCGATACCTGGCGGCTGATCGAGTTCAATGCCAACGCGCTTAAATCCGATTTCACGGTCCGTTTCAGCGGTGATCTTCAGACGCTGCCCGGCGATAACCCGGTCGCCTTTCGCGACGAGACCGGCAGCCTGCGCGCGTCGTTTGAGTTCGACCCGCCCTTCACGCGCCTGGTCGAACGCAACAACTTTCGTCAGCAGTTGATCGAGTACCAACAGGATCGCCGTCAATTGATCCAGTTCGAGGACCAGGTCAACCAGACACTGAGATTGATTTTACGAGACATCGAACGTCTCGCCGTCTCATTGGAGATTCAGCGGCGGGCCGTGGCGATCGCCATTCGTCGAGTGGATCAGACGCGCGAAACGCTCAACGCGCCGGTTCCCGCTGCGCTTCCCGGTCAGCCGCCGCAAGCGCTCGGTCCCACTTCCGCCCAAAACTTGTTGTTCGCACTCTCGGACTTGCGCAACACGCAGAATAATCTGATGAGCGTCTGGCTGAACTACCTTGCGGCGCGAATGCGGCTGTATCGAGAATTGGGCGTGATGCGACTCGACGAAAGAGGCGTGTGGATCGAAGAGCCGCTCGAAATGGCCGTGCGCGCGACGCAGCTCGAGTGTCCGTTGCCACCTTCGGTGCCCGACGGCTGGATTCAAGACAACGTTCCGCAGGAAAAGTCGCCGAATGCTCCTGGCCCGAATCTGCTTCCCGTGCCGCCCAGCCCGGCAGCACCAGAGGCTCAGCGTAAGCGTGACTTCAAGTCGGCAACCGTGCCCGAGAACCTGGACGTACTGGAGGGTAATAGCCGGACGATCTCGACCGTCTCGCACGAAACTGTCTCGCCCAAGCCGAGCAATCGTGCCGGTCTCGAGCCATCGAGCGACCGTTCCGCTGGTCCATCGCCGTTGGACCGCGGTTTGCGCTTCTGGAAGGACAAGTTGCAGTCGCAACCCGTCCAGCCGCCGGTTGCGCCCAACTCTCGCATTTCCGACTTACGCAAGTCGGGCGTCCGCGTCTACCCGTTAAGGGACAAAACCGGCACGAGCGAACCGACCGCGACCGGCAAGAGCGAGACGTCAAACGCGAATGCCGGCAAGGCTTCGACGAGCGCAAGCGTCGACGGACTCGAGCGGTATCTTTTCCGCTTGCCTGCCGAGTAGAGCCTGGCCGATACAATCCCCGGACATGGTAATCCCCTGCGGGCCGCACAGCTCGCACAACCGGCACGGCTTGACAAGCGCCGGCCGCTAACGGCGAAGTGTCCACGCGCTCACGGGGTGCACGTTGCCCGCGAATCGCCAACTCTGCGGCCCGGGGTGTCGCTTACATAGCCGAAAACGTTAGAATCAAAGTTGGCTTTGCGGGGTTTATTTGTTGCGAGATCTGTGTGCGCGCCGTCGTGGCCGCTGCCGGATCCCCGTGGTCAAAGTCGGACGATCGCTTCTGGAGAAGTAGGCATGGCGACCATCGAAGGCCGTTCGGAGAGCGCGGTTGGCGCACGAACCGAATCGGCGGTGCGGCTGTATCGCAGGCGGAGAAGTCCGCTGCGCTTTGTATTTCTCATTGCCGTCCTGGGCCTCGCCGTGTGGGTGCTGGCCGGTTTGTTTGGCGCGCCCGTCTCGTTTCCCGGCTTCAAGAGCTGGGTGGGCCAGGCCGATGATTCGTCGGGAGCTCTGGTGTTCACGGTGGTGCCCCAACGGTTGCTGATCACGGTGACCGAAGACGGAAACGTCGAGAGCGCGAACAACGTCGACGTAAAATGCGAAGTCGCCGGCGGCAGCACCATCTTGTGGATCATCGAAGACGGCAAGCTGGTGAAAAAGGGCGATGAAATCGTGCGCCTCGATCGCTCGACCATCGAGGACCAGTTGAACGCCCAAAAGATCGTCTACAACAAGGCGCGCGCCGCCATGATTCAGGCGAAGGAAGACTTCGAAGCGGCTGAGATCGGCGTGAGAGAATACGCGGAAGGAATGTACAAGAAGGAACTACAAATTCTCGAGTCGCAGATCACGATTGCCATGGAGAACCTTCGCAGTGCTCAGAGCGTGTTGGAGCACAGCCAAAAAATGACTCGCAAGGGTTTCGCGACCCCCTTGCAGCTCGAGGCCGACGAGTTCGCCGTTCAACGGGCGAAGCTGGATCTCGCTGCCGCCGAAACCGCTAAAACGGTGCTTGTCGACTTCACCTCGAAGAAGACGATTAAGGGACTCGAAGCGGCCCGGGACGCGGCAAAGGCCCGGATGGAGTCGGAGAAGGCCGCCTTCGACCTGGAAGAGTCGCGAATGAAGAAGCTCGAGCAGCAGCTTGATAAATGCATCATCCTCGCGCCGCAAACCGGCATGGTGGTTTATGCCAACGAAGCGGGCCGCCGCGGGAATACCGAGGTGCAGGTTGAAGAGGGCGCACCTGTCCGCGAAGGACAGGCCATGGTGAGGCTGCCGGACCTTTCGCAGATGCAAGTGAAGGTCAAGGTGCACGAGAGCCGCGTCGATCAGCTTCGTCCCGGCATGCCGGCGAACATCAAGATTCTCGATCAGCAACTCACCGGCGAAGTGAAGCAGATCGCCAATCAGCCCGAGTCGACCGGTTGGATGTCCGCCAACATCAAAGAATACGCGACCACCGTCTCGATCGACGGCAAACACAGCAGCCTCAAGCCGGGAATGACCGCAGCCGTGGAAATCCTGATCGCCGACTTGCCGAGCGTGTTGGTCGCGCCGGTATCGGCAGTGGTCGAGCAACGGGGAAAGTTCTATGCGTGGGTGCAAACGCCGACCGGCCCCGAGCGTCGTCCATTGCTCATCGGCATGACCAACGACAAGTTGATCGAGGTGAAAGACGGGTTGAAAAAAGACGAGCAAGTCCTGCTCAACCCGCGCGCCGTTGTCTCCGAAGCAAGAGTGGAAGACGAGAAAGACGAGAAAGAGGACGGCGACCAGCCATCGGGCGATAACCGACAATTCTCAAAGCGAGGCACGCCTGAAGCAGGCAGCGAGGGAGACAAGAAGGCCTCGCCCGGTGCAACGGACTCTCCGAAGGGCGAAGGCAAGAAAGGCGGCGGCGAGAAAGGGAAATCCGGAAAACGGCAGGGCTCGTTCAACCTCATGCAGTTCGATGCGGACAAGGACGGCAAGATCAGCCGCGATGAAGCCCCCGAACAGATGAAGGCCAATTTCGACATGATGGACCCGAACAAAGACGGCTTCATCGACGCCAAGGAAGTTGCCGAGATCCGCAAGCGGTTCGGCGGCGCGGGAGGCGGCCAGGGCAAACAGAAGGCCGATCCCGGAGGCGCGATACAGGAATGATCGCCGGGGTCGCGACCGTTCGGCTCGGCATCAAGAGCCTGCTGCTGCATAAGCTCCGCTCCGGCCTGGCGATGCTCGGTATCGTCATCGGAGTCACCGCCGTCATTTGGCTCGTGGCGCTCGGCGAAGGGGTCAGCTACCAGGCGCAGCAGCAGATCAAAGACCTCGGCGCGACCAACGTCATTCTCAAGAGCGTTAAGCCGACGGAAAGTGCATCGAGCGGCGGCAACACCCCCTTCATCATCAAGTACGGATTGACGCGCGACGACTTCGACCGCATCGTCAGCACCATCCCGACGGTTCGCCGTGCCGTTCCGATGCGCGAAGCAAAAAGCCAGGCTTGGGCCGGCACGCGCATGAGCGAGATTCAATTGCTCGGCTGCACGGCCGATTATCGCGAGATCAATCATCTCGTCATGGCGCGCGGCCGGTTTATTTCGGACAGCGATGAGGCCAAGGGCGACAACGTTTGCGTGTTGGCTGCCGAAGCTACCGAACGGTTGTTTGCCTACGAAGACCCCATCGGCAACAGCATTCAGATCCTCTCGAACCAGCAAAGCGATATTTATCGCGTGATTGGCGTCACCGAGAGCCGGTCTCCTTCCGCGTCAATCGGCGGAGCACTGGAAGGCCGCAACTACAACCGCGACGTTTATATTCCGATGAGCTCGTTCCGGCAGCGGATTGGCGACATGATCATTCAATCCGGTTCCGGGTCGCGCAGCGCCGAGGAAATCCAGATCAGCCAGATCACCGTCACGGTGGATAATATCGAGCAGGTCGAAGAAACCGCGGCCATCGTCGAAATCCTCCTCGATAAATTCCACAAGGATGCGGATTTCGCGGTCGTCGTTCCCAAGGAACTGCTCCGCCAGGCCGAAACTCTCCGCCGCATGTTCAATGTTCTGTTGGTGATCATTGCGGGGATCTCCTTGTTGGTGGGCGGCATTGGCATCATGAATATCATGCTCGCCACTGTCACGGAGCGCACGCGGGAGATCGGCGTCCGCCGAGCCATGGGGGCCACGCGCGGCGATATTATCCGCCAATTTCTCGTGGAGACGATGATCTTATCGGCCACCGGCGGGCTGATCGGACTGGTCGCGGGCTTTCTTTGCCCGTATGCCGTCTATTACACGCTCTGGGCCATCGAAAACTGGTTCCCGGAAATGTGGTCCACGCTGCCTCCGACGATTCAAGGGCTTGAACCGATCATCGCCCCCTGGTCGATTGCCGCCGCCGTCGGCATATCCATCTCCGTGGGCGTTCTCTTCGGCCTGTACCCCGCCCGTCGCGCTGCGCTGATGGACCCCATTGAAGCCCTGCGGCACGAATGAGATAATCGGATGGAACTGAGAGGCCTGCCTGGGGTCCACCACCAGCTCTCGCTCAACGACGAATAAATAGGGTTGCTCCGTTTGAAATATTTCAAATGACGACAGCAATCCGCTATGATTCCACCGGGAGGCTGGCCATGAAACGACAGATTGCGACTCTGGCAGCGCGGCTCGTGCTGTACGTAGGGAGCTGGTTCTTGCTCATTGGGCTTCTGGCACATGGCCTGGTGAGTAATGAGACGGGGGAACGAATTAAGCCTTTTTATGCCCCGCTCGATTGGGCCAATCAAAATTGGGGTTGGTTTCGCGACATTGTGGCAAGGTACATCGGCTGGACGGACCCGTTCGGATAAGGCTGGTTGAGTTCAATCTAGTTCCGCCCATACTCAAAGCTGCGATGAGTTCCCCATCGCGAGCCGCGCAGAAGACGCCAGAGCAGAAGAAATAGCCTCGCAACAATTGACCGCGCTAACCGGCATGTTTTCGATGCCAGCATACGACCCAAACGGCCTCTTTTGGCGATACCCCTGGTTATGGCTGGTTGTCGCCGCCATAAGTTTGGTCCTGTGGTTCATTTATTTCTTCCTGTGATGGTTACAACGTATTCCACGCAACTTCGGACTACTTCGAGCGGAGGCTGGCATGGCGGACGAGCGTAAGCCTTCTCGGTGGTGGATGGCAGTTGCGGCGCTACTTTTACTTTTGGCGCTCTACCCGCTCAGCGTCGGCCCTTTTGTATGGCTGATCCACTATGGCTATCTGAACGACAGCCGGCACAGGCGACTGATTGATGCCGGCGCTTCATTTTACCGCCCGCTCGATCGCTTCGTCGCTCATCATCCTGCCGTCCAGCTAGCATATGCTTCGTACTTGCATTGGTGGACCAGCTTGGGCGCGCCGCCTTAAACGATTTCAACCTGTTTTGAAACTCACCGGGAGGCTGACATGGCAGACGAGCGGAAGCGAAGTCGATGGCCGATTGTGGTTGTCGCACTGCTGGTGCTGTATCCGCTCGGCATGGGGCCGATGGCGCGGATTGAACGAAGGGCAATGTACCACGGAATGGATTCGGTGGTCACAGCCATTCAGCTCGTGTATTTCCCGCTAATCTTGCTCCGCCGCGTGCCTGCCTTTGAACGGATATATCTACCGTACTTGGCACTGTGGGTTGACCTCGACGCCGACGCAGTTGACCGACGATTGAATCGCTGACCTCCAACTATTTCCGCCGATTTTCAAAGTACCCCACTACCGAGCCGGGACTGGACAATTCCTCGACAAACGAGCAGAATTGACGCGAGAACTGCTCGCGCCGCGCGCCCGATAGGGAGTTCATCATGCTCCGCATCCTCGGCTCCCTGCGCCGTACATGCGACGGCCTGACGCGGAGAGATCTGCTGCAGATCGGCGGGCTCGGGCTCCTCGGATGCACCTTGACCGACGCCTGTGCGGCCGAAGCGAACGCATCGGCGCCCCGCGCGAAGTCCTGCATCCTTCTGTTTCTTTTCGGGTCGCCTCCTCAGCACGAGACGTTCGATCCCAAGCCGCGCGCTCCCGCGGAAATCCAAGGCGAACTGAAGGCCATCTCCACGACGGTGCCGGGACTCGATTTTTGCGAAGCGCTGCCGCTCTCGGCACAAGTCGCCGATCGGCTCACCGTCATCCGGTCGATGTCGCATCCTTACCCGCTGCATGGAGTGGCGTATGCGATCACGGGTCTGCCCGTATACACCACCGACCTCGAGACCAAACCGCACGATCCGGCGCATTGGCCGTACTTCGGTTCGATCGCTGAATACCTTTGGTCGCAAGAGTCAGCGACTTTGCCCGAGGAAATTCCCCGCCACATTGGTCTCCCGTGGGTCTTCAATTCGCGGGTCGACGACTTGGGTTTAATCGCCGGCCCGTATGCTGCGTCGCTCGGGCAGAAGTACGACCCGCTCTGGGCCACGTATGAGGGCAGGGGACTTGCAGCGGCGCCAAAATGCCGCCTCGATCAGCAGAAAGAGTATCTTGACCCTTATCAACGTGCTGCGCCCGAGGGCACGTTTGCATTCGACGGGGCGAGTCGTTTGGCCGATTCTGTTTCGCTGAATCGCTTTAATCTGCGATGTTCATTGCTCGAACAATTCGATGCTGCTCGGCGCGCGGTTGACGCCGGCGGTTCGGTCGGCGCGTACTCGGCCAGCCAGGCGCGTGCCTTGTCCCTTTTAACCTCGTACAAAGTTCGCGAAGCGCTCGACGTCACGCGCGAAGCCGAACGCGTGCGCGCGGACTACGGCATGACGCTGTTCGGGCAATCGTGCCTCGCGGCGCGGCGGCTCGTCGAAGCCGGCAGCCGCTTTGTCACCGTCTTTTGGGACGCGTTCGGCACGTACTTTAGCGGCGGCTGGGACACTCACCAGAACCATTATCCCCGGCTCAAGCGGTATCTCCTGCCTGGCTTCGACGCCGCTTTCTCGGCACTCATACTCGACCTCGAACAGCGGGGCTTACTCGATGAAACGCTCGTGCTCGTGATGAGCGAGCATGGCCGGACGCCGAAAATCGACTCGAAACCGCCGGGCGCCGCACGGCACCATTGGTCGCAGGCTTACTCGATGGTGATGGCCGGAGGCGGAACACCCCGCGGTGCTGTCGTGGGAAAGACCGACGCAATCGGCGGCACCGTGCTCGATGCTCCGATAAATCCGAAGGACATTCAGGCCACCGCATTCCACCTTTTGGGCATCGACCCCGACACCGTTATCCGAGATTCGCTCAACCGCCCATTTCGCATCGCCGGGGACGGCCACGTGCGACCGGATTTGATACAATAGTTCTAGAGGCAGTTTCGAAACTCCCCTCCCTTCCAGGGAGGGGTTGGGGGAGGGTGGAAACGCTTGAGTTTTTCAACCGTCTCCCAACCTCTCCCCTGAGGCGGTAATTCACTTCGAGGAAAATTCGCGGAGGCATTCCCATGTTGCGTCGAACACGTCGTCAGTTTTTGTCGGAAGTCACGCAAGGCATGTTGGTCGCAGCGGTTGGCTTCGAGGCCGCCAACAGCCTCGACCTGGCGCCCGCGTTCGGAGCCGGCGACGGCGGTTCCGAGCGGCTCACATTTGGCAAGCTCGAGCCGCTCGTTCAACTCCTCCAGGAGAGCGAGCCCGCGCGCCTGCTGCCTGAAATAACGCGCCGACTTCGCACCGGAACCCCGCTGCGAGATGTGGTCGCAGCCACGGCACTGGCGAACGCGCGGACGTTCGGCGGCGAGGACTACGTCGGCTTCCACACGTTGATGGCGCTTGCGCCCAGCTATCAAATGGCCCTGTCGCTTCCCGAAGACCGCCGCGCGCTGCCGGTCCTCAAGGTCCTCTACCGCAATTGCAACCGCATTGGGGAGTATGGTGGACCCGCGTCGGAAGTTCTGCATGCGATTGCGTTGAACGACGCTGCAAAGTCCACCGCCGACGGCGCGAAACTTAGCGACGCGATCCATCGCAAAGACATGGCCGAGGCGGAGCGAATTTTTGCACGCATCGCCCAGGGCTCGGTCGACGCGGCATTCAACGAGCTGCTTGTCGCCGTGGAAGAGGGGTCCGAGGTCCATCGCGTCGTTTTGCCGTATCGGGCGCGAAATCTCGTCGACCTGGTTGGCGTCGAACACGCGCACACTCTGCTGCGGCAGTCGGTTCGCTACTGTGTCGCAAACGAATCGGAGAAGTATCGCGAAATGACGAAAGGCGGCCGCGACGTGCTGCCGAAGTTGCTCGACCAATATCGGCTGCTCGGAGCAGTTTCCACGGAGCGTACCGCGGACGACGCATGGGTCGCGTCGCTGTCGGAATCAATCTTCCGTTCCACACCCGACGATGCCGCGGAAGCCGTCGCGGCATCGCTGGCCGAAGGTTTTTCCTGGGAGGCGATCGGCGAGGCCATTTCGCTGGCCGCCAACCAATTGGTCCTGCGCGACGCCGGGCGTCCCGAGAAGCAGGCGCGGCCGCCGGAGAAACCCGTCGGAAGCGTGCATGGCGACTCGATTGGCGTTCACGCTTCGGACTCGGCCAACGCCTGGCGGAACATGGCGCGCTTCGCCGACCAGCGAAATCGCGTCGCGTGCCTGATCCTCGGCGCGCATCAGGTGGCACACGACCGGGCCTCGCGAGGCGGCGATTTTCTCAACTGGCGCCCCTATCCCACGGATGAACACCTGCAGGCGGTGCGTGGCAAAACGCCCGATGAAGTGCTGCACGAGGCGGAGGCTGCCATCCGGGAGAACAATCAGACGCTGGCCGCTTCGGCGATTCACCGGTACGGAGAGCTTGGGGGCGATTCGCATGCCGTCTTCTCGCTGCTGCTGGGATATGCCATCAGCGAAGACGGCGCACTCCACGCCGAGAAATACTACCAGACGGTAACCGAGAACTTTGCCGCCACGCGACCGTCGCTGCGGTGGCGGCATTTGGTGTCCCTGGCGCGCGTGACGGCCAGCGCCTACGGCTTCCCCGCCGCCGGCGTCCGCGAGGCCGAAGAGTTCCTCAAGAGTTAAGCCGGCATTCTGCGAAACGCGGCCGAACTACGGGCAGTGGGGTTCATCCCCGCGGTCTTCGGCCGCGTCGATTCACCGCCGCCGAAGACCAGTGGGATAAACCCACCGGCTCATGTATCGTCGGTGCGCTTGAACTTTGGCCCCAAACTGGCCTTGTCGAGAAGTCACCGGGCGCTGACAATTCCGACTTTGAAGCCGGCTCACCCCAGGATTTTGCACCAGTGCCCGGACTAGACGACCCGCCCAACCCCACCTCGCGGTTGAAGTCCTCGCCCAAAACGTCTGCCGCTGCGCTGACGGGACGCATGCTGCGTCTTTCATGGCGCTATCGTCGCCAATGCCTGGCCGCGGTAGCGCTGAACGCGCTGCTGGTCGTATTCAACGTCGGAGGTCTCGGCCTCACGGGCTTGGGGATCGACTACATCCGGCACGAAGTCGATCGGACGAGCTCTCCGCCCAAGTGGCTGTTTGATATCCAGCCGCCCAGTGAGTGGCCGCCCATCGCCGTAGTGGCGACCATCGCAGCCTCGGTCCTAGCGCTGGCTGTGTGCGGGGCGATGCTGAAGTACGTGACGGCGGTGGCCGGAGCCGCCTTGTCACAGCGCGTGCTGATCCAATTGCGCAGCGACGTTTACGACAAGTTACAACGACTGAGCTTCCGGTTTTTTGACGCCAACATGAGCAGCTCGCTGATCAACCGCGCGTCCGGCGATGCGCAGGCGGTGCGGACTTTTGTCGACGGCGTGATCATCAAGGTGCTGGTGGTGCTGCTGTCGCTGGCGGTGTACGTCGCCTACATGCTCAGCGTGCACGCCACGCTTACGGCCGTCTGTCTGCTGACGTTGCCTCTGTTGTTCTGCGGCGCGGTGGGTTTTTCTCGCATCGTGCAGCCAGCCTACCGTCGCTCGAGCGAGCTGGTTGACGATCTGATCATGACGCTGGTGGAGAACATCCAGGGCATTCACGTCGTGAAAGGTTTTGCGCGTGAGAAACAGCAGATTGCGAAATTCCGCGACGCCAACCGGCGCGTTCACGACCAGAAGCGCAGCATATTTCGGAAGATCAGCGTCTATCAGCCCGTGATGGGTCTGCTCACGCAGTTGAACATGCTGGTTCTGATCGGCTACGGCGGGTACCTGGTCGTGCAAGGCGAGTTGCAGCTTGGCGCCGGGATGTTTGTATTCGCGAACTTGCTGCACGAGTTCGCCAACCAGGTGGGCCAAATCACCAACATCGCCAACACGATTCAATCGAGCCTGACCGGCGCCCAGCGGGTTTTCGAGGTGCTCGATGCGCCCGTGGAAATCCATTCGCCGCCAAACGCGGTCCGCCTGCCGCGCGCCAAAGGCGGAGTGCGGTTCGAAAACGTCGCCTTTGCCTACGACGGCGAGCGGGCGGACGGCGATGCCGTGTTGCACGACGTCAGCTTCGAAATCGCGGCGGGCGAATGCCTGGGAATCGTCGGCGAGACCGGAGCGGGAAAAAGCACCCTGCTCGCCCTGTTGGCAAGGTTCTACGACGTTTCAGCGGGAATGATCTCGGTCGACGGCATCGACGTGCGCCGGCTCGACGTCGACGATTTGCGGCACAACATCGGTATCGTGTTTCAAGAAAGCTTTCTGTTCAGCAACACCATCGCGGCGAACATCGCCTTCGGACATCCCGAGGCGACCGATGAAGAAATCTCTCGGGCTGCCCGAATTTCCGCAGCCGATGAGTTCATCCGCGAGATGCCCGACGGCTACGAGACGGTCGTTGGCGAGTACGGTTCGAATCTTTCCGGCGGTCAGCGACAGCGATTGGCGGTCGCCCGCGCGCTCCTGCTCGACCCGCCGATTCTAGTACTTGACGATGCCACCGCGTCGGTCGACCCCGAGACCGAGCACGCGATCCGCGAGGCCATCCAGGGCGCCATGCGCGGTCGCACGACGCTGGTTGTTTCCGGGCGCATCGGAACATTGCGGCACGCCGACTGGATCATCGTGCTGGATAAGGGCCGCATCGTACAGCAAGGCACGCCTGCCGACCTGCTCCACCGCGACGGCCCCTATCGCCGCATGGCCCAATTGCAATTTGCCGACCAACCCGACCAACCCGAACCATTGGCCGCCGCGGGTTAAGAGGTCGATCCGCACTCTGAACACTGAAAACTGAACACTGAAAACTGAATTCACCAGCCGGCTAACACCGGCCGCTCGCCATCACCCATGAACGCGATGCAAACCAAACTATCATCCACAAAGCGGTCGATCATTCGCTACATCCGTCGCGACGACGATGGACACGATCAGCGGCCGCTCGATTTCCGACTCATCGCGAGGCTGATGCACTATACGCGTCCGTATGCGGCCAAGCGAAATGGTTTGCTCATCATGGTGTTCCTTCGCTCGGTGCAACTGCCGGCCCTCACCTGGGTGATTGCCGCCGTCATCAAGGGCCCCATTGCCGAAAGTAATATTTCAGGCGTGATTTGGGGCGCCGCTGGGTTTGCCGCACTCGCGCTGACGACGCAGTTTGTGATGCATTTTCGACAAATCTGGGCACTCGAGCTGGGGGAGGTGGTGGTCGCCGACCTGCGCAACCGGTTGTTCGAACACATGCAGCGAATGCCCATGAGCTGGTTTCACCGAACGAAAGTCGGTCGAATTATCAGCCGCATGACCTCCGACATCGAAGACGTGCGGATCGGGGTGCAGGAAGTGCTGTTCGTCAGCCTGGTGCAGCTCGGGCAGATGGGGGTCGCCGCTGCCGCCATGCTGTGGTACGACCGCGCGTTGTTTCTCATCGTGCTGGGACTGGCCCCGGTGATCTGGTTCATCAACCGGAGATTTCAGCGGCGGCTGAGTCACGTGCTGCGTGCGATGCGCGAATCGTTCAGCCGCATCGTGGCCACGCTGGCCGAGTCGGTCGGGGGCTTCCGCGTCACGCAGGGTTTTGCCCGGCAAGACGAAAACGCCCGCATCTTTCACGACCTGGTGGCCGACCATTCGCTGTACAACACCGCCGTGCTGCGGACGCAGGGACTCTTCATCCCCCTGCTGGAATTGAACAACCAGTTGTTCATGGCGCTGTTGTTGATTGTCGGCGGCTACCGCGTCATGCAGCCGTCGCATCCGACCGACGTCGGCGATTTGGTCGGGTTCTTTTTTATGGCGAACCTGTTCTTCGCGCCGATTTCGACGCTGGGCAATCAATATCACCAGGCGCTGACGGCGATGGCGGGCGCCGAACGGCTCTTTAAGCTCCTGGATACCGAACCCGAATGGTCGGATGCTCCGCTCGCGAAGTCCATCGACCGGATCGAAGGCCGCGTCGAGTTCGATGACGTGACGTTCGGTTACGACCCCACGCGACCGGTCTTGCATGACATCAACTTTGTGGCCGAGCCGGGACAGACAGTTGCGCTGGTCGGGCATACGGGCAGCGGCAAGACGTCGATCATCAATTTGATCTCGAAGTTC
The DNA here is from genome assembly GCA_040903115.1 of Planctomycetaceae bacterium. GTDB lineage: Bacteria > Planctomycetota > Planctomycetia > Planctomycetales > Planctomycetaceae > JBBDVZ01. Next base: position 14,572 of record JBBDVZ010000347.1, read on the forward strand.
TATTTGTCCACCTTCGGACGCGTGCTGATCGACGGTCGTGATGTCTGCGACGTCAAGGCCGACTCGATTCATCACCAAATGGGCGTCGTCCTGCA
>JBBDVZ010000348.1:0-14574 GCA_040903115.1 Planctomycetaceae bacterium
ACCCCAGGCACCCTCCCGCTGAGCCGCACGAGCAGCCGTTCGAGCTGCAATTGCTCCGAGAGTCGGCTGCCCCCCTTCATGTCGCCGTCGGCTTCCAACAGCAGGGCATAGATTCGTTCGGCGGTCTGACGGCCGACCCGGCGAAGATAGGCGGCCGAGCTCTGAATTTCGCTGGGAAAGCAACTGGCCTGAGCCAAGGCGGTGTTCAGCGCTGCGCCCTGCCTGGCCAATTCGGTGGCGACCGCCAGCTTTCGGAACACGAAGTTGACGCCGCCGAGGATTTTCTGGGGCGCTTCACCCGCCGACAGCAGTTTGTCGAGGCTGACGAGGGCCAGCGGCAAGTTCCCCGTTCGCAGGGCGTCAATCATGACCCAGGTGGTTTCCGCCCTCCAGCCGCCGACCAGCGTGCGAACGTCATCGACGCCAATGCTCGCCCGCTCTCCCACGAAAGCGGCCAGCTTCTCCAGTTCCTGGGCCAACAGGCCCAGTTCGGGCCCGGCCAGCTCGACCATGAGCGCGGCGGCGTCCCTCTCGAGCTGCTTGCCGTGCTCGCTGCGCGCCAGGTCGGTGAGCCAACGAATGAGGGCCGCTCCCTTTAGGGGCGAGCACTCGATGTCGAGGCCAACTTGGGCGACGCGTTTGGCGAGCCGCGTGGTCTTCGGCCACGACTTCACCATCAGCACGAAGACGGACTTTTTGGCCGGTTTATCGATGTATCTTTCGAGGGCGGATCGATTCTCGGACACGAACGGGTCGGCTTCATCGACGGCGATGACCCGGCGATCGCCCCACATCGAGATGGTCGAGAGCTCGTCGACGATCGTTTTGAGGTCGACATTGCTTCCCTCGAATCGCGCCAGCCCAAGCTCGTCGTCGCCTTCGCCCTGGCCGAGCACTCTCTCAACGATTTTTTCCAGGGCGGCGCGCAGCAGGTACCGCTCCGGGCCGTGCAACACCACGACGGGGGGAATATCGAGCTTGCCCGCATCGCCGAGAAAGGCCGTCGCATGCATGTTCGGTGACTGCTTCGTTATTGACCGAAATCACCCGGCTGGCGTAAAGTTCCGCCGCGCAATGTAGCAGGCACACCCCGTGTGCCCTATTGCAACCTCTTGCCGTCACATTACATCAGATTGCACAAACCAACGCGAGGATGTCGCATCGTCTCTTTTTTAGGTGAGACATTCGAAGGGAGATAAAGCCTTCGAACGTTTCGACCCTCCCCCGGCCCCTCCCTGGAAGGGAGGGGAGTTGGAAATCGAATGCAAACCCGCACTCGGGACAACTTGTATATTTGCCCGGGCGAAACGCATCCCATCGCCCGCGCCGTGCATTTGGCGCGCTTGGCGGCGTTCTTTCCGGCGTGTCGCGATTGCCCCTTTCGAGGCGACACCGCACAACTTGCCAAACAAACCGTCGAACGTCTGCAGAGCACGCAAAAGCGCGTTGAACGGAAGTCGCTTGTGACAGCCGACGGGATTCGCGGGCGGTATCTCAACGAAATCAATCGAAAGAAGGCTGAAGATTTTGCAGCCGCGCTGGCACGCAATCTGTGGCGGCAATCGCCGTTGGTTGGTCATCTCGACGCAGGGAAGAGACGCAATCGCCGCAATGGCCCGGCGGTTGTCGTGGGACACGACGAACGCACGTCGTCGCCCGACATTGTGACCGGCGTCGTCTCGGCGCTGCGTCGGATGGGCTGCACGGTGACCGATATTTCGCTGTGCACCGAGCCATGCTTCCGCTTCACGGTCGATCACCTGAAGGCGGCGGCGGGAGTGTACGTGACCGGCGCGGGGCACGATCCTTCGTGGACGGGACTCGACTTCGTCACCGCCGGCGCAATCCCCGTCTCGTCGTGCGGCGACTTTGGGGAGGTTGGGAGAGGTTTGGATAGATCGAGTGCTTCCACCCTCCCCCAGCCCCTCCCTGGAAGGGAGGGGGGTAGCAATGAGAACATTCTCACTCTAGAGGCGTTGGCTCGCGGCGTGCACCAGCCGCACGGCCGGCCGACGCGCCAAGCCGGGTCTCATCGCCTGTTTCAGGCGGCGATTCCCTATGAAGCCAGCCTGCTCAAGCACTTTCATGCGCTTCGACCGCTGCGGGTTGCGCTGGGTTGCTCGAGCCGGCCCGTTCGCGAAACGGTCGCCAGGCTGTTCGGCGGCCTACCGTGCCTCATCGTGCCGGTGGAAATTCCCGACCGAGCGCGCTCAGTCGTCGAGCCGTCGGACGCCGACGTGCGGCGCGTGGCAACGTCGGTGCAAGAAAACACGGCCGACCTTGGCGTTTTGATCGATCACGACGGCAGCCGCTGCGCGTTTTTGGATGAAGAAGGAGCGCTGGTTTCACCCGCCACCATCACGACGTTGATCGCGGAACTGGTGCTGGCCGAGCATCCGGGGAGCACGATCATCGTTGAGACGTCTGCCCTCGACGCCTTGCGCCCCGCCATCGAGGAACGCGGCGGCAAATGCCTCGACGCCGGAAGGACGCAGGCCGAGTTGGCGACAACCATGCGGGCCGAGCAGGCAGTCTTCGGCGGCTGCACGTCGGGACAGTACTGGTTTGGCGAAGCGTTTCCGTCGAGCGATGCTATACTGACGTTAGCGAGAGTTCTGGAAGCGCTCAGCCGCACCGATGCGCCGTTTTCGCGCGTCGTTCAGCTTGCCTTCGAGCCTGCTTCGCTGCTGACGTCGGCCGACGCGACGTCGGATTAAACGACACCGTGATTCACTCCGAGAGCCGCGCATCATGACGGACAACTGGATCGCCGACCGTATGCGGCTGATCGACGCCTCCGGGATCCGCAAGGTCTTCGACCTGGCGGCCAACATGGCCGACCCGATCAACTTGAGTATCGGCCAGCCTCACTTCGACACGCCGGAGGCGATCAAGCGGGCACTCAAGCAGGCCGTGGACGACGGGAAAAACGCCTACAGCCAAACGCAGGGCATCACACCGCTCATTCAAAAGATTCAGGCGCATGTCGACGCGGAATACGCGCACGCCGATCGCAAGGTCTTCATCGCCAGCGGCACGAGCGGTGCGCTCATGCTTTCGTTGTCGGTGTTGGTGAACCCCGGCGACGAGGTGATTGTGTTCGATCCGTACTTCGTGATGTACAAGCACCTCGCGTCGCTGGTGGGGGGCAAAGCGGTACTCATCGACACGTATCCTGATTTCCGCATCGACGTCGACAAAGTGCGTGCGGCGATCACCGGTCGCACCAAGGTGATCTTGTTCAATAGTCCCGCGAATCCCACGGGTAATGTGGCGCGCGAACAGGAAATCCGCGAGTTGGCCGAACTGGCTGCCCAGCGGAACATCCCGCTCATCAGCGACGAGATTTACCGCGCGTTTTGCTACGACCATCCGTTCGTGAGCCCGGCGCGGTTCAACGATCGCACGATCGTGATCGACGGGTTCAGCAAGTCGCACTCGATGACGGGCTGGCGGCTCGGCTGGGTTCACGGGCCGGAACGAATTCTGCAGGAAATGATCAAGCTGCAGCAGTTCACGTTCGTGTGCGCTCCGCATCCCGTGCAATGGGCGGGACTGGCCGCCTGGGACTACGACATCTCCGACCGCGTCGCCGAATACCGGCGGAAGCGCGACTTCATGCGGCGCGAACTTGCCAACGACTACGACATCGCGGGTGCATCCGGCGCGTTCTACCTGTTCGTGAAAGCGCCATGGGGAACCGGCACCGAATTCGTCACGCAGGCGATTCGTAACAATCTGCTGATCATCCCCGGCAACGTCTTCAGCACGCGCGACACGCACTTCCGCATCTCGTACGCCGCCGACGATAAGACGCTCCAGCGCGGGGTCGAGGTCCTGAAACGGATCGCCCGCCGCCCCGCGTGATTTTTCGGCCGGCGCCGCGCCGGTCGATTTCCGCTCCACTTTGCCGCCTGCATCGTGGACAATGGGATATGCGATGTAAGGAGTCCCCACCCCGATGGTCCGGAATATCGGCAGTCACGATGCAAACAATCCGTCGAGCGCTTCAAACGGCTGGCAAACGTGAACCCCCTCCCCCCTCGCGGGGGAGGGCCGGGGTGGGGGGGCGAGCCACGCGCGGCTGTCATCTTCAAGCTCCGGCGCGACAAACGATAATGCGGCTCGGCGGGAGCCTCGCCCTCCCGAGACGGCCAAGCGTCCGGGCGCTGATCGCAACCCTCGCGCTGCTGTGGGTTCCCACCGGCTTGCCGTCGCAGCAGCCGAAAACCGCCGAGACGCCGCCGCCATTGGAGCGCGTCGGAGAAGAAGCGTATCGAGCGATTTGCGAATTCTACGAATACGACCGCACGATCCCGCTCGAGGCGCGCGTCGTCGAACAAAAGAACGTCGACGGCATCGTTCGCGAGAAAATCGTGATGCGCAGCACGCAGGGTTTCCTCACGCCGGGCTATCTGCAAATCCCCAAAACCGGATCAACACCGCACCCGTGCGTGCTGTTGCTGCACGGCTGGTCGGGCTCGAAAGAAGCGTGGTTTCGCGAAAGCGACTACATGAGCGGCGGCGCCGTGCGCAAAGGATTGCTCGCAGCGGGCTATGCGGTCTTCGCGCTGGATGCCCAGTGCCACGGCGACCGCATCGTCCAGAATGATTTCGCGCCGGTCAATCATTACGCCGACCCGGCCAGCCCGGCTCGGCTGAGCTCGCCGCAGGCCCGCAAGGGATACTTCACGCAGCGAGAAATCTACACGCAGACGGTGGTCGACTATCGCCGCGCCATCGACTACTTAGAGACGCGAAGGGACATCGACGCGAAGCGGATTGGCCTGTTGGGCTACAGCATGGGAGGCACGCAAGCGTTCCCGCTGACGGCCGTCGACGAGCGCATCAAGGCGTCGGTCGCCTGCGCGGTGCCCGCCGATCGGAAAAAGTTTTCTCTCGTCGCCCCGCAGAACTACGCCCGCGGAATCGGCAAGCGACCGTTTCTGATGGTGATGGGCAACAACGACCCGATGTGCAGCGTCGCACAGGCGAAGGAACTGTACTCGCTGATCGAATCACCGTCGACCGGCCTGTTATTCTTCGGCGGCCATCACAAGCTGACCGTCGACTACGTTCCCGATGCGGTGAAATGGATCACCGAGCGATTGTAGAGCGACGGGCTTCCACCGGCGTCTTACTTGAGTTCCCCTCCCCCCGCCGCGGGGGAGGGTTAGGGTGGGGGGCGAGCGTCGTTCGACGTTGGCGCGGGAACGGCTCGGCGGGAGCCTCGCCCTCCCACACGTTGCCTCATCACATTTCACTTCCCGTCGCCGGCTTGCACCCATTCCTCGTTGAACTGCACGTGCTTGATCGTCTGCAAGTTATAAGAGTAGCTGACGTGCACGGTGCCGTCGTTGGCTTGAATGACCGACGGATAGTCGAACCGCGCGTTGGGCGTATCTTCCAATTGGCGCGTCGCGCTCCAAGTGCGGCCGCGATCGGTGGAGATTGAAACGGCCAGCTTGTCTCGCGGGTCCCGCTCCTTGTTGTTGTAGACGAGCAGCAAATGTCCGTTCTTTAACCGCGTCACTTCGAGCCCGCCGCCCGGATGCAGGCGATCGGTCAGCTCGGGCTTCGACCAGGACACGCCCCCGTCAGTCGACGTGCTGCGCTTGATGCGGCGCCGCTGATCGCTGTTGCGAAAATAGGCGTCCATGGTGCCGTCGCCGAAGTCGACGAGCGTTGGCTGGATCAGGCCGATCTCGGGCACCGGCTGAGAAAACGTCCAGGTCGCACCCGCGTCCGACGTGATGGCCATCGCTGGAATGCTGAAGTTTTCGTTCGAGAGCGGCACAACCAGCGCGCCGTCCGCGCGGACCAAGGGATGAGCCCGCGGCATCCAACCCAGGCGCAAATGTGGGGCATCTTTCGTCCATTTGCGAAGCTGCCCCAGGTACGCATCAACGCGCGCCTTGGTGAATCCGCTTTTGTTGTCTGCCGACAACGATTCGAGCTGTTTGGCCGCTTGATCGAGCACATTGTCGAAGCCAACGACGCGCGGGAACAACAGCTCCGACTTCTCCCACTTGGGCGGGCCGGCTTGCTGATAGTCGGTGGCGATCATGTATCGCAGCAGCGAGCTGCCCCAGGACCATTCGGGGGCGGCGAGCATTGTCGAATGAAACAACCACAGCCGCCCTTCCCGATCGACGACCATCGCCGGGTTGTTGTCGGAGACGCCAAACGTGTCGCTCATGACGAAGGGCGTTTCCCAGGCGCCGGAACCCGCCGCCTTACGGCTGCCGCCAATGCGCACGTCGTCGCTTTTGTCTTTGCGCTCGTTGTAATAGGGCGGGATGGGAAGCGCGGGGCCATTCTCGTACCAGACGGCGCGCAGGTCACCATTGGGGCACTCGACAATCGACGAGGCATGCACGTGCCCGTGACTTGCCGCCTGGGGATCGAAAATGAACTCTTCCTTGTAAAGCGGCTCGTCGGCCGCGACGTATCCACCGACCCAGAAAAGCAACTGCAAGCCGACAAGGCTTCTGTACAACATTTTCATCAGGAGAATCCCTCGATTCGAGAATGCATCCACAGATTTCGCAGATTTCGCCGATTAGAAAACAAGTGCAGATGCGCTGATTCCGATGTCCAGTCGTCTTACGCAGAGAAGCAGGAGAGAGAAGGAGACCACGGATGACTCGGATGGCTCGGATATGACAGTCCTACAAATTGATTTCTCGTCCTTGCGCGGTTTCCTGGTGACCTAATATGAATTTGAAATCTGCGTCATCTGCGAAATCTGTGGATCGTATTCTTCTTCATTGATTGCCGATTCTTGCGCGCCGCGACGTCGCCGCTTCATCCTATCCGCGATCGTCGAGGATTGCACCGCAGCGTTCGAAGTGGAGCCGCTGTGCCGGCTCGTACGTTGCTCCCCGCAAATCGACGAGATAAAAGTCGGTTTTGTCGATGAGCGCGCCGCGGAGATCGGCCCCACAAAGGTTGGCCTTGCGGATTTCTTCGGGAGCCTTGAAGTGCTGTTCGTTCAAGTCGTCGGTATAAAAGCCGGTCCGCGTGCCCTCCGAAGCAATCGGCGTGAACAGCAACCCGCTGCGAGAGGAACCCATGTGAAACGTGCATTCGCGGAGGTCGGCATTGCGGAGGTCGGCGCCTTCCCATTCAATCTCGGCCAACGCGGCCGCGCGCAAATCCGCCTTCTGAAAATTGCCGCCGGGAATGACTGACCCGGTCAGCAACGCTTTGCTCAGGTTCGCCCCTTCGAAGTCGGCGGCTGGAAGGTGCATCAACTCCAAGTCGCATTCTGAGAGAAGGGCATACGCAAATCGCGCCCCCGAGAAATGGGCAGTGCTGAGTTTGAGCCGGCCGAGAAAGGCTGCGGTAAGATTCGAGCCGGTGAAGTCGGCGTCTTCGATCTCCGCTCCCTTCAGATTTGCCATCGTCAGGTCTGCACGACAAAATCGAGCGCCAACGAGGTTGGCCTTGAAAAAGACGGCGGAATTAAACAGTCCGTCCGAAAGATCGGCGCCTTCAAAATTCGCTCGTCTGAACCGCGCATCCTCGGCATGCACGTGCGTCAGTCGCGCGCGCGTGAAATCGGCGCGTTCGGCGGCAATCTTCGTCATCGACGCCGAGTCCAGCAGGGCGGCGCGAAATTGGGCACTCTTCGCAGTCGCCCCATCGAGTTTCGCATCGCGCAAATCGGCTCTGCTGAAGTCGACCCTCTCAAGACGTCGCTCCGACAAATCGATCCCACGCCAGCGCGCACCAGCCAAATAGGCCGCGACAAGATGAGGAAATCGTTTGCGGGTGGGCCGCCAATTTGGGTCCGCAGCGACCAGGATGCTCGCCGCTGTGCTTTGATTTTGCAGCGACTTTCTTGATTCGCTCACGTCGATCAAGGCCGCGCGCGACGGTTCGTCGAGTTGAGCGCCGATCTCGCGAATCAACTCGTGCGGAAGCTGCTTCTGCAGAAATTCGCAACGCTCGTTGGCGGCGAGCATCGCCACCATTCGCTTCGCTGCGATAGCAACGAGCGAGTCCTGCACCGGTCGGTGCCGCAACAGCCGGCTCAGCGGCTGAGGGCACCAATCGAGAAAGTCCTGCGCATCGGTCTGTGCGGCTTTTGGCCATTCGCACCAAAAATCCACCGCGAACTCTTGGAACCGGTTTGCAAAGGCGGGACTCGTGAGATGGCTGTACACTTCCTGAAGCAGCGCGTCGCGGATGCTGCAGAGCGATTCGTCGGCAGCCATCCGATCGAGCACGAGCCGCGATAGCTCGGGATTGCCCTGGAGCAGTTGGCGATCGGGAGCGGCAACAATCCGGCCGATCACGGAGGCACACTGGTCGTGGTGAGCAGACAGCAAGTATTCGATGAACTCATCTTCGCCCCAGGGAGCGAGCTGCAGCCAGGTAACGCCGCCAATTGCAAGATGTTTGGCCAGCGGGACCATGCTTCCGCAGACAACCATCGCTTGTAAAGCGCTTGCCGAGACTTCCACACTGTCGGGATCGTCCAGAAAGCGGATGCCGCTCGCCGACGGAAGAGTGGCTTCAGCGTGTCGCAAGGCGGTCGATTTGCCTGCGCCATATGGACCGATGACTTGGACGATTCTTGGTTCCCTGCGCTCGATCCAATCGCGCAGAGCCTCTTCCAATAGAATCGTCTCACCGGTTACCGGAGAAACGACACGCGGCCTCACGGCTGCCACATCGGTCACCATGGCGGTACCTGCTCGGCATTGAAATGTTGGGGCCAACTGAAATGTCGGTTGCGACGCGATACGTCGAATGAGAGCCTATGAAGGTTTCATTTTCGGCGTCACGACCCGGGATTTCCATACCGATTCAAGTATCACTGCAGACGCACACGCCGGCAACCCACTCGAACGCTCATCGAAAGTCGAATTCCTTGCATCATCCCCATGGTAACACGTATGCTGATAAGCGGGGTGCCAGCCACGATCCCGCCACGAATTCGCTCCCCGCGCCACCCTGCCGATTTATCCACGAAACAAAGAGTCGAAACCACAGGAGCAGTCCATGAGTCCATCCACAAGCGGTACGTCGCGTCGTGAGTTCCTGAAAAGCACCGGGTATGTCGCTGCTGCGTCGACCTTGGTGGCAGGCGCTGCCAGCCATCTCTATGCCGGCGAAGACAACACCATCCGCATTGCCCTGGTCGGTTGCGGCGGGCGTGGAACGGGGGCTGCCGCCCAGTCGCTGTCGGTGAAGAACGGGCCCATCAAGCTGGTCGCCATGGCCGACGTTTTTGAGAACCGTCTCAGCGGCAGCTTTAACGCACTCAACGGCAAGTTCAGCGGCCAGCTTGAGGTCCCGGAAGACCGCAAGTTCATCGGCTTCGACGGGTATCAGAAGGCCATGGATTGCCTGCGGCCGGGCGACGTTGTCATTCTCACCACGCCACCCGCGTTCCGCTGGGTGCACTTCACGTACGCCATCCAGAAGGGCCTCAACGTCTTTATGGAGAAGCCGGTGACCGTCGACGGGCCGACGACCAAGAAGATGATCGCGCTGGCCGGGGAAGCCAAGAAGCAAAACCTCAAAGTGGGCGTCGGGCTGATGTGCCGCCACTGCAAGGCGCGGCACGAGCTTTTCGATCGCCTCCGAGACGGGCAGATCGGCGAAGTGCTCGAGCTGCGGGCCTATCGCATCGCCGGTCCCACGGGCTCGGCCGACGCGGGACCCAAACCCGACGGCATCAGCGAGCTGATGTATCAAATCCAAAAGTTCCACGCGTTTTTGTGGGCCAGCGGCGGTGCGGTCAGCGACTTCCTCATTCACAACATCGACGAGTGTTGCTGGATGAAGGACGCCTGGCCCGTGCAAGCCGAAGCGGCCGGCGGTCGACACTACCGCGGCAACAGCATCGATCAGAACTTCGACAACTACAACATCGAGTACACGTTCGCCGACGGCACGAAGCTGTTTGTCCGCGGCCGAACGATTCCCGGTTGTTACCAGAATTTCGCCAGCTACGCGCACGGCAGCAAGGGTTCGGCGATCATTTCGACGGCGGGGCACTCGCCGGCAGAGTGCCGGATCTACAAGGGTTATAGAATCAAAAAGGACGAGCTGGCGTGGGCGTTTCCGCAGCCGGAACCTAATCCGTACCAGGTGGAATGGGACGACCTCGTCGACGCCATCCGCAACGACACGCCTTACAACGAGGTCGAGCGCGGCGCCGAGGCGAGCCTGATCACGTCGATGGGCCGTATGGCGGCGCACACCGGCCAGATCATCACCCGCGACGACATGTTCAACTGCGAGCACGAGTTCGCTCCCGACGTTGACAAGCTGACCCTCGACGGCCCCGCGCCAATTCTGGCCGACGCCAGCGGCAAATACCCGATTCCGCTGCCAGGAATTAACCGACGTCGCGAGTACTAAACGCGCACGATTGAGTTAAAGCGCAGAGACGTGATCCCCCTCCCCCCTCGCGGGGGAGGGCCGGGGTGGGGGGGCGAATAACCCTGGGCACCGTATTGTTCTATCGACATCGAGCAACCACCAAACTCTGGCTCGCCGCACTCCTAGTCGGCACGAACGTCTGCGCAGCCGCGGACGAGTACCGCTGGACCCAAGTCACCGCGACCGCCCCCTTCGCGCCGCGGGATGGAGCCGGCGCGTTGGTGTTCCAGAACCGCATGTGGCTGATCGGCGGCTGGAATCCCGGCGACAAAAAGCACTTTCCACGCATTTGCAACAACGAAGTCTGGACGTCCGCCGACGGCTCGAAATGGACGCTGACGAAGCCCAACACGTTCCTCGATTCCAAGTTCGACCCATCAAAAGACTGGGAAGGCCGCCACACGGCTGGGTACGTCGTGTACCAGAACAAGATGTGGATTGTCGGCGGCGACGTGAACCAGGGCCATTATCAAAACGACGTCTGGAATTCGTCGGACGGCAAGAGTTGGATCCGCGTTAACGCGGGGCGCGACGTTCCCTGGGCTCCGCGCGCGTTGCATCTTACGCTCGCGTTTCAAGAAAAAATCTGGGTCATCGGCGGCCAAACCATGCCCTCTTTTGGAGTGGCAAAGGAAGCGTTCTATCGCGATGCGTGGAATACGACCGACGGCGTGAACTGGCGGCAAGTCGAACCGGTCGAACCCTGCTGGTCCGCGCGGGGAATGATTGGCGGACAGGTCGTCTTCAACAATCGCATGTGGATTCTCGGCGGCGGAACCTATGACACTCCGACCACGCCGACGCGCAAATTTCACAACGACGTGTGGAGTTCAGCCGACGGCATTCATTGGCAACAGCACGTCAAGTCGGCTCCGTGGGCGTCGCGACAATACCACGACGTTGCGGTTTTCGACGGCAAAATGTGGGCGCTCGAAGGCTACGACGGCAAGGGCAATCGCAACGACGTCTGGTACTCTGGCGACGGCGAGAGTTGGCATGAAGTCGCCAATACGCCGTGGAAACCCCGACACGCAGCCAGCGTCTTTGTGCACGCCGGCGCGCTCTGGATGGTCGCCGGCAACAACATGGAACCGGACGTTTGGATGCTCGAGCGAGTGGTGCGAGATGAATAGCGGTGGACGCGCGAACTCGTAGGATGGGTGAAACCCATCATGATTCCGTGTTCTCGTTCGATGGTGGGTTACCACCCACCCTACGGCAACCTATCCGCCGGCGTCGCCGAGCTGCGACCAAGCGGCCGGAAGATAGCGCGGCAGGTCCGACGCGATCAGCGCCGGCTTTGTGAGCTCGGCTGCCGCCAGATCGCCAGCCAATCCGTGCAAGTGCGCCGCGAGGCGAGCCGCGTCGAACGCCGACATGCCTTGGGCCAACAGTGCGGCGATCAGGCCGGTTAGCACGTCGCCGGTGCCTCCGGTGGCCATCCCGCTGTTTCCGGTGGCATTCACGGCAAGGCGCTCGCCGTCGGTGATTACTGTGCCCTGCCCTTTCAGCACAAGGACGATGCCGTTGTCTCGAGCAAACTTGGCGGCCAATTCTTCGCGGTTCGCTTGAACCGTTTTCACGTCGCTGGAAATGAGGCGTGCGAACTCGCCGGGGTGCGGGGTGAGAATGCGAGGGCCGGCGTGGGCGCGGAGCGCATCGCCGCTGCCGGCCAATGCATTGAGGCCGTCGGCGTCGATCACCATCGGCAATTCAACGCTGGCGAACAGTTGCCGCGCGAGCGAGGTCAATTCAGTCGATTGTCCGCAGCCGGGACCGATCGCGACGGCTTCGTGTTTGGGAATGAGCTCGTCGAGAATTTTTTCCGCTTTTCCGCCAACGCGTCCGTTTTCATCCTCCGGGAGCGCAATTGTCAAATACGAGGGCTCAATCGATGCGACGATGGGAAGAATGCCCACCGGCACGGCGACGTAGACCAATCCCGCTCCACCCCGCAGCGCGCCAAGCCCGGCGAGAGCCGCCGCCCCGCTCATTCCTCGGCTGCCGGCGACAATCAGCACACGCCCAAAGGTTCCCTTGTGGGCATCATCGGGTCGGCGCGGAGGCGCCGGCACCTCAAAAACGTGTTGGATCGGATAGTCGCTCATGTTGGTTTCGCGCTTCGGGCCGCGCGACGCGCGATGAGCCCGGCCACGTAGGCGGCCTTAAATCCCGCGTCGATGTTGACGACAGTGACGTTCGACGCGCAGCTATTGAGCATGCCGAGCAATGCTGCCACGCCCTGAAAGCTGGCCCCGTATCCCACGCTGGTTGGCACCGCGATGACCGGGCAATCGACGTGACCGCCCACGACGGACGGCAGCGCCCCTTCCATCCCCGCGACGACGACAATCGCGTCGGCTTCTTCCAAGCGGTGGGCCTGCTCCAGCAACCGATGCGGACCAGCCACCCCGACGTCGACAATCACCTCCACGCCGCAACGCATCCAATGCAGCGTTTCGATGGCTTCTTCGGCGACCGGTCGATCGCTGGTCCCGGCGGTGACCACCACCACGCGGCCGATCGTTTGATCGCTTTCGCTATTCATTAGCCGCACGGTGCGACCCAGCGGATTGTGTTTCGCCCGCGGGAAGTGGACCAGCAGACTTTCGGCCTGCGGCGCGGAAACTCGCGTCGCCAAACAGTCTTCGCCATGCTGATCGAGGACGCGGAAGATTTCGACCATCGCCTGGGGCGTTTTGCCTTCGCCGAAAATAACTTCGGGAAAGCCGCAGCGACGCTTGCGATCCAGGTCGACCGTCGCATCTGCCGTGTTGGCCGACCTGGACGGGCTGAACGCCACAATGCGTTCGATGACCGTAGCGGTACTCAACGTGCCGCGTTCCAACTGGTCGAGCAGTTCACCGATAAGGTCGGCATTCACGGGGTCGTATCCGGGCGGTCGCAAAAGGGTCAAATTCATTGTAGCCGCCGTACGCGGGCATCACTACGATATCTCCGTTGGGTGCCATGGCCACGGCTTTGCGTGGCCAAGCCGTCGAAAACATGCCCACCCAAAGCGGTGGGCATGGCACCCGGGCGTCACTACGATATCTCAGCAAAGCCACCTGGTGACAGTCGACGATGCGGAGACAACGCGTGCCTACAGATCGGTTTGCAGCGCGGCGGGATAGATTGATTCGGAAAATCAAGCAGGCAGGCGTCGACGCCCTGCTGGTGACCAATTTCACCAACGTCAGGTATTTGACCGGATTCAGCGGCGACGACAGCTACCTGCTCATTGGTCGCGACGCGTGCCTGATCATCAGCGACAGCCGCTACGCAACGCAAATACGCGAAGAGTGTCCGGGGCTGGACCTGTCCATCCGCAGGCCCGGCAAGCCGATGACCGACGCGGTGGCGGCGGTTGTCCGCCGCCTCAAGCCGGCAAAGCTCGGGTTTGAGAGCACTTCCACGACGGTGGCCCAATGGCAAGCCCTCACCGAGAAGGTCAAATTGCTCGAGCTCGTTCCTCTTGCGGGCCTGGTTGAGGACTTGCGAGCCGTGAAGGATCGGCACGAAATTACTGCGATCCGCGAAGCCATCCGCCAGGCCGAACAGGGATTCGACGAGTGGCTTTCCGCGCTGGCCCCGCAAATGACCGAGCGGCAGGCTGCCTTCGACCTGGAGCATGCCATGCGACGCGCCGGCGCCAACGGCGCGAGTTTTCCGCCCATTGTTGCGGTCGGCTCCCGAGCCGCCCTGCCCCACGCGCGACCCACTCAAACGAAGCTTTTGACGGCCGACTTTGTGCTTGTGGACTGGGGTGCGACGAACGAACAGGGCTACAAGAGTGACTTGACGCGTCTGGTGGTCACCGGTAAGATTTCGCCCAAACTAGCGAAAGTATATAGGGTTGTGATCGAAGCACAGCGTCGGGCGGTCAAAGCCATTCGCCCGGGTGTCCGCTGTTGCGACGTTGATGCTGTTGCCCGACGCGTGATCGATGGGGCCGGGCATGGACGCTTCGCTCATGGCTTGGGACACGGCATCGGCCTCGACATTCACGAAGGTCCGCGGCTTGGCCCCGCGTCCGCCGACGAGTTGAAGCCCGGCATGGTGGTAACGGTCGAACCGGGCATCTATCTTCCCGGGTGGGGGGGCTTTCGAATTGAAGACGACGTGCTGGTGACCTCCGACGGCCATGAAGTGCTGACCTCAGTTCCCCGTGAG
>JBBDVZ010000349.1:0-14537 GCA_040903115.1 Planctomycetaceae bacterium
TGCCGTACCGCTTGGTGCGCACGCGCGGGTCGAGAATGACGACCTGGCCGGTGTCCGACTTGCTGCGGATGAGGCGCCCGAATCCCTGCTTGAGCTTGATGGCGGCCTCCGGAACCTGGAACTCCATGAATGGATTGCCGCCGCGCGCCTTGATCGCTTCCAAGCGCGCTTCCAGCAGCGGATGATCGGGCACGCCAAACGGCAGCCGCGTGATAATCACGTTTTGCAGCGCGTCGCCGGGCACGTCGACTCCCTGCCAAAAGCTGTCGGTGCCGAATAATACGGAACGCGGATCGTTGCGAAAGCGTTCGAGCATCAGCGATCGCGGCAAGTCGTCGCCCTGCATGAAGAGCGCCAGTTTTTCTTCCGCCAGCCACGGCGAAAGCTGCTGCGCACAGTTCTGCATGAAGCGGTAGCTGGTGAACAATACGAACGCGCGGCCCTGTGTCTGGGCGATATACTTCTTGACTTTTTTGATGGCGGCGGCTTCGTAGCGTTGCGGGTCGTCGCCCGGGTCGGGCATCCGCGTTGCCAGAATGAGCTTCGCCTGGCGTCGATAGTCGAACGGGCTGCCCAGCTTCAGTTCGTGCGTTTTCGTCAGGCCCAGCCGGTTTTTCATGAAGTCGAAGTTGCGATCTCCGACCGCAAGCGTCGCACTCGTGAGAATCACCGACTTCACCTTGTTGAAAAGCTCATCGCGCAGCACCGGGCCGATTTCAACCGGCGCACACACCAGCCGCGTGAGCTGCCGCTTGCCGCCGGCGACTTCGACCCAGTACACCGAGTTCTCGACGCTTTGGGTCATCCAGGCATCGAGCGATGCGGCGAGCCCCATGCAGCGGTCGGACGCGGCCTTCAGCTCGATTTTGTCCTCGTCCTTGTTCAGCGTTTCGGCGTAGATCGACATCGCAGCGGCCAGCCGCCGCAAGACCTCGCTCGTGTCGTTCTTGATCGGCAGCAGCGTGCGGACACGGCCGTTGCTTGCCGCCCTGCCCTGCTGCGACTCGCGGATGGCGTAGAACAAGTCGCGCTGGCGAAATCGCAGCTCGCTGACCAACTGCTGGCACTCCGTCAGCCGATGGACCAACAGCAAGCCGCGCTGCGTTCGCTCGTTGTAGAGCTTCGAAAGGAAATAGTCGAACTGGCCGCTGGAGAGTGAAATTCCCAAATGGTCGCCGGCGACCGCTTCGATGGTGTGCGCTTCATCGAGAATGGCCACGTCGTAGTCGGGCAGCACGCTCGCGCCTTCGCGCCTGAGCGCCAGGTCGGAGAAAAAGAGCGCATGGTTCACCACCAGCACGTCGGCGTTCCACGCGCGCCGGCGCGCCTTGTAATAGAAGCAGTCGTTGTACGTCGGGCACTTTCGACCCAGACAGTTGCCGTGCTCGCTTTGAACTTCGTCCCACACCTTCATCATCGGCTGGAATTCGAGGTCGGATCGGCTGCCGTCGGTCGTCTTCCGCGACCACTTCACGATCTCCTGGAGCTGCGTCAGCTCTTCTTCCTGGGAGAACATCGTGCCCGCCCGTTCCAACGCCCCGCGCATTCGCCGCAGGCTGATGTAGTTCGAGCGCCCTTTCACCAGCACCGCCGAAAACTCGACCGGCAGCACGGCACTCAAAAAGGGAATGTCGCGCGAAATCAACTGCTCTTGCAGGCTGATGGTGTTTGTCGAAACGATCAGCGGCTTTTTGTCGCCCCGTTTTTGCTTTCGCGACGTCGCGGCAAGAATGGCCGGCACCAGGTAGGCGAAGCTCTTGCCGACGCCCGTCCCCGCTTCCACCAGCAGATGCGACTCCTCGTCGATGGCCCGAGTGACGGCATCGGCCATCTGCAACTGCTCGGGCCGATGCTCGTAATTCTTGAGCCTCGCCGAAATGCGACCCTCCGCGCCCAACACGGAGCGGCAATCCAGAACGTCTTTTGAAGGTTCAATGGCCATCGAAGGCCTTTATACCGGTCGCGCGATGTTTCGCCCGCCTCAATCGTACGACGACTCGTTTACCGCGGCAACGGCACGAGGATGAAGCACGAAGCACGAATGACGAAAGAAGCACGAATGTCTAAAACCCGAAAATTTTAGTGCTTCGTGCTTTGGTCCTTCTTTAGACATTCGTGCTTCGTGCTTTCATCCCTGCTTCGTGCTTCTCCTTTAGGTGACCGCGTGCACAATCATGAGGTCGTGCGGCTCCTGCGACCAGTTGCTCTGGCCGATGACCACGATGCGGCTGCCGGCGATGAGGACCTTTTGACGTTTGCCCCAGTCGACGACAAAACGCGTCAACTCTTGGGGAGTGGTCGACACCGCGTCGGTCTCGAGCGGCGTCACGCCCCAATACAAGCACATGCGGCGGGCCGTGGCCGGCCGATCGCTCAAAGCGAGAATTGGGACATGGCTGCGCTGTTTTGAGACGGCCATGGCCGTTCGACCGCTGTGAGTGGCGACGACGATGAGATCGGCGCCGAGATGCTCGGCGGCTGTCCCAGCCGCCAGGGTGACCGCCTCGGTGACCTGCCTCGCGCGCGACCGCTCTTGCGTGTGCAGGTCGCCGAAGCGGGTTGAGCGAACGAGGCGTTCGGACTCCTGCACGATGCGGCTCATCATCTCGACGGCCTTGCGCGGATGCCGGCCGATTGCCGTTTCACCGGAAAGCATTACGGCGTCGCTGCCGTCGAGGACCGCGTTGGCCACGTCGCTGGCTTCGGCGCGCGTGGGAAAGTCGTTTTTCTGCATGCTGTCGAGCATCTGCGTCGCGGTGATGACAGGAATGCGGTGCTGGTTGCACAGGCGAATGATTCGCTTCTGCAGGGCGGGCACCCGCGCGACGTCGACCTCGACGCCCAAATCACCGCGGGCCACCATCACCGCGTCGGTTTCATCGAGAATCGACTCGATGTTGCTGAGGGCCTCCATCTTCTCGATTTTTGCGATGATGTGCGGCGGATTCGCGGGGCTGTGGGACTCGATGGCGGCCCTTAGCGCGCGGATGTCTGCGGCACTCCGGACGAAGCTTTGTCCGACGTAATCGACTTCGTGCTCCAAGGCCCACGCCAAATCGGTGACGTCTTTATCGGTCAGGCTCGGCGCGCTGGTTTGAACGCCGGGAAGAGTGATTCCCTGACGACTGCGGATCACGCCCGGCCGTTCGACGACGCATACGATTCGCTCTCCGCCCGGCGGCTTCTCGACAACGCGCAGGCTGACAGTGCCATCCGCCAGCAGTATCCGGTCGCCGGGACCGACGTCGTCGATCAGGCCCTCATAGTTCGACGTGAGCCGGGTAGGACCGGCGAGGCCGGGTTCGCGGACGAATTCAAACCGGCTGCCTTCCGTGCACTCGATGGCGCCGTCGGAGACTTCGCCGAGCCGAATCTTCGGGCCGGACAAATCGGCGAGAATTCCGATCGGTCGGCGAAGGCCGGCCGAGATTTCGCGGATCGAGCCGACGATGCCGGCGAGCCAATCGTGTTCGGCGTGTGCGAAGTTCAGACGAAACAAATCGGCGCCGGCCAACGCCAGCTCGCGCAACGACTCGACCGACGCGCACGCCGGGCCCACGGTGGCGATGATCTTCGTTTTGACAACGGCGGCTTCGGCATAACCCATTTGCGACGGATCCATCGGCAAGCCATCCTCTCCGCAAACGGGGACCCGAATGCATTCTTTGAGAAGCCCGGCTTTGAAGAAAAAGCCGGGCTTCCATGCGGCGTTTACTTCGCAGACACTTTTGGCTTGGTTTTCGCCGGAAACTTGTCCTGGTTGATTTGTTTGACCGGCTCGCCCTTGCCGACGATCGGCAGCTTGCCTTCGAGCTTGAACGTCTTGGGAGGCAGACACGACTTGTCGTTGCATGCCTGATAGTGGACGCTCAGCTCCAACTCTTCTTCGTTGGCCGCGACGGTCTCGGGAACCTTCAACTCGCCGTAAATCACGGCGCGCTTTTCGTAGATGTGTTGCGGTTCATTGAGGCCGGGCACTTTCACCGGCTTGCCGGCGGGGTATTGCACGTTCGTCAGCGTCGTCCCCTGTTTCGACTTGAGCGTGAACTCGGTGGCAATGAACTTATCCGGTTTCGCGGGATTGGTGTTGATGTGCCAACCGTCGGCGATGTCGACGTACATCACCACGCGGCAGGTGCCACCCTTCGTGAGCTTGTCGACCGACAGAAAAGCTTTGGCCGATATTTTGTGGGCCGGCTTCTTCTTGGCGTTTTTCTCGGCGGGCTTTTGTTCCTCTTCCGGCGGTTTTGCGGCAAGGCGCTCGACTGCGCGTTGTGGGATGACGTTGGGAGAGGTTAGAGGACTTTGAGCGGTTCCACCCTCCCCCAGCCCCTCCCTGGAAGGGAGGGGGGTTGCGGCTTTCGACACGGGCTGGCTCTCGTCGAGAAAGACACCCAGCGCGAATGCCATGTGAGCCATGACTCCGGGCGACTCTTGCAGCTTGGGGGCAAACACGGCCAAGGTCTCTTCGGCACGAGTTCGATATTTCGCGTCTCCCGTAAGCAGCGTGAGCCGCACGAGGTTGTGCACGCTGACGCTATTGCCCGCGGGGAGCACCGAATCGTGCGCATTGCGAGTGCGGGCGATGAGTTCCTCGTGATTGTTGGATGTAAAAAAGAATCCCTTCCCGTCGGCATCCCAAAACTGCGCAATCTGCTGGTCAGCCAATCCGCGGGCGGAACCGAGCCATTCGTCGTTGTGGGTCGTCTCATTGAGGGCCAGCAGTCCGTCGATGAGGAAAGCGTAGTCGTCGAGATAGGCGTTCAACTTCGCCTGCCCTCCGCGATACGTGCGTCGCAGACCTCCCTGTTCGTCTCGCATATCGGTCAGTACGAATCGGGCGGCCTTCTCGGCGGCGGCGGTGTAATCCGCGCGCTCGAAAGCCGCGCCGCCGCGGGCCAGGGCGCGAATCATCAGGCCGTTCCAACTCGTCAGAATCTTGTCGTCTTTCAACAACGGCTTGCGCTTGTTGCGGGCCTCCCACAAAGTGCGGCGCATCGGCGCTAATTGCTGTTCGAGATCGGCTGTTTTTTCCGCGGGTTGAACCACGTGCAACACGTAGCCGTGCTCGAAGACCTGCGGCTCATTGAATCCATAGACGCGCTTGAAAATCGCCGCGTTGTCTGCGCCCAAAAGCGCAGCGACTTCATCCGCCGACCACACGTAATACTTGCCCTCGACGCCGTCGGTCTCCGCATCGAGTGCCGAATGAAATCCGCCGCGCGCGTCGGTCATCTCCCTCAGCACATAGTCGAAGGTTTCCTCGGCAACCTGGCGATACAGCGGCTTCTTCGTGCGACGATAGGCGGCCGTGTAAACGTCGGCCAATTGGGCCTGGTCGTAGAGCATCTTTTCGAAGTGGGGCACGTGCCACTGGCGATCGGTGCTGTAGCGGTGAAAGCCGCCACCGAGGTGATCGCGAATTCCCCCGGCGGCCAGCTTGTCGAGCGTTTGATCGAGAGCTTCGGCGGCCTTCGCATCGCCATGTTGAACGGCCTGGTACTCGAGGAACGCCAACCGCACGGGCGACGGAAACTTGGGAGCGTTCGGGCTTTCTTCGGAAAATCCAATGCCGCCGTATTGCGGATCGAATGACTCGATGATGGCGCTTGAAACCGCGGCTGTCAGGCTGTGATCGAGCTTCACGGGATTGAGATTGAGACCGGGCTTCACAGTTCGCCGGACGTACGATGTGAGGATGTCTGCGTTTTTGACGAGCGTTTCTCGCTCGTCCTTCCAAGCCGTGACGATTCGCCGCATGTACGTGGGGAAGTCGAGCTGTCCCTCGTTGGCGGTGGGGGGAAAATAGGTGCCGCCGGCGAACGGTTTGCCCTCGGGCGTCAAAAACATCGACATGGGCCAGCCGCCCCCTTGTGGCGAGCCGATGGCCTGGAAGTAGATTTGCAACGCCGTCATGTAGATTTCGTCGACGTCGGGACGTTCTTCCCGATCGACCTTCACGTTGACGAAATGCTCGTTCATGTAGCGGGCGATCTCCTCGTTCATGAAGACCAGCCGCTCCATCACGTGGCACCAATAGCAGCTGCTGTAGCCGATCGAGAGAAAGATCGGCTTATTTTCCTGCTTGGCTTTTTCGAAGGCCTCCGGACCCCAGGGATACCAGTCGACCGGATTGTGAGCGTGCAGCAAGAGGTACGGACTGGTTTCGCGCGCCAGTCGATTTGCTTTGTGCGCAACGTCGCCCGGTTGTTTTTCCGATTTTTTCGCTTCTTCAGCACTCGCCGATCGAACCGTGCCGTTGGATAGCAAGCACGCGACCATCAAAAGGCAGACTGCAGAAACGCAGGCGCCATGAAATCGTTCGAACATCTTCTCGCCTCCCGCGATGACTGACTCGTGAACGTCTCTGGGGGCCGCTAACGGGCCAAGATGACGGGTATATGGTCCGGGGGCACTTTAGCACAACCCATTTGTCGAGGCGAGATCTGCGGCGGGGGCTGGGTGCTCTACTAGCTGGGCACGGAGATCTGCCCCAGAATTTGCCGCATGATGCCCTTGGTGCGTTCACGCTGGCCCTCGCGGAGTAGACCGCTGGCGACGATGCGATGTGCAAGCACCGGCACCGCGAGCCGCTTGACGTCATCGGGAATGACGTACTGCCGTTTTTCGACCATCGCCATCGCCTGGGCCGCGCGATACAAGGTGAGAGCTCCGCGCGGGCTGACGCCAAGCTGCAGCTCGTCATGGTCGCGGGTCGACGCGACGATGTCGAGCAGATACCCGTTGATGGAATCCTCGACTTCGATTTCGCGCACGGTGGCCTGCAGCCGCTGCAAGTCCTCGCCGGTCAAGACGGGCTTGAGGCGATCGACCGCCTCGCCGTTGCGGTGCGACGTGAGCACTTCGAGCTCGATCTCGCGATCGGGATAGCCGATGTCGGTGCAGAGCATGAACCGGTCGAGCTGGTTCTCGGGCAGCGGATACGTGCCTTCGTACTCAAACGGGTTCTGGGTCGCCAGCACAAAAAACGGCTTGTTCAGCGGATAGGTTTCTCCCTCGATCGACACTTGCCCTTCGCTCATCGCTTCCAACAGCGCGCTTTGAGTGCGCGGCGTGGTGCGGTTGATCTCATCGGCCAACAGCACGTTGGTGAAGATTGGGCCTTGCCGGAATTCAAACTGTCCCAGGTTCGGCAAGTAGACGCTCGAGCCCAAAATGTCGCTGGGCAACATGTCGGGCGTGAATTGCAGACGCGTGAAATCGCAATTGAGGCTGCGGGCCATTGCCTTGGCGAGCGACGTCTTTCCCACTCCGGGCGCATCTTCGATCAGCATGTGCCCGCCGGCCAACAGTGCCACGACGGCAAGACGCACCGGCTCGGGTTTTCCGAGCAGGACGCTCGAAATATTCTGCTCCAACGCATCAATGGATGCGTTGGCCGCCGACGCTCCGGAGGCCGAGCCGTCACGCCGATGCGAGCCGGCGGCGGAGTTCAAAATGTCTTGTCGACTTTCTTGCGCGGTCATCCGGACAATCTCCACGCTGCAAATAGGGGCTCGGCAGACCGATGTCGCTCTCGCGCGATCCGCCGGCACGCTCGCGAGCCATTATAGACCGCTCGCGGCTATTCCTTTAGTCTGCCGACGCACATTTTGCCAAAGTTCGACGACGGGCGTGCGGCAAAATCCCGCCTTCCCCTGCAGGAATCGCGAATTCTGTGAATTGAAGCAGAAATCAGGGCAAGAAAGAGCGCGACGAGAAATTGAGATGATGCGAAGAACGGCCCAAGAATCAGACGCGCTAACAGAGTCTCGTTCAGAAGCCCGGCTTTTCCGAAAAAGCCGGGCTTCTTCTACGTCCTGCGAGACGCTAGAAGAGGTCTCCCTTCGATACGACGCTACTGCGAACCGCGTTGGGAAATTCGTTGGTTGAGCAACTCGATTCCCTCGCGATGAACGTCGAGCACCCGCGCGCGCTCCTGCGGATCGGCAAAGAGGGCCTTATCGGCGATCACGTCGAGGTTCGCCTGCATCTCGGCCAGCAGCGAGCGCGCCACCGCTTCGTCGAAACAGCCTTTACCGGCCACGTTGACGTAAATCGGGCTGGTGTGCGCGAACAGGTCGCGGCCAAGCTCGTTTTTTGCCACCGGCTGTTGTAGGGCCGGATCGTCCTTAATCGGCGGCGGAGGCGTTCGCAGCGCCAGCCAGCCCGGCGCGGTGTTTTGCACGTCCGTCGCCAACTCGGCCTCGAAATGCCGTCCCACCGGCTTGCTCGCTGCCGATGCAATCACCGCGCCGTTGCGAACCAGCTCGATCCGCTGGAAGTCGAGCCGCCCGCGCGCTTTTGCGATGACACCGAGCGGCTTCGGTTCGCCCAGCTCGATTGTCTCGCCGAGCGTTTTGTCGGCGACGCGCAGCTCCAGCAAAGGTCCGTTGGTGATGAAGCTCCGTCCCTGCTTGAGCGCATTGAGCCAGCTCTCGATCGTAACGTCGCCCTCGACGGCGGCGTACACGCGCGAGAAATCATAGATGAACCAATCGGTGCCGGTGGAGAAAGGAACATGCAGGCCCACGTTCAAATACCGGTAGTAGCTGTCCTTGTAACTGTCGCGAACACTGCCGTCGAAAATGTTCTGCGCATCGATGCGGCCGCCCAGCAGGTTCGGCAAATCTTCCATTCCCCACCGGTTGTGACACCAGACGATGGTCGCCCCGTCGGTTCGCGCCGTCTCGATGCCACGGCGCAGCGGAATGCCGTCGGTTCCCATCTTCATGATGCCCGGCCCGATGCTGACCGGTTCGATGTGTTTTTTGATATTCAAAAGCATCACGTGGCCGTAGCCTTCGCCGTAGCCGGCCATGTTGTGCCGATGCTCTTCGCCGTTGCCGAAGTTAACCCCCGTTCGCCGCGTGATCGACGCGAGATCGCCGCCGGTGTACTGGTTCGACGTGTATTCCCGATCGGCGACCGCTCGTTCGATGTATGACAGAAACACCGCATCGAGGCCGTCGGCTTTCGGGACTTCCTGCAGATAGCGGTCGCTGTCGGCGCGGCTGATTTTCATCAGGTGCAAGTGCGTATTGGCCGACCGATAGCCGCGCGATTTCAGATCGTCGAACCGCGTGAGCGCGACGTTGACCTCGGCAGTGGCCCGGTCGGCGAGATCGACAGTGACCGTAGCGGACTCGGTATCGAGTCCCGATATCGCCTCAATGGTGAGTTTCGTCCGCGGCAATTGCACGAGGCTCTTTCGCGGCAGCACCGACCAGCGGTGAATCGCGTCGGTCTCGGCCACTCCCAATTCTTCGGCGAGACCCAGCCCGCGCGAAAGAAGTTCGGTGACGGCGACATGCTTTCCGGCGGAATCGGTAACGCGCACCAGCCCCGAAAGTTCGTGGCCCGAGGCCGCGTCGGTCAACGTCAGCGTGACGGCACACGTCTCGGGCTGGCGACTTCCCGCGACACACAGCAACCCGATCATGACAACAATCGTCAGAATTGCGGGCCAGCGCATTTCCGATTTCCTCCTGCCTCGACGATCGTGCGACATCACCCTATAGTAAAATCGCCGATAGAGCGGTACAACCAGAACGGTGCAGGCACGTTCGCGTACTCGCCGGGGGTTCGGCGGCCAAACCGCGTGCGGAAGGACACTCATGGCAACAGCGACAGCCACACAGCAACTGCGGCAAAGGCAAATCGAGCAGGCCGAAGAACTGCTGTTCTCAGGCCCTCAAAAAGCCGGTTTTGCCAAGGACCTGTTTTTCGGCCGCTTTCGCACCGAATCGATCATGCCGTACCCGGCGCTGTCGGCGGCGGAGCAGGCGAAGGCCGACCAGGCCGTCGGCGCGGTGCGCGACTTTGTCGAACACCACCTCGATGCCGTCCGCATCGACCGTGAAGCCGACATTCCGCGCGACGTGATACTTGGCCTGGGTCGAGTCGGCCTGATGGGTGCCGCCGTCTCGCCAGAATATGGCGGACGCGGACTTTCGCAGCAGATCTATTGCCGCATGATGGAAGTCATCGGCGGTCACTGCGGCTCGACGGCGGTGTTCGTCAACGCGCATCATTCGATTGGATTGCGTGCTTTGCAAATATTCGGCACCACCGAGCAGAAACAGCGCTGGTTGCCGGGGCTTGCCACCGGCGAACAGCTTGCCGCCTTCGCGCTGACCGAACCCGAGGCTGGCTCCGATGCGGCGAATGTGCGCACGCGGGCCGTGCCGACGGCTGACGGCAAAGGCTATGTCCTTAATGGGCAAAAGCGCTACATCACCAACGGCGGAATCGCGCAAGTGCTGACAGTGATGGCACGCACGCCCGACCCGTCCGACCCCGACGGCAAAGTGACCGCCTTTCTGGTCACCCCCGACATGCCCGGCTTCGAGGTCGTCGAGGCGCGGATGGAAAAAGTCGGCATCCGCGGAACGGCCACCAGCAAGCTCGCATTTCACGACATGTTCGTGCCGAAGGAAAATATTCTGGGCGAGATCGGCAAAGGCTTGAGGCTGGCGCTGACGATGCTCGACTTCGGGCGCACCACGTTCGGGGCCTCGTGCACGGGTGCGGCCAAGGTGTGCATTCAGCGGGCCGTCGAATATGCCAACGAGCGGCGGCAGTTCGGACGCACGCTGGGCGAATTCGAGCTGACCAAGGAGAAAATCGCGTTGGCCGCCGCCGACACGTTCGCCATGGAGAGCGCGACCTATCACACGGCGGCGCTCATCGACAGCGGCGCCGAGGACTACATGCTCGAAACGTCGATGCTCAAGGTTTTTGCCAGCGATGCATTGTGGCGAATCGTCAACGATACGCTGCAGATTCACGGAGGAGCGGGATTTTTCACCGATCGGCCGTTCGAACGCATGATGCGCGACGCGCGCCTCAACACGATCGGCGAGGGCGCCAACGAAGTGCTGCGCTGCTTCAACTGCATGGTGGGCTTGCGGAACGTCGGCCGGGAGTTGGAAGGGATTATCAAGAGGCCGTGGACGGTCGCTAAAATCCTGCGCTCCGCGCCCACGATTCCGGTCTCGCACAGTTTTCTGCAGCCGGCGGCCGGCGCACTCAGCAGGCAGATTCTGGCGTTCAGCCGCGCCTGTCGCTGGGCGCTCATCAAGTTCCGCGAGGAGATTCTCGAACAGCAATGCCTGCAAGCGCGCTTGGGCGACGTGGCGACGGAGCTGTTTCATTCGAGCTGCGTTTATTCGCGTCTCAGCGCGCTGGCGTCCGGTAACGATTATGACGAAGACCTTCGCCAGCGGGATCTGCAGACAGGATTGTTTTACCTGAAGTGCGCGCATCGGCGCAACGCGCAGCGGCTGGCCGCACTGAGCGACAATGACGACCTGGAACAATTAAAGACCGCGAACGCGTGGCTGTAGTAGGCCGGCCAGCGTTAAACGGAGGGTGCCATGCCCACCGCTTTGGGTGGGCATGCCTTTGACAACTCCACTCCTCTTGAAGGGAGAGGTCGAGAGTGGGGTGAAAAGTTCGACCGTCTCCACCCTCGACTCGACTGAGTTCGCCGAAGTCCCCCAACCCCTCCCTGGAAGGGAGGGGGGTTTTGAAGCCGCCTTTGGAGAACCGGAGCGGCCCAAAATATTTTCGCACCTTCTCGACAACACTCCCGAACCGCAAGCCTCACGATGCCGCTCGTCCTCACGCTGACCACCAAGACCAGCATTCCGGTTGAAGTCGATACCCTCCGCCTGGAGGACGTGCGCGCGTTGCCGGCCGAGGCGGTCAAAAAAACGCTCGTGCAATACGGAAACCGGCAAGTTCCGTTGGCAGAGTTTTTCCGAGTCTCGGGATCGGCGGCTGATGACAACGAGCTCGTCTGGGAAGGCGACTGTTCGCACGTGAAGCTCATCGGCAATAAGCTTAGCGGCGGACGCATCCGCGTCGAAGGCAACGCCGGCATGCATCTCGGCGCCGAGATGACGGGGGGCGAAATCACGGTCAGCGGGAATGCCGGCGACTGGGTGGGAGCCGAAATGCACGGCGGAAGGATTACCGTCAAAGGCAATGCCGGCCACCTGATCGGGGCCGTTTATCGCGGCGGACGCAAGGGAATGACCAGCGGCGAAATCATTATTCACGGCGACGCCGGAAACGAAATCGGCCACACCATGCGGCGGGGGCTGATCGTCGTCGGCGGCGGCGCCGGCGATGCCATCGGTTTCGGCATGTTGGCCGGGTCGATCTTACTGTTCGGCGAGGTGGGAATTCGGCACGGAGCGAACATGCACCGGGGCACGATTGCGTTGTTCGGCGCGGGTGAACCGCCGCCCATGCTGCCGACGTTTAAGTTGTCTTCGACGTACTCGCCCGTGTTCTTACGCGTGTACTTGCGGTACCTGCGGACGCTGGGGTTTGGCGTCCCGCAGGAGTACGTGAACGCCGAGTACCAGCGGTACTGCGGCGATTTTCTGGAGTCCGGCAAAGGCGAAATTCTGATTCGTGCCACGAACGGTTCGCACTGACATGCGCGCCCCATCGGAGCAAGGTTGTGTCGGGCGTTTCTGAGACAGCGCGATTGAACATTGCACGGCGCTTGCGCGATGCGGCGGTGAAATACCCGCATCAACGCGCTGTCGTTTTTTCCGCAGGCCGCGACCGCGACGGTCGCCGCTGTTACACCCAATTGACGTTTGCACAATTGGATCGTGAAAGCGATCGGCTGGCCCGCGGGTTGTGCCGCATGGGCGTCATGCCCCGCACGCGGTTGGTGCTGATGGTGCCCCCCAGCCTGGAGTACATCGCACTGACGTTCGCGCTGTTCAAGACGGGAGCGGTTATCGTCCTCATCGATCCGGGAATGGGACGGTCGCACATTTTCCGCTGCCTCGAAGAAGTCGAGCCGGATGGGTTTGTCGCGATACCTCTCGTTCAGGCCATTCGCGCGCTCAAGCGGAACAAGTTTCCGCGCGCCCGCATCAACGTCACCGTCGGTCGCCGCTGGTTATGGGGCGGGATGACGTATCGCGAAGTGTTGGGCGAGGAGTGGTCCCCTTTCGAAATGGCCGACACGTTCGCGTCGGATCCCGCAGCCATCATTTTTACCAGCGGCAGCACCGGGCCGCCGAAAGGTGTGTTGTACGAGCATGGCATGTTCGACGCGCAGGTCAATCTGATTCAACGGCAGTACGGAATCGAGCCGGGCGAGGTTGATCTTTCGGGGTTCCCGCTGTTTGCGTTGTTCAACGCCGCCATGGGCGTGACGACGGTCGTTCCCGACATGAATCCCATGCGGCCCGCGGATGTGAATCCGCAAAACATCGTCGAGGCGATCCGCGACCAGGGGGTCACGCAGGCGTTCGGCTCGCCTGCCTTGTGGAACCGCGTCGGCCGGTATTGCGAGACAGAGGCCATCACATTGCCGTCGTTGCGACGCGTGCTGGCCGCGGGGGCCCCGGTTCCGCTGCACGTGGTTCAGCGGATGCGGAAGGCGCTTTGTCGCGACGGTGCGGATATTCATACTCCTTATGGAGCCACCGAGGCGCTCCCGGTCTGTTCGATCTCCGGGCGCGAAGTCATAGAGCAAACGGCCGCTCGAACGCGAAAGGGGGCCGGCGTCTGCGTCGGACGGCCGTTCCCGCAAATCTCACGCAAGATCATCGAGATCACCGACGGCCCGATTCAGTCGCTCGATGCGGTACGCGAGCTTCCCGCGGGCGAAATTGGCGAGATCATCGTCCACGGCCCGAGCGTGACCCGCGAGTATTTTCGCCATCCGGACGACACCGCGATGGCAAAGATTCCCGATGACGACGGGTTCTGGCATCGCATGGGAGACGTCGGTTACATCGACGACGATGGCTCACTCTGGTTCTGCGGACGAAAGGCGCACATCGTCGAGACCAAGGATGGGCGCATGTTTCCCATTCCTTGCGAAGCGATCTTCAACGAGCATCCGCGAGTCTGTCGCAGCGCACTGGTTGGCGTCGGTTCAAAACCGAAGCAAACTCCCGTGATTGTTGTCGAGCCGGAATCCGGCAGCTTTCCAACTGCGGAAAATGACCGCCAGCGATTTGCACACGAACTATTGAAACTCGCTGCCGAGAATCCAAAGACCGCTGCAATTGAACACGTGCTGTTTCATCGCTCGTTACCGGTCGACACGCGGCACAACGTCAAGATCGCGCGCATCGCGTTGGCAGCCTGGGCCGCCGACCGACTCCCAAACATGCCAGACCGCAATTCTTCCAGCGCGTCAACGATTGCCAGGACGAGGGCGGAAACAATACAACAGGAAATCATTCGCTGAAGTTCAATCCGAAATCCGAGATCCGCATTCCGAATGCTCCGGCGAACTAAATGACAATGGCCGAAGACCGCGGGGATGAACCCCGCGGCTCGACCTCTTTCATTCCGCATTCCGCATTCCGCACTCCGCACTCCGCAATGTCTCCACAACCTAATTGACAACCAATGAACGCACTGGTCACCGGAGGAGGCGGTTTCCTCGGGTTGTACATTTCCGAGCAGCTTGTCGCCCGCGGCGATCGGGTGTGCGTGCTTTGCCGCGGCCGCTATCGGCGGCTCGATGAGTTGGGGATCGAATGGGTTCA
>JBBDVZ010000350.1:0-6146 GCA_040903115.1 Planctomycetaceae bacterium
TCAGGCTGAGATGCCCGGCGTGCAAGGCCCCCATCGTCGGCACCGCGCCGATCCAATCGCCGCGACGCCGCGCCTCGGCAATCTGCTCGCGCAATTCGTCAACGTCGTCGGCCATCTTCATTTGCCGCGAAGGTTGCGACAACGACTTCGTCGAAGTTGGCGATTCGTGCGGATCGACCATGGGCACTCTCATAAAACCCCCCTCCCTCTTAGGGAGGGGTTGGGGGAGGGTGGAACGCACCGAGCGCTTCGCAACGCTTGATCCATTCACCCCTTCCAGTCCCACAATTTTACGACACCGCAGCTTCCGCGTGAATGCCCAATACCGTGGGACGGGCGAGCCAGCAGCCCGGCTTTTCGAAAAAGCCGGGCTTCTTCGGTCGACGCGATCAATAGTTGTACCTTGGATTCCGCGAATCAAAGTCGATGTCTTTCAGATCCTGATTCACGCGGATGTCGGTGTATTGATATTCTCCGACCAGCGGCGCTTCCTCTCCCGGTTCCCGCGGAAATCCAAATTGCTCGACCCGAACGGGCAGAGTGGTCTTTCTGTCGAGATAAAGCCGCGTGCGGTGATACCGGAACTGCCGGCGCGGCTGGGGATGCGTCGATTCGATCGCCCTGCACTCGGTCGCACCGAGTTTTGAGTCGGCGTTCCCGAGCTTCGCGTTGGGATAGAACTTGACCTCGACCTCGCCGTAGGCGGTTTCGTCTTCCCACTGCGCGATGACTTTGTCCAACAGGCGCCACATGCCGATTGATGTTATCGGATGGATGCTTTCCGACATCGCCTCGGGGCTGGTAGGCACCAAGGGCACGGTGCCGACGATGCCCTTAAGCCCGGTCTCGTGGGCCAACAGGTTTCCGTCGTTGGCTCCTTCGACGTAAATCACCTCGCGGCCGTCGTGCTCGCCGATGAATCGAAGGTAGACACTGAACGGCTCCTTGCGATTCTTAATCATCATGCGGTGCGCGAACATCTTATCGCCGACGCGCTCTTTCTTGTGAAAAGTGGCAACGTAGTCTTCGACCTTCTCGAGCGCATCGCGGCTTTCCTTGGCGAACTTAATCGCATCAGCCAGCGGGTGTTTGGCGGCGACGTCCGCCTCGGTTGCGGATTTCGTTTCGCCTTCCGCGAAAGTCGCGTGATCCGTCACGAGAACCAAAGCCAGCGCCAGCAGGCACGGGGATGCCTTCAATGCCCGCGACAATACTCCTCTCGCAAGGTATCGCATTGTTTTGCCCCTTGAAAAACGTCGTTTGCTGCCCGCTAAATCCGAATTTGTAAACTTGGCCACGCGACACCCATCATCGTGTAGGTTTTACACCGAGGCGGCCCGGCGGCCCTGCCACAAACCGTTCCAGCGCAGGTTAGCGAACCCGCGCGGATGTGGCAAACCGAATCCCGTCGCCCAGGCAGATCCGATGCCGAAGTCCGCAAAATCGGCCATGGCCGATGCGGGTGCCTGGGGTCACGCGGCAGCGTGCCCCCAGACCGATGTAACTGGGGACGAGCCTGGCGGCTCGACACCAGCCACCCGCGCCGCAAGTTCACCCCGGGTCAGCTAGAACTGCGATTGTGGCAAAATCGGCGGTGATTTATCATTCCCCGCCCTGGTTCCGACAGGGCAATGACAGAGCGGAGGCCGACGACCGCGCTAAAGACCCAGCACGATCGCGCACCGGCCGATTTCGCACGACCCAGTCGAACTCGGTTCCGGCAGGCTCCGACTCATCGCAATTTGCACGGAGGTACCCCGCCTATGCCCTCGCAATCGAGTGGCCCGCTGACCACGTTTCTGATGTTCGTGCCGTTGGTGGCAGTTCCGGCCCTGGCGATATTTGGAATTCCGGAATTCGCGCCAGTCACAGCGTTGGGGCGCACTTCGGCGACGGCGCCCGAGATCGTCAGCGCCGCCGGTAACCACGATTTGCTGCAGCAGTCGACCGACGACTTACTTTCGCCCGTTCGAAACACAATCCACGGCGGCGGCGCGAATAAGGCGTTAGAGTCGACGTTGCCTGCTTCTGACTCGCGGCCCAGCGACCCATTTCAGCAAGCGGGCGCCGCTCCGTCCGCCAGAGAAGAAGCTGGTGATGCTTCCGAATCGTGGACTCCCCCGCCCGATGTCCTGCGCGATTGGGATCTGCATCCGGCCACTGAGCCACACGCCGCTGATCCTAAGTCGCCCAATCGCCCGCGCGAATTCGATCCGTCAGCACTGGTCGCGGTGGTTAAACCGAAAGATGCCGCAGCGCCGGTCGACGCGGACGCATCGCCGTTTCGCCCCGTCGATGATGACGACCAGAGCCAACCAGGCGACGACCCGCTGCAAGACGCCGAGGTGGCACATGCGGAAGGCGCAGCTTCGTCGGGAGCCGATGAACTTGGCGATCGCGGCAATATCGCGGAATCTCCACGTGCAGCCGCTGGAGATTTGACACGGGATCAACGAAAGGATGCAGCCGTCGCGAGCGATCCGCCGGCCACTCATCAACGGGCAGCCGACAAGCTGACTTGGCGGGCTGCGGTTCAGCGGCTGAACAAGTTGGGCATTCGCGACTTCCAACTGCAGCCAAGCGACGAACCCAACGTGTTCCATTTTAGCTGCTCGTACACGGAGGCCGCCCGCCCGCGCGTTTCGCATCGGTTCGAGGCCGAAGCGGAGGAGCCTTTGCAGGCCGTTCACAAGGTGCTGACGCAAATTGAAGCTATGGCGAAGCGGCCTTAATGCACTCGTCAAAATAGGCTGATCATTTTTTGGTTAGATCCGAAGCACGAAATCCGAATGTCTAAGGAAGCACGAATGACCTAAGCACGAGATAAAGACGCGAGCCATTGTTTAGTGCTTCGTGCTTCGGATTTCCTTCGTCATTCGGATTTCGTGCTTCGTGATTCAACGAAAAAGGCTCAAGTTATTTTGACGAGAGTCCTTAGTGCATCCATCACACACGATGAATCGTCCCTGGCAGATTCCACAATTCGGGCTACCCGGCATCTCGCAGAGCGCGATGACCATCGGAGATCGCTCAGGCCAACCCGGCGGCTCCACCTGGTGCTTTTTCATTCGGCGATCCGGCGACGTCGACAAGGATCGCTCGGTCGAACCTGCCGGAGAATGCCATCGCACCGGGAAGTTGGCGCGGCTCGAAGCGGCGTTGTTTGTTGCCGATGGCCCGCTTTCGCCGCGGCGTCTTGTGCAAGCCGCAACATTGGCCGACACCGATGAAGCGCGGTTGCTCGTGGCCGCTTTGAATGAATTCTACGATTCCGCCGCGACGGCCTTTCGTATCGAACGAGCCGCGAGCGGCTACCAGATGCTGACTCGCCCTGAGTTTGCACCATGGTTGAACACGCTGCACGAATGTAAGGCGGAACTGCGCCTCTCGCCGCCGGCGATGGAAACGTTGACGATCGTGGCGTATCGCCAGCCCATCACGCGGGCCGACATCGAAGCCATTCGGGGCGTCCAGTCGGTCGAGATTCTGAAGCAGTTGATGGAGCGGTCGCTGGTGCGCATTGCCGGCGAAGAAGATTCGCTGGGTCGTCCCTTTCTGTACGAGACGACCCGCAAGTTTCTCGAATCGTTCGGGCTGCAAAGCCTGGCCGATCTTCCCCTGGCCGATGAACTTCGCCTGGTCGACAAAAATGGCGAGCCTGCCGAAGCCGCCACCGCCGGTTGACGCGCTTACGGTTTTCGAGCCGCGGGGTTCATCCCCGCGGTCCTCGGCAAATGTCATCGAAGCCGCCTATGCCTTTGCGTGTCTTGCGTGCATCGGCCGAAGACCGGTGGGTTAAACCCACCGGCTCGATGAGCGTGAGCGTTGCAACTATTCTGTGGGTCGGTCTGTTGCCCGCACGAGACCCACGCGAACGTCCATGACGTTGGTATGCGTGGGGCCCGTTATCAACAGACCGCCGCACGCCTCGAAAAAGTGATAGGAATCGTGGACTGCCAGAAACGTCGCCGGGTCGAGTCTTTTGCGGCGCGCTTCGGTAACCACCGTGTCATCGGCAAAGGCGCCGGCGGCATCAGTCGGGCCGTCCTCACCGTCGGTCCCGCCTGAGAGCAATCCCACGCCCCTCATTCCGTCGTTCCACAAGTGCACCAGCGCACTCAAAACCAGCTCTTGGTTTCGGCCGCCTTTGCGAGGCGCACTGGTATCGGCGAGATGCACGACCGGCTCCCCGCCGCTAAGAATGCATAGCGGTGGCGGCTCGGGCCGGCCGTCGTCGCGCGCCGCGCGGCACATTTCGGCCAATTGCCTGCCAACCGCGGCAGCCTCGCCTTGAATCTCCGAACCCAAAGACTTGACGTGGTAGCCTAACCTCCGCGCTTCGGCGGCCGCCGCATGCAACGCGGTGGCGTTATTGCCGATGACGTGATTGAACACCTTCGCTGGCAATGCACTGACGCCTTTCGTGTTTTGAGCGGCGCGTCGCAGTGCCTGCCAAACCGACTGAGGCACGTCGTCCGGGTCGGCGGCGTACCTCGATAAAATCTCGAGCGCCTCGGCGGCAGTCGAATGGTCTTCGACGGTGGGGCCGGAGGCGATCACGTCCAGTGGGTCTCCCACGACGTCGGAAATAATCAGCGTGATCACCAAACCCGCATTTGTCGCCTGGGCGAGGCGTCCCCCTTTAATCAGTGAAAGGTGTTTGCGTACGCAATTGAGCTCGCGAATCGAGGCGCCGCTTTGCATCAACAGCCGCGTGACGGCCAATTTGTCTGCCAGCCCGACTTCGGGCAACGGGGCGGGCAAAAGGGCGCTGCCTCCTCCCGAAAGCAGCACGATGCACACGTCGTCGGCGCCAAGCTGTGACACGCAATCGAGAATCTTGAGCGCCCCGTCGACGCCCGCCTGAGTGGGCTCATTGACGCCCGCGGGCCGAGCCGCATGAAGGTGAACCTTCTCGAGCGGGCGAACGCAGTCCGTCGGAACATTCACCCAGCCGACGACTTTCTGGAGAAGACCGGGACCGACGGCCTGTTCGAATCCGGCCGCCATTCCGGCCCCTGCTTTGCCCGCTCCGACAACCGCGATCCGTCGCACGGAGTCAACAGAAATGTCGTGGCCGCAAATAGACAGCGTCTCGGCTCTGCGGTCGATCACACCTTGCACCAGTGCCGTGGAATCGACCGCGTTCAGGCCGGCGCGCCAGATTCTCTCGGCATCGAGGCGCAGCCGCGAGGCTTGCGTCACCGTTTCCGCTCCGCGCAGGAAAGTCGGAGCCTTCGCGGGACCGCAACGGCGGTGCGTGCGTGCTTCGACCCCAGCGGAAGTCAGCCTAGCGGCAGCGAATGCCGCCTGCAATCCGGCACCCAGTGTAATGGCAGACGCGGTTCAGGCACTCGGGCGAAGGTGCCAGTACGTGGAAAGGACTTCGAAAAGGTCCTCGGAGATTTGGATCTCGTCGTCTTCGAAGTCGGAGAGCCAGCGGCGATTGGAACGGATGGCGTCGGCCAGGATATTGGTGATTTGCCCCAGGCGGACACTCACTTGCGGTTCGGCCACCGTGCTGGTTTGTTCATCTCCGGTGAATAATCTGAGGCGAGGTCGCATCGGTCCGTCCTTCCATGTTCGGGCGACAATTCGTCAGTCACACGTTGCGAAGTTTTGCGCCCCCCAAACGTCATCCAATGACGTTTCGGCAATCGTCTCTTTCGGGTATCGGCGAAGCGGTTATGACAGCTTGACACGAATTTCCGAAAAGGGGGAACGATCGCTGTGTGCCGTCTCCGGCAAAACCTGCCGGTCGTGAGCTGGGAATGGAGAGATAAACCACGAAGGCACAAAGGACACGAAGAAATCAGAGATGCATGGGCTTTCTGCCACCACAGGCTCGAACAGCCGACGTGAACTGACCACATGACAGCCGCACCGTTCCTGGTTCTCTTTTGTTCTTCCGCCTTTTCTTCTTTGTGCCCTTTGTGTCTTAGTGGTAAATCTGCTTTCTTCAAGCGGCCAATCTGCGACTGCTTGTGACGATGTTCTCCGTCGCAACCACGCCAGGTACGTCTTTCGCCGGGAATTGATTGTGTCTTCGACACCCGCTCCGGTAAGATAGGCGGCGCGTCGTGTGTCGGGTTTTCCTCGGTTGGAAGCGGAATGAGCGAACCTGGAAACGTGGATTACGAGCGCGT
>JBBDVZ010000350.1:6246-9286 GCA_040903115.1 Planctomycetaceae bacterium
TTTCCTCGGTTGGAAGCGGAATGAGCGAACCTGGAAACGTGGATTACGAGCGCGTGGCCGGCGAAGTGGGCGTCACCGTCGACCAGGTGCGAAACGTCATGTCGCTGTTGGACGAAGGGAACACCGTCCCTTTCGTCACCCGTTACCGCAAGGAACGCACCGGCAACCTTGACGAAGAACAAATCCGTGCCATCCAGGGCCGCGTGACCGCGCTCCGGCAGGTGGCCGAGCGGGCTCAAACGATCCTGAGGCTCATCGATGCCCAAGGCAAGCTGACCCCGCAATTGCGCGCGCAGATCGAGTCAACCGACACGCTCAAGCGGCTGGAAGATCTTTACCTCCCCTACCGGCCCAAGCGGCGGTCTCGTGCGGCAGAGGCCAGGGAGCGCGGGCTGCTGCCCTTGGCCGAGCGCGTTTGGAACCAGGATGCCTCGCTGGGCGAACTGGATGCGGCGGCCAGTGGTCTGATCGACGTCGCCGGCGGATTGTCCGACACGGCGGCGGTGTTGCAGGGCGTCGTCGACATTCTCGCGGAGCGCATCGGCGAAGACGCCGACGTGCGGGCGCGCTGCCGCCGCATCGCCAACCGCAGCGGCAAGCTCACGGTGGCCGCAACCAAGGAAGGCGAGGAGAAAGGCTCCGACTATCGCAACTATTTTCAGTATTCCGAAGAAGTCACAAAAATCCCGCCACACCGGATCATGGCCCTCAACCGCGGCGAGAAGGCGGGCTTTCTGCGCATCCGTTTCGAATGGGACCGGGATCGCGCCTTGACGGAGCTGTTGATTTTTCTGCGATTGACCGAGCATCGCTACGGCGACTTCGCGCGCAGTTGCGTTGTCGATGCCCTGACGCGATTCATCCATCCCGGTCTCGAGCGCGAGCTGCGTCGCGAGCTGACCGAGCGTGCCGAGTCGCACTCCGTCACCGTTTTTGCGCGCAACCTGCGGAACCTGCTGCTGCAGCCACCGCTGCGAAACTGCCGCGTGCTGGCGATCGATCCCGGCTATCGCACCGGCTGCAAGTTGGCCGTCATCGACGAGTTCGGAAACTGCCTCAAGACCGATCTCGTGTTCGCGACCGGCTCGGCTGAAAAAAAACTGGCCTCGCGGCAAAAGCTGGTCGAGCTGTTGCGCGAGTACGACTACCCGGTGGTAGCGATCGGCAACGGGACGGCTTGCCGTGAGACCGAGGAATTCGTTTCGGAAATCATTGCCGAAGAGGTCCCGGGCGGCCGCTACCTCATCGTCAACGAGTCGGGCGCGAGCATTTATTCCACCTCGCAGGTGGCGAGAGACGAGTTCCCCGATTTCGACGCGACCGTGCGCGGGACGATCTCCATCGGCCGCCGGCTGCAGGATCCGCTCAGCGAGCTCGTGAAGATCGATCCGCAGCACATCGGCGTCGGCATGTACCAGCACGACGTCGGCACGCGCCGGCTCAAAGAGTCGCTCGACGGCGTCATCGAGTCGTGCGTGAACTACGTCGGCGTCGAGCTGAACACGGCCAGCGCGTCGCTGTTGCGGTACGTTTCGGGTTTCAACCAACTGGTGGCCCGCCGCGTGGTCGAATGGCGCAGCGAGCACGGGCGGTTCTCCAGTCGCGAGCAGCTTCGCCAGGTCAACGGGATCGGCGATGCCGTTTTCACTCAGGCCGCCGGTTTTTTGAAGATCGCCGACGGCGATGAGCCGTTGGACAACACGTGGATTCATCCGGAGAGTTACAACGCCGCCCGAGATGTGCTCAAGCTCATTTCGGTCGAGCCGGGACAACTGACGAACGTGGCCGCCGGGTCGGTCGAGCTGACAGAGCGGCTGTCGCAGCTCGATTGCCCAAGCTTGTCGCAACAATTTGGCGTGGGACTGCCGACGCTGAACGACATTGTCGAGTCGCTGATGCGTCCGGGGCGCGACCCGCGAGCCGATTTGCCCGGCCCGCTCTTCAAGGGTGGGATTCTCAAGCTCGATGATTTATGCGAGGGTATAGAGCTCACGGGGACGGTGCTCAACGTCGTTGATTTCGGGGCGTTTGTCGACGTCGGCTTGAAGGACAGCGGGCTGGTGCACATCAGCCAGTTGTCGCGCCGGTACATCGCCAGCCCGCACGACATCGTCGCAGTCGGCGATCTGGTGACCGTGTGGGTGTTGGGCATCGATCGAGAGCGACGGCGAGTGTCGCTGACAATGATTCGGCCCAAGTCGCGGGGCGAAATCGTCCATGGGGCCGCGACCGCACCGTCTGCCGCCGGCCCGTCCGAAAAGTTGTGATCCCATTGTGATCCGTTAGACATCGGCCCGCGTTGCTATCAGGCGGGGCTCATCATGTCGAAGCAGATTCGCGCGTTTATCGCCGTCAAAATCGCCGCGCCCCCCTCGCTGCGCAAAGTGATTTCACGGTTGTCGCGCATGGGCCGGCCGATCAAAGCGTGCGACGTCGACGCTCTGCATGTGACGCTCAAGTTTTTGGGCGATACCTCACTCGACGCAATACCTGAGCTCGCCGCGGGCGTCGCCGAAGTCGCAGGCGCCGCAGCGCCGTTCGCGGTGCGACTCTCGGGTGTCGGCGCCTTCCCGAATTCCGAACGCCCGACGGTCGTTTGGGCGGGACTCGTCCAGGCCGAGTCGCTCATTCGGCTAGTTAGCCAACTCGAAAGCCGCGTTGCACCCTTGGGTTTACCGCCCGAGCATCGCGACTTCCGTCCTCACTTGACGCTGGCGCGGGTGAAAAGCCGTCCGCCGGCCGATTTGTTCCAATTGCTGCAAGAACATGCTGAGACCGATTTTGGCGTGGCCCACTTGGATTCGATTGAGATTCTCCAGTCTGAGCTGCGGCCCGAAGGACCGCGATACAGCCTGCTGGCCAGGGCCGACTTCACGGGGGGCTGACTCCACGTTTCACTCGGCGACGTGCCATCAGTTCGAGCCGCGGGGTTCATCCCCGCGGTCTGCGGCCGCGCGGTAGTCGGCCGCGCTGGTTCAGCGCCGCCGAAGACCGGCGGGTTAAACCCACCGGCTCAATTCGCGGCGCAAGAAAGAAGCCC
>JBBDVZ010000350.1:9298-14502 GCA_040903115.1 Planctomycetaceae bacterium
GCTTCTGGCGTGATGATTGTCGATCGAAACCGTCGACTAGTGCTGGAACAAAAACTCTTTCGAGTTGAGCACCGCCCAGCCAATGTCTTCGAGAGCCAGCTTGCGGTCCGCAGATGCGGCAATGTGCTTTTGCGATGCCCCGAGTTCTTCCACGACGGGTTGACGCGCGAGCGCCGCGAGGTACAGGGCGCCGATGATCTCGGCGTCCGGCTTGCCCGCCCCCATCATTTGGGCAATGCGCGAGTTGCCGTCGCGGAGCTTATTGTGCACGACCGGCCCGTTGATC
The DNA here is from genome assembly GCA_040903115.1 of Planctomycetaceae bacterium. Lineage (GTDB taxonomy): Bacteria > Planctomycetota > Planctomycetia > Planctomycetales > Planctomycetaceae > JBBDVZ01. The sequence continues at coordinate 9,585 of JBBDVZ010000350.1, forward strand.
ATCTGCAGCGCCTGCGAGAGGTTCGATTCGTTCGAACGCTCGCATTGGCAGGCCATTTCGCGCTGCGGCTGGCCGAAGATTTTCAAAAAGTAGTGGTCGGTCGGCGGATCGGCCAGCTCGACGGCGCGCGTGCCTGGCGGAAGCCCCGCAAAATCTTCGCTGACTGAAGTCACCTGGCAGATCGCGTCGAGCAATTGCTCCGCGCTCAACAACCGCGTCGTCGCATGCGAGTTGTAAATTTCGTCGTCTTTGTTGAAGTCGTTCTTCCGCGAGCTGAGCTGGTACAGGCGGCTGCGCATGATGGTTCGCACCGCCCACTTGTTGCTGAAGCCGCTTTCGACGAACTGTTTTGCCAACTCATCGAGCAGCTTGGCGTTTGAGGGCGGGTTCGAGTCGCGGAAGTCGTCGACCGGTTCGACCAGCCCCCGACCCATCAAATGGCCCCAAACGCGGTTGACGATCGACTTGGCGAAGAACGGGTTGTCGCGGCTGGTGAGCCAATCGGCGAAGACGACGCGCCGGTCTTGGGTCGGCGGAACGTCGATGTCTCCCTTGAGCAGCAGATGGACCTGCATGGTCTTGCCGCTGCGCGGCTGCGTGATCTCGCCCGACGGCTGCACGAAGATGATTTCATCGTCGTCGGAGATTGTGCCCTTCTTGCGGCCGATCCGTGAAAACGCCGCGGCAATTCCGTAGTAGTTGTCCTGGGTCCACCGCTCGAAGGGATGGTTGTGGCACTTCGCGCACTGAATACGAATGCCCAAAAACAACTGCGCGGTCGTTTCCGTGGCGTCGCTCGGGTCGCGGCTGGCACGCCAGTAGTTGGCCGCCGGGTTCTCGTAGGCGCTGCCGCTGGCGGTGAGCAGTTCGTGGGCGAACTTGTCGAGCGGCATGTCGTTGAGGATGCTGTCATAGAGCCAACGGCGAAACTTGTGCACGCCCACCGCATTGAGCTTCTTGCTGTTGGAACGCAGCACGTCGCCCCATTTGAGCGTCCAAAACGCGGCGAAGTCCGGCGTGTCGACCAACTGGTCGATCAAGCGTTCTCGCTTATCGGGGCTGGCGTCGCCCAAAAACGCGACGGCCTCTTCGATCCGCGGCAGCCGGCCGGTCGTATCGAGGTACGCGCGGCGGACGAACTCTTCGTCGTTGCACACGTCGGAGGGCAGGATCTGCAACTGCTGCAGCTTCTCGAATGCCAGCGAATCGATGAAGTTGTTGGCCTTGGGATTGTTCCAGACAAAGCCCTTGACGTCTTCGAGAAACGTCACGTAACCCGTCGACATTTTGTCGAGGATGCGGGCGAGGATCGCGGTCTCGCCCCGCCCGACCTTGGTGACAAGCCCCATCTCATCGACCGTCGCGACCGATTCGCTTGACGAGCTGAAGACGGTCAACGGCGTCACGTCGCGGACGCTGCCGTCGCTGAACGTCCCGAGCACAATCAACTGCTGCCGGTTGGCCTCTTGATGCAAAACACGCTTCCCGGGCAAGACCTCGATCTTCACGAGATCGGGAACACCTGCCGCATCGAGCTTCAGGCCTTCGGCAATCCAGTCATGAAGAACGGTGTAGGAGGCATCGCCCTTGTGAAGCCGGCGGCCGCCGCCGTGCGCCACTTCCATCAGCGGCTTTTTGAGGATCAGGCTTTCCGCCGGTTCCATGGGATTGGTGCGGCGACCGGAGAACTCCGACCGCAAAGTCATAATGTCGACGGTCGGATCGAATGCCCGCAGCGAGAGCCGAAAGCCCGCCTTACCCGAGGGCGACCCATGACAGGCCCCCATGTTGCAACCGGACTTGGTCAGAGCGGCGAGCGTCTGGTTTTTGAAGCTGACCGGCGACGGAACGCCCATGCCTTTTACCGTCACGTCAATGGCGGCCTCGCGGTCGGCAACCTTCACGGTGATCTTCGCGGCGCCGTCGGCGACCGGATAGGCGACGCCCTTGTCGATGCGGACGATCTTCTCATCCGACGAGGAGTACGTCGCGGCCGAAGTCAGGTCTTGCACGTGGCCCGTGCCGTATTGGCCCGTCACGACAAGCTGCTGGCGCGTGCGCGGTCCGGCGAGGTCGAACTTTGCCGGAATGACTTCCAAGCCGGTGGGTTGCCCGACGGCGACCGCCGGTGCAGCCGCCGGTTGTGCGGCGCCTTCCTCGGCCGCGGTCGATCGATGCACCGGTAAAAAGACGGTCAGGGCTGCCAAAGTTACCACGGGAGAGCAAACCCGCCGAATCATTCGGCAAAGGGCAGAGGGGCAATCGCGCATGGTTCGTCGTCTCCGTCTTGGGGATCGGTAAAGATCGAACTTCCTTCGCCGTTCGGGCGCGTCGATCTCCTGTATGGCTCTGCTGTACTACTCGACCGTTAATGCGGCGGCGGCCGACGTCGCCGTAAACTTCGCATTGCCGACAGCCGCATCACCTTTCACAGTCACGGTTTTTACTTCGCCGACGTCTGCATCTTGTGCTGCGGTGAGCACAATTTCAACCTCGCTCTTATCAGCCGGAATTGTGGCGGCTGCCGCCGTCACGCCTTTCGGCAAGTTTTGAAACGTCAAAGCGACTTCGGCCGCGAGGGCCGGATTGCGCGCGACCGTCGCTTTCACGCGCAGTTCGCCCCCCTTTTTGAGCTTTGCCTCGCCCAGAGTCACCGATACGGTCAGCGGCTCGCGAAGCTTGAGCGTGAGGCCGGGGACGATGGATGTCACAGCCGCATTTTCTTTTTTGTGAGTTCCCGTCAATACGCCGGTGAATTCGCCCAGCGGGGCTTTATCGGTGGCGGAAAAGACCACCTGTACCTCGTTCGCGCCTTTGTCGATGGGTTTGACTGCCGCCGTAATGCCGGCGGGAAGTCCCTCCTTTTCGGGTGTGACTGCCAATGCAATCGCTTCGTCGATGCCCGCGCCGCGGGTCGCGACGACTTTGACCGTCGCGCTCAGGTTCTGGCCGAAGACAATTTCGGCAGGCTCGACCCGCAGCAACAACGTCGGCTTCGGCGCGATCGCGAGAACCGTCGCACGAGAGAGAGGCAGCGGCGGAAACGGCATGCCGCTGAACTGGGTCTTTAGCGTCGCGGTGAGATCAGCCGTTGCTTGAAAATCGGCGTCGCCGATTTTCGCCGTCCCGACGACGCGAATCGGCATCGCTTTGCCGGCTGCCGCTTCAGGCGTGCTCTGCAACGTGAGGACGACGCTTTTCTGTGCGGGACCGATCACCGTGGGAACGGTTGTGACTCCGGCCGGCAGGTCGACGACGGAAACGGCAATCGGGCCGTCGTAGCCGTCGCGGACTGCGCCCACCGTCAGCATCGCCGTCCCGCCTGCGGGAACGTTGATCTGATCGGCCGAGGCAGACAACGCAAAGCCGGCGCGCGTGGGGGCCGATTCGATCCGATAGGCAAAGCGGCTGCCGCCACGGTTGGCGCGATCGACGGCCAGCAGCGTGTAGTCGCCGTCGTCGGGAAACGCGTACTTCAAGACCGCGTCGGTGTCGCCCGCGTCGTCGGCTTCGGCGACCTTGGCGCCGTCGGCTTTGTACAACTCGAGCACGAGGTCGCAGGGCGACGCCTGTTGCCGCGTGACGGCCGAGAAGGTGTAGTTCTCGCCCTTCTTCGCGGAAAAGACGAAGCGATCGACGTCGCGGAGCTCGCCGAGCCGGCCATTGAAGTTCCCGCCCAGCGTCACGCGCGATGCCTGGGCTGCTTCGTTGTTCGGTTCGGTCTCGGTGAACTCTTCGCTGTCGCCGAGAGCCAACGTCGCGAAACCGCTGCTGGTCCCGCCGACTCGCTTTGCGGTGACGGGAATCCAGCGAACCAAGGGATCCGACGGCGTCTTGAGCGTGAGGGGCACAACGTTCTCAAGATCGGAGCCGGCGAACGACACGCTGACGTCGGAACCGCGACGCCCACCCATGGGATAAGGCACGGTGACGCAGGGAAAGTCACCGATGCGAAGACGATACGCCCCGCCACCCCGATAGGCGACGTCGCGGACTTCCACAACGTACTCCCCCGCGGTGTTGAACGTGTAAGAAAGCTGGGCATCGGTGCTGAGGCCGGGCTCGTCTTCGCTGTAAGCCAGCTCTCGGCCGTTGGTGTCGAGGATGCGGAGCATGGGGTCCATCGTAGAGCCCATCCGCCTCGCAAGCACCTCGAACGAAATGCGCTGCCCGGCGTCCGCCTTGATCTTGTAAAAATGCAGGCCGCGCGCTGGGGCCGCCCCGTCGACGGCCACCGGCAGGTCGATAGGCTGTGCGGTTGCGGGTGACGTGTTGCTTCCCAGCCCCGCGATCGAGGGCAGATCGTCGACGACGAACAACTTCAACGGCGACGTGCCACCGGGAGAAGTCATTCGCAGCGCGTGCACCCCGACAGGCGCGTCGGCGGGAACGGTCATGCGATAGACGACCGACGCGGGCTGAGTCCCGTTATCCTTCACATCGGGCGACAGCACCGCCTCGCACGGAAAGCTGGTCACCAATTGCGTCGGGCCGGCCAGGTTGCCGCCGGCAATCGTGACGTCGAGCGTCGCACCGGGCTTGGCGGCTTGTGGAGTAGTTGCGGCAATGGACGGCGCCTGGGCACGAGCGGTCGTCGCCGCCAACGCAATTGCCAAACACACAACGGGCGGCCGTGACAATCGGGAGCGCAAAGTCATGGAGTACCTCAGACCCTGAATCGAACGCTGTAATCAGTAGTTGTAGGGTGGGTGAAACCCACCATCGATCGCCTGGAGACGCTTGTGGTGGGTTGCACCCACCCTACTGACTCAGACCTTGAATCGAACGCTGCAATCAGGAATGAAACCGCTCGGCGGTTAAAAATCGGCGTGCTACTCACTCGCTGGGAGTGAAAAAGTCGAGGATGGTGGGGCGGGCTCCCCCGGCTGTCATCGCAAAACGGTTTTAATCCATTGAC
>JBBDVZ010000351.1:0-14484 GCA_040903115.1 Planctomycetaceae bacterium
GCTGCCCCGCAAAAGCTGAGGGCTAAACGTGTCGCCCATTCGCGCTCTCCTCCATCCTCCCTCCCTATAGGTAGCAGATCTATATATAGCCATGCCACCTATTGGCTGTCAACAGACGCCGCGGAAAAAAGGAATTCATCCACAGATTTCGCAGATGACGCAGATTTTGACCAAGAAAAAGACGAACCGCAGGAGGAAAAGCAGCATTCAGAATTCTCCTGCTTTCCTCCATACCTCAGCGGCCTCTCGTCATCCAAGCCATCCGCGTCATCCGTCGTTGAAAATGAAACCGCAGATAAACGCGGATGAACGCTGATTCAATTCTTCTGGAAGGTCAGTTCTGATGCGGACCCAAAACTCCTGGCTTCTTGGTCTCCTCAAAATAATTCAAAATCTGCGTTCATCCGCGTTTATCTGCGGTTCCACTTTTTCCTCCTAAAAAATCTGCGTCATCTGCGAAATCTGTGGATCGTATTCCTCTTCTCCACATCCGTGCCTTCAGTGGTTCCTCGATTTTGATAGAATCACGCGATGCGGATGATGCTCGACAGAATCGTTCAGCGTTGCCGGCAGGCAGGACGGACCGGTTCGCATGCCGCGTTCGATTTCGTGTTTCCCAGGATGTGCCCGTGGTGCGGGGAGCATGACGCAGCGGTCTTGCAATCGTCGAGTTTCGATCCGGCGCTGTGCGAAAAGTGTCGCACGAACCTCGCGCCGCCCATTGAGCAATCGTGCCCGCGCTGCGCGGCCCCCGTCGGGCCGTTTCTCGGTTCCATGAGCCGATGCATCCATTGCCGCCTGGATCGCTTCAAGTTTGACGCGGCAATTTGTCTGGGCCTGTACGACGGCGCACTACGCAACGCCTGTCTCGCGATCAAACAACCGGGGGGCGAGGCACTGGGGGCGGCGTTGGCCGGACTGCTGTGGGAAAGGTCGCAAGCCTCGCTCGTCGAGCGGGACATCGACGCGGTCGTCTCGGTGCCGCGATACTGGCAGCATCGGTTGAGGCAGCCGCACAACGCGGCTCAAACGCTCGGCCAGGCGCTGGCGGGCCGCTTGCAAGCCAAATTTCTCGGACATATACTTCGCAAGGTTCGCAAAACGCCGGCCCAGGCGGGCTTGCCGCCGACTCAACGGCGAGCGAACTTACGGGGTGCCTTCCGAGTGTTTCGATCCAGGGCAGTGGCCGACCGCGTTGTCCTGCTGGTCGATGACATTCTGACCACCGGCACGACGGCCAACGAGGCCTCGAAGTCGCTGTTACGCGCCGGAGCGAAAAAAGTTGTGGTGGCAGTGATTGCCCGGGGCCTCGGCGCTTCGTCGCGCGCTTGAAAGTTCTGATCTGCTGCGGCGGCTTACTTGTCCCACAGCCGTCGTCAATCGCGGTTGCCGAGGCGTGAGTCTCTATGAACGATCCGATCCCGCGTGCGCCGGAAAACCCGCCGGCCGACGCAAAACCCAAGCGCAAGACGACAGCCCGCCACTTCTTGCTGCGCGGGCTGGCAATCTCCATGCCCTCGGTGCTGACGCTTGTCATTCTGATCTGGGTCGCCCGCGCCATCAACGACTACTTCATCTATCCCGTTAGCACGGCGGTGCGCTACACGATCGCCAGAGTGGTGGACGATTCGCGCCCGGCCAAGGATGTCGATGTCTTGGAGCCGGCCCCGCCGCTGGAGCACGTCGGCAAACGTTATCGCGTCACCCCGGAGCTGAGGGATAACATCGAGCGCGATCCATCCGCTATCAACGAAGCGGCCAGGCTCGCCGTGATCCAGAACAATCTCGACCAGGTCTTCGTGCCGCTGGGAGACCGTGCCGTCCCCTACGCCGATTATCACGAAGTGGCCGAACTGCTCGGGCCCCAGCCGATGCCGGGACGGTCCATCGGCATCTACATGGAACTTGTCACGACGCGGTACTTCAAGAGCCTGTTCAACCTGATTTTGGTGGCACTGGTTCTCATCATCATCGGTTTGTACTTCATCGGCCGGCTGGTGACGGTTCGACTGGGAGGCTGGATTATCGGCCGGGTTGAGACCGACATTCTCGGCCGGCTTCCGGTCATCAGCAATGTTTATTCGTCGGTAAAGCAAGTGACCGATTTCTTCTTCAGCGAACGAACGGTTTCCTACAACCGCGTCGTGGCTGTCGAGTATCCGCGGCGCGGCATCTGGCACATGGCATTCGTAACCAGCGACAGCCTGATCGAAATGACTGCCGCCGCCGGCGAGCCGCTCGTGTCGCTGTTGATTCCGACGTCGCCGATGCCGTTGACCGGATTCACGGTCAGTTTGCCGCGCCGCGAAGTGATCGACCTCAACATCACGATCGATCAGGCGTTTCAGTATTGCCTGTCTTGCGGCGTGTTGGTCCCTCCTCACCAAAGGGTCACGCCGGAATTCCTGCAACAAGAGCTGGCGCGCCGATTGGCCGGCGCCGCCTCGCAAATGGTGCAACGTCCGGTCTTGGAAGTTCCCGGCGGCAATGACGCGCATCGGACGTCCGAATCGCGGCCGGACAATCAGCAGCGTTGATACCTCCGCTGAGGCTGCTCGAACACGCGCTGCGGCGGATGTGGCGGCCTGAGTCCTATGACCGCGTATAATGTGGTGGCCTGAACGTCGTCGAGGGCACCGGAGAGATGCTGTGGCTCGCAAACCTGTTCGAATCGCAACTCGGGGCAGCCGGCTTGCCCTCTGGCAGGCGAACCACGTTGCCCAGTTGCTTCGCCAGCGCGACCCGGACCTTCGCGTGGACATCGTAACTGTCGCAGCGCGCGGCGACGTCGACCGGAGCCAACCGCTCGAGCGATTGGGCGGCGAGGGAGTGTTCACGCGGGAGATTCAAAACGCGGTCATTGAAAGCCAGGCCGACGTCGCCGTCCACAGCCTCAAGGATCTGCCAACCGAGCCCACGGCCGGACTGACTCTGGCCGCGGTTCCCAAACGCGGCTCGATGTTCGACGCGCTGGTGCTGCCGGCGTCGTCCGGAACTACGCTTCGCGGGAAGCAGAGCGAGCTCATGGCTTCGTTGCCGCATGGCGCTCGAATCGGCACCGGCAGTCCGCGGCGACGCGCGCAACTTTTTCACCACCGCAACGACTTTTGCGTCTTGAACGTTCGGGGCAACGTCGAAACGCGCATCGCGAAACTCGACTCGGGCGAGTACGAAGCCCTCGTGCTCGCTGAAGCCGGCTTGCAAAGGCTGGGGATCGAAGACCGCATCACGGTGGTTCTCGAGCCGCCGCTGATGTATTCAGCCGTCGGACAGGGGGCGCTCGGAATCGAATGTCGCAGCGATGACGAAGAGCTGAGACTGCTGCTCGCCGAGTTGAGTGATCGCGGCACACGGCAATGCGTCTTGGCCGAACGGCGACTGCTCGCGGCGCTGCGGGCCGGATGTCATGCACCGCTGGGTGTGATGACGCGAATCGACTCGGCCGGGCTGACACTGGAAGCGGTCGTGTTGAGCAACGACGGCCGCCAGCGAATTTCAGCCGCTGCAACCGGCCGGGTTGAACAACCCGAGCGTCTTGGCGACCGCGTCGCCGCGGAAATCGTTCGCCAAGGCGGCGATCGGCTCATCACGGAGATGCCATAACTCGCGCTGGCAGCAATGATCGTCAGCGGTCGGTGTGCCGCTTCGAGTCGGCCGATTGCTGCCACGAAGTTGTCGTGCAGTGGTGCGGCGGCGCGATCGGGTCATCGACCGAGTAGTATGCCTCGGCCCCGCCGCCCATCGGTTCGCTTCGGTTCCATCGATGCAGCCGGTGGGGCTGCAGCTCGTAGAAAGCCGACTTGAACAGCGAGCAGCCGGGCAGGCTGAATAATGCCATTGCCAGCAGTCCGCCGCCGATGAATCGTCGTCGATGTGTCATTGATCCGGTTCCTTCTTCACGACGGCCGCACGTCGCCGCTAGCCTGGTGACCGGAAAATCGGTCGCAGGTTAATCGGTGACAAGTGCGCGAAAGACCGCCGCCGATTCGGCACGGCGATCGTTGCGGCCAAACGCTATGTGAGAGAGGGAAGGTTCAACCGAGATGAGTGGCGGATTCTAATGCGTAGACCGGATCGAGCCAAGACGAGTCTTGGGCGAGCCTCCGGCGAAAACTGCCGGAACTCAAGCGGCGTTCAAATGTTCGAGCCGCGGGGTTTATCCCCGCGGTCTTCGGCCAACGCCCATAAAGCCCGCCCATTGTACGTCGACGCGAATAAGACCCGTGGGTTAAACCCACCGGCTCGTTAGCCGGATCAGCCGGGATTTTGCAGCAATTCCTCGACCACCCGAGCGTCAGTCAATGACGCGTCGGTCAGCGTCTCGTCGCGGCCGGCATGGTGGAACGTCAGCCCCTCGTGATCCAGCCCCAACTGATTCAGGACGGTGGCGTGCAGGTCCGCGACGCTGACCCGATCGACGGCCGCCTTGTAGCCCACCTCGTCTGTCTCGCCGTGAATGTGCCCCGATTTGAACCCGCCGCCGGCCAGCAGCACGGTGAAAGCGTTGCGGTTGTGGTCGCGGCCGGTGCCGTTTTGAGAGACGGGCAACCGCCCGAATTCTCCCGACCAGACGACGATCGTCTCATCCAACAGTCCCCGTCGCTTGAGATCGAGGATGAGTCCGGCCGTCGGCAGGTCGGTCTTGCCGCAGATGTCGGTCAGCGACTCCTTGGTCGTCGCGTGCGTATCCCAAGGCTGAAACGGCTCGGGATGAATCTGCACGAAGCGGACGCCGGCTTCCACCAGCTTTCGCGCCAACAGGCAGCGGCGACCATAACCGGCAGTGACGGGATTATCGAGACCGTAGAGCTTTTGCGTCTCGGCCGTCTCGTTCGACATGTCGAGCACCTGCGCTGCCGCCAATTGCATGCGGGCGGCCAATTCGTAATTTTGAATGCGAGTTTCCAGCGCCCCTTCCGACGGATATTCGCGCTGATGAATCCGGTTGAGCGTGTTGAGAAAAGCCAGGTTGGTTTGTTGCACGCCGGCAGGCTGCTTTCGCGCCGGCTGCAGGTTGAGGACCGGAGTGCCTTCGGAGTTGAACTCCGTGCCCCCGTAAAGCGCCGGCAACCAGCCCGGCGCCCAAGTGAGCGTGCCGGTGGTGTTGTAGCCCTTGGGGTCTCGCAGCACGACGTATGCGGGAAGATTCCGATTCTCGGAACCCAGTCCATAGCTGATCCACGAACCGAACGACGGGCGGCCCTGAAAAATCTTGCCCGTCATGAACATGATGAGCGCTTCGGTGTGATTGTTGTGTCCGGTATGCATCGACCGCACGAGGCACAGCTCGTCGGCAATGCTGCCGATGTGCGGAATCACCTGCGACATCTCGATGCCGCTTTGCCCATAGCGGCGGAACTCGAAGGGGCTGGCCAGCAGCTTGTTTTGCTCGCTTCCCTGCTGAAACATCTCGACCTTGATCGAGTGCTGCATGCCGGAATTCTTTTGCAGCACGGGTTTGCGGTCGAATAGATCCATCTGGCTCGGCCCGCCGTTTTGCATCATCAAAATGACCGAACGCGCCTTGGGTGCCGCGAACGACGGCTTTGGCTTCAAATCGAAAGCCGGTGCCGCCGCCCGCGTTGCCGCTGCGGCAACGTTTTCCGTGTGGAGCAAGCAGCGTAGCGCCAGCCCGCCGATGCCCATGCTGGAAAGCGCAAGCAATTGACGACGCGAGATCCCAACCCGGAGAGGATCCAAATCAGCATGAGGACGATGCGTCATGGCAGATCTCGCTACTTGTCGAGTTTGCACACTGGCCACCGCGTCGCAGTCGTCAATCTTTGTCTCTGCCTTTACCGCGAAGCGGTTACACATGTCAGCCCAGGGCAACGCCCTGGGGCTGCCGCATTTCGATCCACGATAGCCCTGAAAGGGCGTCACAAGCGAGGGATGTTGACGTGTCGGAATTACCGGACACCCTCACCCAAATCGGTGGGTATGGTACACACCATTTTAGCTCATCGGCCGTGTACCTCAAGGCACGACATCTGCGCGGGCTAAGGTGCTTGCGGCGATGGGGGCGAGCCTGCCGCGTGCGTGAGCGGGTCACTCGATCGTGGTGGCTCCCGAACCCGTCGAGGGAGCCTGAGGGCTGCTTCGCGGACGCAGGTTGTCCGTGTAGCGGGCGGTGATGTCGTCCTGCGGCACGCCTTCCGGGGCCACGAACTCGAATGCCTGCTCGTCGACCGGGCCGTTGAGCACGATTTCGGCAAACGCAATCGTCACCATGGGCCGCGTGAAGTCTCTCGTTGCGTCTTGCTTGCGATACACGATCCGCCGCGGGAACAGGCCGTTCTCCGGGTCGAGGTACACCTGCACCGAGTCGGGAATATGAGTTGGCAGGCGGTCGGTTTTCTCTTTTTGCCCGGTATTGAGTTGCTTGAGAAACTGCTCGCGTTTTTCGGGCTTCCATGTCCCTTCGACAACGGTGAGCACCTTCCCGCGGACGTCCTCCTTCTGAACCGAGCGAAACACCATCGACTGTTCGAGCGACGCCAAAATGGCGGGCAAGCCCCCCAACCCGAGTTCAGCAATCAGCATGTTTTCCGAAGCGGCTGCGCTTTCCTTGGCCGCGGCCAGAATCTCTCGCACGTTTCGCCGCGTGATTGTGGGTTTCTCGGTATTCGGATCGCCAATCTGCTGAACGGTCCACAGTGTATGGCCATTGCAGACCTGCAAGACCGAGCCGGACAACGCCCCTTCCTGGTCGCCGAGGCGAACCGCGAATTCCAGCCGAAGCTTGAGATTGGTCCCCTGCAGATAGGTTCCGGTTGTCTCGACGCGCCGCCCGCCGATTGCAACGACCTCGCGAATGTCCGCCTTGATCGAGCCGAACGAGATCAGCGCGTCGCGCGACTTTTTCAGCAATGCGGCGCCCGCGGCTGCCGCATCGGCTTCGGCTTGCGAAGGCTTTGATGCAACGGGCTCTGGAGCGGTCGGCCCGGCCTTAACAGGGGGCGACGGTTCGGCAGATTTGGCCGCATCCTTCTCCTGCGCGACGAGTCGAACCGCCGTCGGCAAACCGCCGACGGCGAGGATCAGCCCACAAGTGGCAAGCGCGATGGAAGTTACGGCGAATGTGAATCTGGGCAGCTTTTTCATGTTTTTTGGAAAGTATCGATTCGACCAAAGATTCCGGCCGCAACGGTCCGAAAGAATTCTTGTCCGGCGTCACGTTCTGTGACCTGGAAATGCCCGCGAAACGGTCGAGGCGAATCGAATTCGCCAATGTTTGCGAGTCCTCATCACCGTTTACGGCAAACGAGCATTCTAACACCAAGGGAATATTCGGGTCGACTGCAGATTGCAAGTGTCCCATGCAAATCGCCGCACAAGACGTTCTGGAACGGGCGATTCGAAGCATCGGACGTGCGGACCGCTGGTCACAGGCGCGTTAGGTCTCAAAAGACCGAGAAGGGGTCGCGATGAAATACTACTTTTTGGCACTGGGTACAGTGGTCGTCGTCTGTGTTGGCTGTGCCGGGCTCGGCGACGGTCAGCAGATTCTTGACAAGCACGAATACAACGCGCCCCCGGCAAGCATGATGCTGCATCCCGGACCGATGGTCGATGGACCCGGCCCCGGCGTGCTGCCGATGTACGCGCAACCCCTGCAGGGACAGGCCCTGGTCGTCCAAACGACTCACGTTCTATTTGTCGGTCCGGCTGGCATGCAAATCGGCTGGCAGATCCCGACCGGATACGCGGAGAACCAGTTGACGGCCCCCGGCCGCTTCGACTTCCCGCAAAACACCACCTACCGGCTGAAGCTTTCGAACGTGCCCGGTCGCGAGATGGTCATCTATCCGACGCTCGAGATTTACCCCGCGCATCCCACCACCTATTCGTACCTCGCCCATAACAGCGTTCCCATCGAGTTGACCGCCGAAGACCTCGACCAGATCGCAAGCAACAACTTCGTCACGAAGGTGATCTACCTTCCCGATCCGAACTTCCAGGAGTTGGCGATCGCCGGCGTCGAAACGATTGTCTCGACGCGCCTCGATCCCGGTGATGACCCGGTCGCTCGCGCCGAGCGTCAGGGAACAATCTTGGCCGTGTTGCGGGTCGGTAACATCGACCTCGAAATGCCCGGACAACGAGTCACCACTCGCGACGCGTCCGGCCAGCTTCAACAGGTTGCCTACGAGTCGGTCGATGGGGCCGCCGGCCAATTCGTGCCGCCGATGCCCATCGCCGGTTCGAAAGGCGGCATGATTGGCGTTCCGAACCCGATGATCGCCGGTATGGCTCCTCCGGGTCCGGGCATGCCGGCCATCAATCCCATCGCGGGTGTGGCAGGCGCTCCCCAATGGGGAATGCCGATGACGGCGACGCCGATCGGCCTTCCGGGACCACCGCACATTCCGCTGGGCGGACCGGCGGGACTGAAATCGCACACCATCCGCAACTTGACGCATCAGGACATTCCGGAACCCGTCGACCACATGCTGATCGACGTCCAGCATAAGCCGGGCCTCAAGCTGCCGCCGCCTGTCAAGCACATCCAATACTCTGAAGAACATCCTGTTTACAAACCAGGCGAGGTGGCCTACCCATCATGGGCCATCCCGCCGGGAGCGACGCCGGTCGGACCTCCGATGGAGTTTGACGACCCGCACCACTACCCGGCTCCGTAAACCGGAATTCTGAAGGCAAAGCTGAGTTGATGTTTATCGCGGGAGCTCTGGAGTGAGGTCGACCAACCCCTCCTTAGCTCCCGTGTCGGATTGCGAAGTCTCACGACGCGGCGGTGACAGTCCGCCAGAGACGGTGGCATGCCCAACGCCAAAATGTTGCAGCATGCCTGAACGCGAGAACGTCGGTGGTCGCGGAACGGGAGTCGTGTCGTTGTTCGCTTTCCGTAACAAACTCCGCAACATCAGCCGACGGTTGCCTTCCAAGTTGCTCCACGTGCGGCGATCGTGCTTGGCCATGTCGCTGTGGATGTCGCTGGGTGGAGTGTTTGTTTCGACGGCCTACGGCCAGAGTCCCATCGATGGAATTCGTGGCGCGTATCAGCCGTTGAATCAAACGGTGCCGCCGGGAGTTGCCGGCTACTGGGCGGCCGCTGTCGGTCGCGCAGAGCCAGGCGTCTTTCAACCCGTGCGAATTCAGTTGCCAACCGCGGGAACCGTGACGTTCTACGATGGCGTTTCAGCGCGGCCCATCGAGCTAGTGGCACCGGCGCAAATTGGTGTGGCTGTCGGCCACATTTACCGCATGCGGCTGAGCGGTATGCCCGAATATCCCGGGGCTGAGCTGTATCCGTCGATTGAGATCCTCGACCGGCTTCATCCGCCCCCCGGGCAGGAAAGCAAGTTCCCGGTCCCGATCGAATTCACCCGACAAGAAATTGAGCTGGCGCTGCGCGGTCGATTGATCACCAAGGTTGTCTATCTCGAACAACCGCAGTTGGCCAGGCTGGCTCGATCGACCGAGAACGGCGGCATGATTGACGTTTCGGCGGGACGCAATTTGATGTTCGAGGCCGATCAGGCGGGCCGCCCGATGGTGCTCGTGCGATTGGGGAGCCGCATTCCCGACCCGCACGGCGACAACACGGCGTTTTTCTTGACCGGCGCTCCGCTGGCCATTCCCCAGTAACACTACGCATCGCCGAGATCGAGAGCCAACGTGATATCGACGGTCAGACCATCACTGCGATCGAGCGCGATGACGCAGCGCGGCGGCAATCGCCGCGTTCGTGCAGCATTTGTTGCGTGGGCCGTGATGACGTCGGTTGGACTCTCCTCATGCAGCGCCCCGATGCAGACTGCCTCGTCCGACCCATTTCAGGTGATGCGTGACGATGTGCAGCTCATTCCAGATACCGAGTCAACCGCCGAGACGACGCAACCCGCCATCGTGCAAACCGCCGGCGTCGCCCGCGCTCCGTCGTCGATAACTCCCGCGACGTTCACTCCGGCTCAGCCGCGAATTGCGGCCGCCCCGGCAGGCTATCAATTGCAGGCAAACGGCTGGCAGGCGATTTATCCCAGCGCGATTGCAGACTACCCCGACGAGTACCTCTTTGACGGCGGTGATCGTCAGGACCCGTATCACTACGAAGGCGAACTCCGTGCGGGCCTTGATTCTGAGGATGCCGTCGTCGAGTACGCGGACGAGTTCGGCAAGGAGCGCGTCAAGCCGACGAACCGCGTGGCGGTTTACGCGCCGCGGTTTGGCGCCGTGCGAATCATCAGCTCGCCCGAGGCGGACACGAACATCTCGCAATTGGCCGGGGCCAAGGGCACCGCACCCGGCGCGACTTTGCTTGCCGACGTGGGCACCGTGCAGCACGCCAGCCGCGAGTACGCCGACGGCGTCCGCATGCGTTCACGAGCGAGCGAATTTGGGTCCGATGCACTGGCCGTCGATATCGCTCAGCGGACTGCGCTTTTCTCGCACACGAAGCTCAACAACGTGTTCGAGAACCTGACGTTTGTGAAGAGCGGCCAATTGCTGCAAAGCGAACAGGCTCGACTCGCGTACGGAATTCAGGCCGCGCGCGAATGGTCGCAAAACCGCTACCCGGTGATGATGGCGGAGACCGAAGGGTCGCAAACTCTCGAGGCGTGGTCTAGACCGCTGGGTATGGTCGGCACCGAAGACAATCGCACGCCGGGCGACTTGCGCATCGTCAAGCTGGCCGACAAGAAAATTGTGCAGCCCGGCGACGAGATCACGTTCACCATACGTTACGACAACATTGGTGACCGCGAGCTGCGCGAAATTCGCATCATCGACAACCTGACGCCGCGGCTCGAATACATTGTCGACAGCGCGACTTCCGACCGCGCAGGGCAGCTTATTGTCGCCGACAACCAGGAAGGAAGCGTGATCCTCACGTTCGAGCTCACAAAGCCTCTTCTCGGAAAACAGGGGGGCGTGGTGACCTTCAAGGCGCGCGTGCGATAGAGGTTTGCAGGAGGGAAAGACTCGAACGTTTCGACCCTCCCCCAACCCCTCCCTAAGAGGGAGGGGAGTTCTGAAATTCCAGGCTGTGAATCGGATTCCCGCGAATCCGCGGCCCGCTACGTTGCACCAAGTGCGACGTGGCGGGCCGTTCTGTTTCGCCTTTCTCCCATGGGCCGTTTCGCCTAGACTGGACCTCGCAAGGAGGCACATGAATTGGCAGGCCAAGTGAAGATCTTCGACATTTACAAATCCGGCGAGCTTACCGTATTGGGATTCGATCAACCCGAGCGGCTCGATCACGTTGACGTGACCAAGTGCCGCGACGAGTTGACCGGATTGATTCCCAAATATCGGTGCAAAACGCTCGCCTTCGATCTGACCAAGGTGAAACTGTTGCCCAGCGGACTGCTCGGACTGCTGGCGTCGCTGCGAAAGCTGGGCGTCGCGGTTCACCTTTACAACCCGTCGAACGAGGTGCGCAGCGTGCTGCAAATCACCAAGCTCGACCAGTTGATGCAGGTGCATGACCTCAACCCCTTGAGCCGTACTGCTGAACCGGTCAGGAAAAATGCGGCCGGCTGACGATTACCATTCTCTCGGCCTCGATCAACGCCGCTGGCAGGCTGCGCTCGACCTGGCGCGCGGCTGGTGCGAGCGCGGCGATATTCCGGCGCTGGGGCTCGTCGTCGGGCGCGGCGGAAAAACGACCGGCGTACACTTGTTCGGCAGGCAGCGTCTCGACGCCGAGTCGCCCCCGATTCGCGACGATGCGATCTTTCTGATTGCATCGATCACCAAGCCGATTGTCGCCGCGGGCGTCATGCTGCTGGTCGAACGGGGACTGCTATCGCTGAGCGATCGCGTGCGCGACTTTGTACCGGAATTCGGCGGCAAAGGGCGATACGGTATTACAATCCATCATCTGCTGACGCACACGTCGGGTTTGCCCGACATGGTGCCCAACGACCGCGAGCTGCGCAGCGCGCACGCGCCGTTCGCCGCGTTCGTCGAGTCGATTTGTCAGGTGAACCCCGATTTTCCCGCCGGTCGCGGCGTCCAATATCAAAGCATGGGTTTTGGCATGTTGGCGGAGGTGATCTCGCACGTCACCGGTAAACCTTACGCCGCTTTTCTGGACGAGGAACTTTTCAGCCCGCTGGCAATGCGCGACACGGCATTGGGCGTGCCTGACAAATGGTTCGAGGGTCCGAATCCCATTGTCGGCCGCATCGCCGAGATCCGCTTGCCGAAACAACATGCCGGCACCGAAGAGTGGAGCTGGAACAGCCGTTACTGGCGCAGCTTCGGGTCGCCGTGGGGCGGGCTGTTGACCACGCCCGCCGATCTCGCCCGCTTCGCGCAGATGCTGCTGAACCAGGGCCGAGTCGAACGCACTCAGCTTCTGGCGCCGGCGACCATCGAAGCCTCGACGCGCAACCAGTTGGCGCACATGCCGAATATTTCCGAAGAAGATCGCCGTTGTCGGCCGTGGGGACTGGGTTGGCGATTGCATTGGCCCGCCTACAGCGCGAATTTCGGCAACCTGCTCGGCCCGCGCATGTTTGGACATTGGGGCTCGACGGGGACCGTGCTGTGGATCGACCCGGATCGCGACGCGTTCGCCGTCGTGCTCACCACGCAGCCGCAGGAACCGTTGGGCACGTACCTCGCGCGACTCTCGAACGCCATCGTCGCGGCAATGGTGTGAGCAGATTGCGCACCGCAGCGAGGTGCTTTGCTGCCCGTGTTCGGCCTGCTATACTTACAAATCCTCGGCGAAAATCGGCGTCCGCGATACACACATTGCCCAAGTGGCGGAATTGGCAGACGCGCTAGGTTGAGGGCCTAGTGGGGCTTATACCCCGTGGAGGTTCGAGTCCTCTCTTGGGCACTTCGCAGCAAAGGGCGACGACGTTGTCGTCAGCCCTTTTTCGTACTCAACGGTTCGGCTCGTGCTGTGGATCGCGAAAACCATGAACTACGGCACGGCCAAGTTGGGCGGTCTCGACTGCCAGAGCATTGACGCGTTGCCGGCGGGGGCCGAACCCCGGATGATTGTCGTGCTTTGTCACGGGTTTGGCGCGCCGGCAAACGATTTGGTTCCGCTCGGTCCCGAGTTGCTCTATCTGAACCCCGCGCTTGCCGACAAAGTACGCTTTCTGTTTCCGGCCGCTCCGCTCTCGCTCGACGAGTGGGGGATGTTCGGCGGCAGGGCCTGGTGGCCGCTGGATATCGAGCGATTCAACGCCGCCATCGCCACCGGCGAGTTCCGTAATCTGCGCCATGAGACGCCCGCCGGAATGCCCGAGGCGAGGCAACTGCTGATGAACCTCGTCACCGAGGTCGCGAAGCAGACGGGCCTGCCCTATTCGGCGTTCGTGCTGGGCGGCTTCTCGCAAGGCGCGATGTTGGCGATGGATGTCGGCCTCAGGCTTCCCGCAGCGCCTGCCGGACTTTGCATCTTCTCCGGGACGCTCGTTTGCGAACAAGAATGGCACGAGTTGGCCGCCAAACGCGGGACGTTACCCGTCCTGCAAAGTCACGGCACTCAAGACCCGATCCTCCCGTTCCCGGCGGCAATCTGGCTGCGCGACATGCTGCAGGAAGCAGGCATGGACGTCGAGTTCATTCCCTTCCAAGGCCCACACACCATTGCGCCCGAAGCTATGCACCGATTCGCCGCAATGCTCGGCCGGCTGGCGGAATAAATCCCCGCGTCCCCCGTCGCCGCGTCACACCAAACGCGTCCCACCTTCCAACCATTGTTACTCGCGAGTCTAGACGCGATCAAAACGCAGGGTAACTCGCCCCCCCACCCCGACCCTCCCCCGCGAGGGGGGGAGGGGGACTCGCGATCGTCGCCGCCACGTGAATTCGCATGTCACCGCGTCTCCGCGTCTCCGCGTCCCCGCGTCCCCGCCTTACGTCCCCCGGAGCCCCCGGCGCACCTTAAGATACAGCGCTTTAATGTACGGAATCGGCTCTGTGCCGAGCGCTTTCAAGATCGTGCCCCCGGCCGTGAAGCAGTGGGTGACCCAGCTTTCGTCGCCGTAGCGATAGAGCGCGGTCCCGCCTTCGCCGCCGCCAACGTAAACCTCGGCGCCCGCGTCATGCAACCGTTTGAGCTGGCCAATGAATTTGCGTGTGCCTTGCGAGAAAGGTTCCTCTTCGAACTTGCCGAACACGCCGTTGTGAAACGCGCACGCCGGCCCCTGCCCCGCGCCGACCTTTTTCTTGTGATATTCGATAAACGCGGAGACCGCCGCAACGTGCTGTTCGCACGTTTTGGGGCCAACGTCGAATTGCGCGCCGTCGCGAGGAATTGTCGGGCTGACCGAGCCGTCGGCCATCACAAAATCGACCGGGAGCACGAACTCGACTCCGTTCTTGCGCCCCAGTTGCAGCATGCGCCGCGCCTGGTCGATGCGCGATGGGGGAATGTGGATCTTCTGCGACTCGTCTTTCGCCAATCCGATCTCGAAGGTCTCATCGTCCGCCTTCTTCAAGGCAATCGCCAACCCCCCCGCGGCGATGACCGTGCGCACGATGCCCCGCTGGAGA
>JBBDVZ010000352.1:0-7679 GCA_040903115.1 Planctomycetaceae bacterium
AACCCCCCTCCCTTCCAGGGAGGGGCTGGGGGAGGGTCCAACCGTCCAGAGTTCTGTCAGCCTCCGAACGTATTTCCTCAACGCAAGCGACATCTCATTAAGCAGCCCGGTATTTCAGTCGGGCGGAGCGGTCTGGGGGCTCGCTTTGCTCGACCCCAGCCACCCCGGCGGTCCGGTCGGTCCAACGAGAAGCTCTTTGGGGAAAAATCCTGAGAGACGCCAACGGTACCCCGCCTTTTACCGTAGATAAGGACAGAGAAGCGATGCGAGGACACCGCGCGGCGGCGGAATCCGGTTTTTCGGGCTCCCGCAGACGTGCGCTCGCACTGGACGCCCGGGCCGTCCCCGATGGGACGGCCCTTTTTATTTCCCGCCGGGTGCCACTGGCTTTGCCCGTGCTCTTTTCGATTGAGGACTCGCTCGCATTGGGTAACTATCGTCCGAGTGCATCTTGCTCGGCTTTGCCGTGTTGCATGCTTTAGGAGATGCAAGCGGCCGTATCAACTTCGAGAAGAGCACTGGCGAGACGCCAGTGGCACCCAACACACCGTCCGCTTAACGCTGGTTCTTGGCCAGCGCGCCGAGCACCTCTTGTTGATACTCGTGCAGCGTTACGCGCCGAATGCGTTTGCTGTTGAGCATCGTCTCCCACTCGCCGATATTGCGGCGGTCCGTCCGATCGAGCTTCCACGTGATCTTATGCTCGGCCCGCAACGAGACTGGGTTGGTTAGGTTCAGACGCAGCCGCACCTCGGTTGGCAGCGTTTTGCGGAGGCGGAGGGCTTCGTTAAGCGCCAACCTCGATTCGGGGTACACGAGGCTCGGGTACAGGATGTAGTTCAGGCGGCAGATGGCGTCGGCGTATCGAAGGTAGGCGTCGACGAAGGCCGGCTCAACCGGTTCCTGGCAGGCGACGTCGTACCGCAGGAACGGACTCGAAAGCGTCAGACGCCGGCTCTTGGCGTCGAATGTTTCCTCGAACGCGGGAGCTCGCTGAAACCGATGCAGGCCGATGGCCTCGGGATTCTGCAGCTCGCCTTGCGTTTCCATCCGCTGGATGGATTCGTCGGCCACCCGCGCGGCGACTTGCAACGTGTTTTTCACTTCCTCGAAGTGCACGCTCGTCGCCAGTTCGCGACGCGTGCTGAGGAGCATATAGTGCGGCATTGCGGGGTCGAAGTCGATGACGACCACCTCTCCGATGGCTTCGATATAGTCATACGCCTTGCCGGCGTGAAACATGGTCAGGCTACGCGCGATCGGCGACTTGCGGCCTGAAGTCGCCTTCGCATCACCGGCCGCCGCGCTCTCGTCATACACGCGCGTGTAGACCTCAAAGTCCTGCGCGCGGGCCGTGACGAACGACGCTGAGAAAATGAAAGTCAGCGCGGTGCTAATAATGATTCTGCAAATCATTGGCGACCTCCGTGTCGCAAAAAACTCCCCTCCCTTCCAGGGAGGGGCAGGGGGAGGGTAAAAACGTTCGATGTTGTTACCCGTCTCCCTACTTGAACGACCTATGGATACTCATGGGTGAATTGAATCCAGTTCGATCGGTTCCCCTTGCCGCGATTCGCTCTCAAGCGACGCCAGCACGAATCGCGTAATTTCCAGCGGCAGCGCAATCGGCACGTCCGCCTTCCTGCGCGAAAATGACTCGACAATCTTTCGGCACAGGTTTCGGTACGCATAGCGCGACGACACCGGCTGGTGAATCACGCCCCGCTCGCAAAATGCCAAAAAACTGTATGCCGTCGAGCCGCGCCGGTTTCCGCGTACCGTCCCGATCCGCCCGTCCCTCCAAATGCCGGTGACGACTTCCGCGTCGACGGAGTAGGTCGTGACGACGCGGTCGCAGCCCTGGCCCATCAATGCAAACAAGATCGACGTGGCATGCACTCCGTAGTGAAAAAGACCGGGATTGCCCGCGGCGCGCCCTGCGGGTCCGCAACTGACCACCCCATGCAGCGTTCCGTGATCGGCCTGTTGGCTGCGAAACCGCTCGATTTCCTCGGCATACGGCAGGGCCGAGGAATTAAACAGCACCGTCTCGTGCTTTTGCGCCAGTCGAACCATCTCCAGAGCGTCGGCGTAAGAGCATGCAAAAGGTTTGTCAACATACGATGGCACGCCCGTTTCAAGGAATGGACGCACTCGCTCCAGATGAGCCGAGCCGCACAGCGACAGCACCAGCACGCCGTCGATTTGTCCGAGCATCTCAGCGGGCGAGTCGACGAGACGGACGCCGCAACGTGCGACCTGTTGGGTGAAGCCGGCGATTCGCTCGGGAGCCATCTGAGAATCGCCCGGCCATCCAAGCTCGACGCGCGCGCCGTCAACCCACTGGTCGGCGTCGACGCCGACGTGGTTGAACCGCTGCGTGAACTCGATCGAGTGGGACGAGTCGAAGTCGACAATCCCCAGGCGTAACATGATGGATCCGCTCGACGACATAATCTGCGCACCACAATCGAAAGGTGCACGAATCGTCGAGACCGACGTCGCGCAACCCGATTGGGATGCTGAAATTTGGTTTTGGGAGGGTGGACGGAGAGAAATGAGAAACGAAGCATATCGGGACCGAGGGGCTGCGACAACACGGCTTTATCGAACCGATTTCGGGGAAGGGCTTGAATCCGAATCGATTGTTCGGATGCGAGACAAGATCGGCATTTCTTGCCGGTCGGCGGCGATTCACGGCCCATTTCCTGCGTTCCTGGATTCCTTATTTACCTCCCTCCCCGTAATCTCTGTGCAGGAAGTTTGATCGAGCCGAACAGGGAGGTGCTGACGTGCGCGCCGTCGTATTTGAGCGCTTTGGCGAGCCTGCCGACGTTCTTTCGGTGCGCGACGTTCCTCTTGCTGAACCGCAGGCGGGCGAAGTTCGCGTCCGGATGATTGCCAGTCCCATCAATCCCTCCGACCTGATGAGCATCCGCGGCGTCTATGGCAAGCTGCCGCAGCTCCCCGCGACGCCCGGCTTCGAAGGGGTTGGCATCGTTGAGGCGGCAGGCCGCGGGTTGTTGCCCCGTTACTTTCTCGGCAAGCGCGTTGTGGTCGTGAACCGCGACCGCGGCAACTGGTGCGAGAAGACTGTCGTGCCGGCCAGGCAGGTCATTCCCATTCCCGCCGATTTGCCGGTCGAGCAAGCGGCCATGTTCTTCGTCAACCCCGTCGCCGCCTATGTCATGACGCGGCGAATTCTGGCGGTGCCATCCGGTGATTGGCTGTTGCAGACGGCTGCCGGATCTTCGCTGGGGCAGATGGTCATTCGGCTCGGGAAGCGTTACGGGTTCCGGACATTGAACGTGGTGCGCCGCGCCCAACAGATCGAAGAGTTAAAGTCCATAGGGGCCGATGCGGCTCTCGCGTTTGATCCGAAGCGGGATCACGCCGACCGGCTGCGGGATGCGGTTCGCAATATCACAAACTCCGACGGCGTGCGATACGCCATCGATCCGGTGGGGGGTGCGACCGGATCGGCGTTGGTCTCGTGTCTTGGCCCCGGCGGACGAATGCTCGTCTATGGAACGCTATCGAGCGAGCCGCTCTCTTTTTCGCCGCGCGCACTGATGACAACAAGCGCCTCGATCGAAGGGTTTTGGCTGTCCCGTTGGATTCTCACCCAAAACCTGGTGGGCAAGCTGCGACTGGTGAAAACAATCACGCGCTTGATCCGCGATGGCGTGCTCCGGTCCGAAGTCGGCCGCACTTTCCGTCTGGAGGACATCAACGAAGCCGTTCGCGAAGCCCAGAAACCGGCCCGCGGCGGCAAAGTGCTGCTGCGGATTTCTGGTTGATCAACCGGCGCACTCCAAGCCCACGGACGGCTGTCCGTGGGCTTACCTCGCACCCGGCGAAATCACGCCTGTTTCGGGGCTCGAAGCGGTGGCATAGAGTTTCTTCGGAATGCGGCCGGCTAGATACGCCTTGCGGCCGGCCAGGCAAGCGTACTTCATGGCTTCGGCCATCGTGTGTGGATCGCGTGCGCCGGCAATGCCGGTGTTCAACAACACGCCATCGCAGCCCAGTTCCATGGCGAATGAAACATCGCTGGCCGTCCCGACGCCGGCATCGACAATCACCGGGTACTCTGGGTCGTTCTCTTTGAGGTACTCGAGGCAAATGCGGATGTTGTTCGGGTTGAGCACACCCTGTCCGCTGCCAATGGGGCTGCCGGCCGGCATCACTGAAGTGGCTCCCGCTTCTTTCAGTCGCCGCGCGGTGATTGGATCATCGGTGGTGTAGCAAAGCACCTGAAATCCTTCGCCAACGAGTTTCTCGGTCGCTTCCAGCGTCGCGACCGGATCGGGCAGAAGCGTCTTCTTGTCGCCAAGCACCTCCAGCTTGACCCAATCGGCACCCGGGTTCTCGAGCCCTTCGAGAATCTCGCGGCCAAGCCGCGCCACGCGAACGGCGTCATCGGCCGAGAAGCAGCCCGCGGTGTTCGGCAGGATGGTGTAGCGATCGAGATCGATGTAATCGAGAATATTGCGGCCTTCGGCGTCGATGAGACGCTCGCGGCGAACGGCGACCGTGATCACGTCGGCGCCGCTGGTCTCCAAACAGTCGCGCATCTGGTCGAAGGTGGCGTACTTGCCCGTGCCGACGATGAGCCGCGATTTGAACTCATGCGTGCCGAGAACCAGGGGGGCATCGAGGGCCGTGTCGGTTGCCATTTTGCTCATCCTCCCCCCACCAGCGTCACGACTTCGAGCCGATCGCCGTCTTCGAGCACGCAGCCGCCGTGTTGCGCGCGAGGCAGCAAGTCGAGATTACGTTCGACGGCCACGTACTTTGGCTGCAAGTTCAAATGCTCCAACAACTCGGCCACCGTGGTGCCGGGTTCCAGCTCTTTCGGACTGCCGTTGACGGTAATTTGCACGGATAAAAACTCGCTGCGGCCTTTGAGGATCTCCAACGGAAGTGTAGAAGTGCCTGAAAAGAGCGTCAAGCAAGCGCCATCAGCGCCTAGCGGGTCGACACATCAGGTGCAAGGTCGCTCGGCCGGCCGAGAAGCGCGGCCATCGCGACTTCCGGCGGCACATTGAGGCGATAAATGTCGAATCCCCCGTCGCGCATCGATACGAACGCGATCGATTTGCCGTCCGGAGACCAGTCGCCGTGATCGTCGGATGCGGCGTTCGTCGTCAAGCGGCGGACATCGCCGCCGTCAGTGCTCATCACGAACAGATCGAAGTTGCCGTGCCGGTTCGAGCTGAAGAGGATCCAGCGGCCGTCGGGCGACCAGCGCGGGCGGCAATCGATGCCAGACTCGGTCGTCAGGCGCGTCAGTTCCGTCCCATCGAGGCGAACTTTGTAAAGTTCGATGTTGCCGTCGCGGTCGCTGGCAAAGGCGATCCATCGGCCGTCGGGGGACCAAGCAGGCTGATGGCAGTATTGCCCGCTGGCCTGCATGACCTTCGTTTTGTTCTTGCCATCGGCGTCGATGACCCAGATCGTTTCGTCGACCGTGGTGAAGGCGATGCGCTTGCCGTCGGGCGAATAGATCGGCTCTTCCCCCACGTTGACGCCGTTGCCGGGAACCAGTTTGCGAAGATTCGACGCGCGAAATCCCGGGTCGACGTCGCAGACGAACGTGTCCTTGGCCGAGTTACCCGTGTCGTTCCCTCCGCCGGAGATCAGCAGCTTGGTGCCATCGGGCGAGAACGACGGATGCTCCTGGATCTGCACCTGCGCATCAAATTCGGTGAGCAGCGGCCGATCGTCGCTGCCGTCAGCTTTGATGATCCTCGCACCGACCAGCACGCGGTTCGACTGCCGCCGATTGCGATGATGCCGCGAGTAAACGATGTGCGAACCATCGGGCGAGTAATGCACAAAGAACTTCGAATCGAAGGTGCGCGTGAGCCGCTCGATCGACGGCTCGGCCGGTTCGCCGCTCGATGCAACACGAGTGGTAACCAATGCGGCGACAAACGCCAAATGCAACCATGCACGACTCACTCGGCCACGATACATCGTGCGTCACTTTGGAATGAAAGGAATTGCACCGCAGATGACTCGGATGGAGGATGCCCACGAATTGCGCGAATCGACACGAATAATAAAGACAAGAGATGCTTCTAAGGAATCAAGGAATGCGTGGAAACTAAACGAATTCTTCTCCCGCATTCCTGGTTTCCTGGGTTCCTCATAAATTCTTAATCTGCGTAATCTGCGAAATCTGTGGATGTATTTCTTCCTTATACGAGCTCCGGAATTGCCGAGCCGAGCACGCCTGCGTTTCGCACGAGGAGCGAGAGGCGGTCGAGGTGCATTTTTTCTAAGACGGTGGTGATCAGGTCGACTGGATGGTTGGGCCGAGTGGCGGGATGTCCGCCGTCGGCCGTCGTCGCTCCGATCACCGCGCCGCCGGAAGTACCGCCGCCGGCCACGACAATCGAATACCCAAACGGCCAGTGTTCGCGCCCGCCGATGCCGCTGATCTTCGGGCTGCGGCCGAATTCACCCATCGCCACGACCAGCGTCGACTCGAGCAACCCGCGCTGTTCCATATCGTCGAGCAACGCGGTGAAGGCGCGATCGAACACCGGACAATAGCGGTCCTGCATTCGCTCGAAGAGGCGGTAGTGAAGATCCCAACCGCCATCGCCCCCCTGTTGTTCGTCTTCGGCGTCGCCGCTCCAGTTGACCTGCACGAACGGAACGCCGGTCTCGATCAGGCGTCGCGCGACGATGAGGTTTTGACCGAACACGGTTCGACCGTAGCGATCGCGCAGGGCTTCGGTCTCGGCGTTGATGTTGAGGGCGCGTTTCGTTCCCGACGACGTCACCAGTCCGAATGCCTTCTGCCGCAGATCGTCATATCGTGCAGCCTCGTCCGACTGTTCGGCTTGCCGCTGCCATCGATCGAGTCCAGCCATCAGCTCGCGGCGATGCGTCAGCCGCGCGTCACCGATGTCACCCAGCGGTTCCAGCGAAGGGGGAAGCAGCACGCCTTTTTCAAAATCAAAGTCTTCCAAATAAAACGGATCGTGTGCCGCGCCGAGCGTATTGGCCGTCTGCCCGCGCAGGTCGGCTCCGCTCACCTTGCAATTGCGACCGATGACCGTGAAGGCGGGCCAATCGCCGGTGCGGTCGCGCGCAAGGTACGAAACCAACGACCCGAAGCTCGGCCGAACCTGTCCCGGAAACGGGATTGCGCCGGATGCCCGGGCGCCGGCAATGTTGCCGGTCAACGAAATCGTGCCACCCACGTTGTGGTCGATCTGATCGTGAGCCATGCTGCGGATGATGGTGTACTTGTGAGAAACGGCGGCCGAAAGCGGCAGCAACTCGCAAATCTGTGTGCCCGGCGTCGAGGTGGCGATCGGCGAATACGAGCCGCGGATCGTTGCCGGCGCGTTGGGCTTGGGATCCCACATCTCGTGATGGCTGGGTCCGCCCCACAGCCAAAGCAGCAAAACCGACTTCACCTTCGCCTCGGGCTGTGCCGCCGCCGCCCGACCGGCGAACCAATGGTCGAGCCCCAGACCCAACGCCGAACAGGCGCCCAGCTCGAGCATCGTTCGTCGAGTCATGCCCTGGCAATTGCGAGAGCGGATTTGTCCGAGGTTGAGCATGAGGGGCACCGTGTCGGTTTCGTTGCACGCCGTGCAGCATTGATAATAACGACGCTGCTTGCGAGTTCAAAGAACGCTTTGGTAAACTTTGAT
>JBBDVZ010000352.1:7779-14420 GCA_040903115.1 Planctomycetaceae bacterium
CCCGGTATGCTGGAAATCGGCAGCTTTCGGGCGCGGCACTGCCAGGGCGTCTCGCGGCGGGCCTTTCTGAAGGCAGGCTTTAGCCTTCCGCTGGCGTTAGGGCTGCCGACTCTGCAAGAAGCCGCCGCCGCGGAAACGCCGAAGGCCAAGTCGGTGCTGTTGATTTGGCTGGGCGGCGGGCCGTCGCACGTCGATCTCTGCGATCCGAAGCCAAAAGCACCGCTCGATTTTCGTGGTCCGTTTGCCAGCATCGACACGAAATTGCCGGGCGTTCGATTTACCGAGCTGTTGCCGAAACTTGCCCAGCGCAGCGATCGGTTCTCGCTGGTACGCACGAACGTCAACTTCAACGGCGGACATCGACCGGCCGGTTCGATTGGGCTGACAGGCGCCGTCGCCAGCGACGGTGGAGAGGACGTCCGTGGGAGCGTTGCCGGCTATCCGCCGAACTTCGGTTCGATTCTCGCGCGGCATCGCGGCAGCGGAAGTTTGCCCGGTTTCATTTCGCTGGCACGCGGGCCGGTGGGCGATGGCGTCGGGCCGATTCTCGGTTACGGCGGCGGAAAGTGGGGCAAAGCGCATGACCCGTTCATGCTTAGTTGCTCAGACATGGGTGCCGTGTCGATCCCCGAACTGAAGTTGCTCGACGGCTTGACCCCGGCGCGGCTGGAGGACCGTAGGACGGTTCTCGAAGAACTCGATCGGGTCCGCCGACAAGCCGATAGCGCGGGCTTCGAGAAGTGGGACAGCGTCTACAAGCGCGCCTACGCGCTACTGAACTCAGCGGGCGCCAACGCCGTGTTTGATCTTTCTCAGGAGTCGGAGCAAACACGGGCCGCGTATGGGCGAACGTCGTTCGGGCAAAGTTGCTTGCTGGGGAGGCGACTGGTCGAAGCCGGCGTCCCTTACGTGCAAGTCAATTGGAGCCAGTTCGTCGAGGTCTTTTACGAGTTTTCCGACTACGGCTGGGACACTCACGCCGACAACTTCGAGCTGCTGGCCGATTGGCACGGGCCACTTTTGGATCGCGTGTTTTCGACGCTGCTCGACGACATGCGCGACCGCGGGCTGTTGGACACGACGCTGGTTGTCTGCATGGGCGAGTTCGGCCGCACGCCGCGCATCAACTCCATTGCCTCGCGCGATCACTGGCACCAGTGTTACTTTTCCATTTGGGCCGGCGGCGGCGTGAAGCCGGGTCGAGTGATCGGTGAAAGCGATGCCAACGGCGAGTTCCCGCTAACGAACCCCGTCACCCCGGCGATGGTGGGAACGACGATGCTCGCGCTGGCAGGCGTCAGCACGGCCGATCGTGCTGCCATGAAGGTCCTTGAAGGAGGCCAGTCCATCGATGGGCTCCTCTGAACCGCGGCAGCTCACCAACGACGGAATGCTCAAGTTCGCGCCGACTTTTGTCGCGGGCGGACAGCAGGTCGTCTACTCGGTGCACGACGTGCCGAATCGCGTCTCGCTGATGCGGCTCAACCTGGCCGACGGAGCGAAAACGCTTGTGTACCCGTCGATGCAAGTGCACCAGTTCGACGCCGCGTATTCGCCCGACGGGCGATGGCATGCCTTCTGCAAATCGTCCGGCAGCCCGCAGTTGTTGCTCGTGATTCGCGACGAAAAGCAGAACACCGAGGCCGCCTTCGCTCCGCAAGACGCGCGAGGCACGGCTCGCACGCCGCGAATACTTCCCGACGGCAGCCGCGTGATCTTTACGCTTTCGGCCCCGGGCGGCCAACAGATTTGCTCGGTGAACATGCAGGCGAGCGACTTGCAGCGGATCACGCAGTCCGAAGGAATCAACTGCTGGCCGTCGATTTCACCCGATGGCCGCAAGATCGCCTTCAGCTCGAGCCGCGCGGGCCACCTGCAGCTTTACACGATGAATGTCGACGGCACGCACGTCGAGCGGCTCTTCGAAAGTCCGATGCGGGAAATGCGCCCGGCCTGGTCGCCCGATGGTCGCCGCATCGCATTCACCAGCGTGCGCGACGGCAATCACGAGATTTACGTCATCGACGCCGACGGCTCGGGCCTGCGCCGCATCACCGATCATCCCGAACGCGACGACTTTGCGAACTGGCATCCCGATGGCACCCGCATATTGGCAGTCGCTGAGCGCAACGGACAGCACGACCTGTGGCTGCATGATGTGACGTAGTAACTGGCGAGCGGCCGGTGTAAGCCGGCTGGTCGATCGGAAAACCAGCCGGCTGACACCGGCCGCTCGCCGAATCGAACTAAAAATCGCCGCCGCTGCCGGTTGATCCGACGATTTTGGCGAGGTTCTTGGCAGGAATGAACTCGATGCGTTGGGCGACCACGTCGCTTTGCTTGCCCCCGACTTTTTTCTGCTGCGAGATGATCGCCTTGTGATTTCCCTCGGCACGCAGCGTGTAAAGACCCTTGGATTCGTCATAGGTGACTTCGTCGGCTTGCGCGAAAAATGTTTGACCTTCCAGCTCGGCATTCCCCTTGCCCAATAGCTCGACGAACCCGTCCGGGTGCTCCGTGTTCTTTCGCCGGGTCACGCACAAGGTGGCACAGCGCATCCAGCCGCCGCCTTCCGGCAACCTCTCGTCCAGGTCGATTGTTTGCTGAGGCTGCTCGACCGGCCCGTAAATAATTTCCACGCGATCTTGGAACGTTGTCGACTGTTGGTTGATGTTCCCGGTCATCGATCGCGAAAAATCGATGCGGCTGAATTCCCATTCCGAGTTGTTCGAAACCGAACCGGCATTGGCGCGCACGGTTGCTGCCGGCACGAAGCCGGCCCGCCTGCCGTGACCGCGCTGCCACGACAGAATGTATCCCGGGCCTCGCGCCGAGGTATCTCCGCTTTTTCGGTTCATGAGAAACTCGGCAAATTTTCCCTGGCGCTGTTCGGCGACCTTGGTTCCCTCGTAGCGCTGGCTTTCGAACTCGACGCCGCCGTCGCAATGAACCGTTTCGATCTCCATGTTGTCGGCACCCTTGGGCGGCTCTTCGGTGAAGGAGTACCGTCTGGAAGTTGTGGCCTGCATCTTCGCACAGCGCATGACGTTTTCGCGGAGAACGGTGCGGACGTTTCCCAAAAACTCCGCCTGCTTGCCATCGAACGTCATTTCTTTGGTCCACCAGATCGACATCAGTTCGGGGCTCGGAAGCTTGTTCCCCTCCAAATCCTGCGTGACGGGAAGCTCCAGCAGGCCCGCGCCAGTGACCCACGCCAGATTCTTCACGCGGTCGAAGTTAACTTCCTGTCCCTCGATGTGCATCTCCGTGCTGCGAATGTGGGCCGGCGCGCCCTGCACAATGATGGTCTGTTCGGCCGCGCTGCGATTGACGACGCGCATGGTCTCGCCGGTAATTTGCAGCGGTTCCAAACTGCCTTTGCGCTGCTGTTTGACGTCGACGTTGCCCTTGGTCCAGACTTCTGACACTTGGGCGCCGCGGCGTTCCGCAAAGATGACAACCAACACACGGATCAAGTCGGCGCGGACGTGCAACGGTCCATCGAGTTGTCGTTCATCTTGCTTGGCGGGGGCCGGCGCGTTGGACTTGGAGTCGCCCGGCTCTTGGATGTCGGCCGACGGACCCGCTTTTACCGCCGCTGTTTTGGTCTCCGGCGCCTTGGAGCGACCGGCGTCTTGCTGAGTTGTGGAGTCGGGTTGCCCTCGACCTTCTGAGAACCACGCTTCGAGCCGATTTCCCTGTGCTTGCATCTGCGGACTGATGAGCGCCACGTTGTTTTCCGCCAACAGCCTCTTGGGGCGAGCGCCGAGCGACTCGCCGGATCGGCGGGCCTTTGAAGCCTCGGCCCTTTGCTTCCGGGTTTGGCGCTGGAACCACAAACGGATGAACTCGGCGGCCAATCCCATGTCCTCCCCGGGCTGCCGAACGACGGCCTGCTTTTCGAACTCGAGGATGTCGAGGTTGGAATGGGGATCGGGATACTTTCGCATTTCCTGCTGCCATTCGGCGGTCAACTGAATTTGTTGCGTTTTCGGATCGACGTTTTTCAGCCAGCCGGCGCCACGGCAGGAGAAATGCGTGATGTCGTTGTCGTCGTTGTGCACCAGTTCGATCTTCGGCGCTTGAATCTCGCTCGATTCCTGCAGGACGCGCACGTTGGAGTCGGACGTAAGCTCGGCGATTTTCGTTTCGCCGTCATAAATCAGGCGGGTCATCCAAGCCGTTAGGTTGTTGCCTTTCGAGGCGAGCTTCACCTCGTTGCCCTGCGAGCTGTGTGCGCTGAGGCGCTGAAAACTCATGTTCCCGCCGATGGTTCGAAAGCGGGGGCTTGTCTTGGCCGCGGTTTTTTGTTCGGCGGGTTCGGTGGGTTTGGCCGGTTCGGCGGGAGGTTTTGCACCGTCCTTCGGTTTCCGCGCGAAGACCAACGACAACAAGTCGCATTGGAGCTCGTCGACATTCTGTGGCTTATCGCGCGGGATTGCCCGCACGTTCACCTGTTCCTCGAAGGTCGCGGTGTTCGTTTCGATCACGAACGAAAAACTACCCATGCTGCGAACGTTGACGTCGACCGGAGCGCGACGTTTCGGCTTGCCCTTGGGACGTTCGGGTTCGGAAACCAGATTCATCACGACGTTTTGCTGCAGCGTGACTTTGCGGACGCCGGAGGCGGCAAACCGGTCCTGCTTGCGGGCTGCTTCATCGGCGATGAGCTCGAGTTGCATGCCATGGGCGGTTCCGGAGTTTTGCTGGTACGTGAAATTGACGTCGGTGTCGCACCAGACGCTCATCGCCTCTTCGGTAAAGTGGAAGTTTCGGCCGGAGAGCGTAAGATTATCGGCTCCCGTGATGTGTACCGCTCCCTCGAGCGCGCCGCCGATGACCCGCCCCGGCTGCGGGTTCGGAAAGTCGAACTTCCGGGCGAACTCGACGCGAGCCGAATCGCTCACGATGCAAATCGGTTCCTGGGCGGGATCCTGTCCTTTCTGCATCCAGATCATCGCGAACGGCTTGAAGTGAACGGTGTTGTTCTCCTCGCCACGCTCCCAATTTTCAAAGAAGATGATGGCGCCGTTATCGACGCTCATCTGGTAGGCGGCGTCGGTCGCCCATGCCTGGTCGGCGAGGTACTTCTTGGCCAGTTCGGCGTGTTCGTTGGGCGCGCTCTTGACGTTGTAAATCGCGCGGAAAATACCGTCGGCCAGCGAGGGAGCCTTAATCAACGGCCGCACCGCAATCGCGTACAGCATGAACATGCCGAACAGGCTCGCTGCCGTCGAAGACGTCAGCAGCAGGCGCCGCGGCGCCGAGCCAAAGGGCATGCTTGCGGGCGATTGTTGGTGGACGGCCCTCACGCGCGATCCTTTTTGCGTTGCGAATGGAATTCAGTGTTCAGTTTTCAGTTTTCAGTGTTCAGTTTGCAGTTTGCGGAATACAAGGTTGTTTAGCCGCAATGCCGCAGGCATGCGGCGATCTTCGCGCGTCCCCGCACACCTCCTTCACGCCTCTCTCAACCTCTCGCGTGAGGGGAGAAAGATTTGGCGGCAGCAGCCCGGATGTCATGAAGCGATCGCGCGGTAGACGGTTGCAGTAGCTGGTTTGGGCGGCCATTGGCAAATGACGTCCGTGATGTCAACCAGTCCCACGGGCCTGGCATCGTCGTCCACGACCGGAAGCTCGCTGACTTTCTTGTGCGACAAGACTTCGACAATTTCGCCCAGCATCGCCTCCGGCCGGATTGTCAACGGGTCGCGCGTCATAACTTCGGCAATCGATCGGTCGAGTTGATGGTCGCGCCGCTGTTCGAGCAGCCGTGCCAGGTCGCTGTCGGTAAACAAACCGGACAATCGTCCTTCGTTGTCGACCAACATCACGGCCCCGGTGCGTCGCCCCGGATGACTGAGGTGGACGAACACGTCGCGAATCGTGGCAGTGTCGGAGGCGATACGCAGCGCATCGCCTTTGCGCATGATTTCTCCGACCGTGGTCAAGTGGCGGCCCAGACTTCCCGCGGGGTGGAACAAGGCAAAATCTTGGGGGGTGAGTCCCTTCATGCGGCTCAGCACCAAAGCCAGCGCATCTCCCAGGGCCAGCATTGCCGTGGTGCTGGTCGTTGGCGCCAAGCCCAGCGGTCCGGCTTCCCGTAACCGGCCAATGGTCACCGTCACGTCGGCCTGCGATCCCAATGTGCTGGAGTGGCCGGCTGTCAGTGCGATCACCGGAATTCCCATCCTCCGCACGATCGGCAGCAGCCGGCACAACTCCTCGGTCTCGCCGCTGTTGGAGAGGGCCAGCAACACGTCGCTTTCGTGCAGCCTGCCGAGATCGCCGTGCATCGCTTCCGTCGGATGCAGAAAATGAGCGCGCGTGCCCGTCGACGACAGCGTGGCGGCAATTTTCTGGCCGATGAGTCCTGCTTTGCCGATTCCGGTGACAACCACGCTGCCGCGGCACTCATCGAGCATGCGGACGGCCGCCGTGAAATCGGCATCGAGCCGATGCGACAGCTCGAGCAGCGCCTCGGCTTCGTGGCGGACGATGGCGCGTGCTTCCCGAAGCTGCTCGAATTCGCGAAAGGGAATGAGCCGGCTTTCCGCGGCGGAACTCATCGGTGGCGGTCCTCAAGGTTGGCCCGGGCGGCAAGATGGGGCGGGGGCGGGGGCGGAAGTATACTGCCGCACAAT
>JBBDVZ010000353.1:0-13500 GCA_040903115.1 Planctomycetaceae bacterium
CATGAAGAAGCCCGGCTTTTCGGAAAAGTCCGGCTTCTCAACGCAATGTCGTTCGAGCGTCTTGAAACGACAACAGGCCGTCGCGGTCCGCAATGTTTGCCACGCTTTCCGATCTTGAGCTGGTTCGGTCGCCAAAAATCCCTCACGTTGCCCAAATCCACACGCATGTATCTCGTCGGCATCACGTCGGCCTCCACGGCGTAGTTCGGCCGGCGCGTTTTGCTTATGCCCACCCTTACAGACTGCCGAAGACTCAACGACGGTCTTTGTTCGGCGGCAGGCACACGGCATGCCGCGCCGCTCTCACCGGCTTTCTGCCGACATGATGTTGTCAGGAGTGCGATGGCCGCGTCGTCGAAAGTCTCCCAAGCGTCGGTTACCTCCGGTGCCGACTCGTCGGCTGGCCACGTTCCGCCACCCGTCTTATTTCTCGACGTTCGGCGCGGAGCGACGCGCGTACCGCGTCGACCGTTTCCGATCGGCCGGTTTCTCATCGGCTCGGGAGCGCAGTGCGATGTGAGGCTCGGCGGTGACGACATGCCCTTGCTTCACAGCATTCTGAGAACCGACGGGCGCGACGTGTTGCTCGAGGCTGTCGCTGGGAATCCACCACTCATTGTCAACGGAGTCGCAACCGATAGCGCTCATCTCCAGAACGGAGACGTTGTCGCGATTGGCACGTTCGAGTTCGTCGTCGAGTGCGCGAAGACTGTCGAAATCGCAGCGCCTGCACCAACCGCTTCGGCGAAGAACGATGCGGATGAAGCGCACGGCGATGCTCTCGACGACGTCGCCGCCGCGGAGCTCATCGAGCGGATCGAAGCAGAACTGAATGAAATCGAGGAATTCGAGTCACGCCGACTCCTCGGTGCGGGAGCGCTGTTGCAGGCGGCGCTCGAGCGAGCGTCTCTCGATGAAGGTTGCGACGATACGCGGGAACCGGCCGGACAACAGCCGTCGTTGCGAATTGCCGGATCAACCTCAGGTTCGACGGACGAAACCAATGCCGAGCTGGACGAGATCATTGCGCGGCTCGACGGGTTCTCGTCGCAATTGGAGAGTCGTTCACAACGTCTTGCCGAGCGCGAGGCGAAATACCTCGAAGCAGCCGCCGAGTTGCTCAAATCGCAGCAGCGTTTGGCGGCCAACCTCGATTTGTTGCAGAAACAAATTGAGAGCCTGGGCTCGGACGAGCCGAAGCCGCTGCGCGCCAGCGCCTAGAATACTCCACGGACTCATGTCCGCGGACTTTCATCGCCAATCGGACATGTCGCCAACTCGGCATAATCCGGCTTTGCGGCCGATGTGTCTGCTCGGAAGGCGCGAAGGATCCTTCCATTTTCGACGACGAACGCGCCCGGCATTTGAAACACGTCGCCACTCGGCTTTCCCGGTAAATGGCCGGACAGGATCGCCGTCTTAAACCCCCGCCACCAGGTTCCCGGTCCCATCACTTGGGCCGCCGAGCCGCGGGTGAGACCGAAAGCCCGATAGAGCACTTGCTCCGGATCGCTGATACGGTCGACGTCGTGCAGTCCGTACTTGCGGAAGAGGGCTTGCGCCTGCTGGTCATTCATCATGTGAACCAGCACGATGCGAGCGGGCGCGCTCTCGATCGCGGCCCGTCTTTTTGAGATTTCGGCCAGCGCCTCGCGGCAAAACGGACAGCCGGCATGTCGCAGAAATACCACCAGCAGACGCGAGCCGCGTGACAGCTCGGCGAGACTGCGGCCATCTTGCGTCTTATACGCTGTCAGTGCTGCAGGTGGTATGTTTTCCATCATTCGAAGAGTCGTCTCCGCGGCGAAGTAACAACATCGTCAGAGAAAGGCAGCGTTGGCCATTTCACGCGATGGCCGCCATTGTACAAAAGGGGACGCAACACGAGGCGTCGAAGGAAGTTGCCACAGCCGTTCGGCACCCCTTCCATCATGCCGGCGCATCGGGTTTCGCACAATGTCGCTGGCTGCGTTTTGACTTGCAGAGTTGCCCAGTGGCGCTATAATCGACGACAGTTTGAACAATACGATCGCAGATCGCTCGCCGCCCGACGAGCAATTCTGCATCGGCGCAGGCGGGTGTAGCTCAGTGGTAGAGCACCACGTTGCCAACGTGGCTGTCGAGGGTTCAACTCCCTTCACCCGCTCTCGTTCATTTCGGGCCGCTTCTTTACGTTAAGCGGTCGACCGATTGTCGGTGACTCTTCTTACCGCGGCTCGACGCCGCTTTTTCTTTCGCGCGATAAAGAGAAACAACCAGCACCATGGTCAAAGATGACGACGACGACCGCAGCGACGTTGACGCGCCCGAGTCCGAGACGGCTGTCGCCGAAAAGGAAGACTATCACATGTCGCTGGACGTGCAGATCGAGCAGGTCGGTCCCTGCAAGAAGCACGTCCGCGTCACCGTTCCCCGCGGCGACGTCGATCATTTTTATGGCGCAGCGGTCGAGAAGCTTTGCGACGAGGCGACGGTTGCGGGCTTTCGCAAAGGTCACGTGCCGCAAAAGCTCATCGAAAAGAGATTCAATAAGGAATTGACCGGCGAGGTGAAACAACAGATCCTCGTCCGCAGCCTGGACCAGCTTGCCGAAGACAACAACCTCGACGCGATCAACGAACCAAACCTCGACGTCGAGAGCATCGAGATTCCCGCCGAGGGAAATTTCGAATTCGAGTTCGACGTCGAAGTGCGTCCGGAATTTGACCTTCCCGACTACCAGGGCCTGGAAATCACGCGCCCGGTGCGCAACGTGACCGACCAGGACGTCGAGAACTATTTGCAGCGATTTTTGTCGCAATATGCGAAGATGGTTCCGCACGAGGGAGCGGCGGCGGCCGGCGACTACGTCGTCCTTTCGGCGGAGTTTGAGCACAACGGAGCGGTGCTGCACAAAGTCAACGAGCTCAGCGTACAGATCAAGCCGGTGCTGCAGTTTTCCGATGCCGAGCTGGAAGGTTTCGACAAGTTGATGGTGGGCGCCGCCGCCGGAGATACGCGAATGGCGAAAATGGTCGTCTCGACGGAGGCCGAATCGCCGGAGTTGCGGGGCGAAACGGTGACCGTCAATTTCGTGGTCGAGGACGTCAAGCGCGTCGAGCTTCCGGAGCTCAATCGAGAGTTTCTTCAGCGGGTGGGCGTCGAATCGGAAGAGGAGCTGCGGGAGGACATCCGCGATATCCTCGAGCGGCAGATAACCTACCAGCAGCGGCAAGCGGTCCGCTCGCAGGTGCTGGGAAAAATCACCGAGTCGGCCAACTGGGACTTGCCCGAGCAGCTTGTCCGCAAGCAGGTCGAAAACGCGCTGCATCGTGAAATACTGGAAATGCAGCAGGCGGGCTTCACAAAAGACGACATTCGCGCACGCGAGAATCAACTGCGGCAGCGAGCCGTCACCACGACGCGGCAAGCGCTGAAGGAACATTTTGTCCTCGACAAGATCGCAACCAAGGAGGCAATTGAGGTTCAGCCGTCCGACATTGAAGACGAGATCCGGCTGATGGCCCATCAACGCGGTGAGAGCCCGCGGCGCGTCCGGGCGCGGCTCGTGAAATCCGGCGTGATCGAAAACCTGATGGCGCAGATTCGCGAACGCATGGCCGTCGATTTCATCCTCGCACGCGCCAAGTTCAAGGAAGCGAAGCTCGAACCGCCTGCCGAGAACCGGACCGCGGCCGTCGGCTATTCGGTCTGCGGCATCGAAAGCGCGTTGCCCGACGAGCCGGAGGACGACGGCGATTCGAAGGCGTAGCCTGCGCTTCGACGATCTTGCACTGCGCGGCGCCAGTGGGTGCGCTGGTTTCTACGTCTTTTGACGAATGGCCACAAACTGATGACCGCCAGCCAAACCGGCGTTGGCGACCCATGCAATCATCCCCAGAGGAACTTCGCATGTTTGAGCCTGTTGCAGACTTTGGCGCCAATCGAGGACCGTGGAACCAGCGGGCCCGGGACTATACGCGCCAGCGGCAGATGGGAATCGGCGATCTGTTGCTGGAAAATCGCATCGTGTTTCTCGACGGTGTGATCACCGATGCCGCCGCCAACTTGATCGTGATGAAGCTGTTGTTTCTGCAGTCCGAGAACCGGCATCAAGACATCCATATGTACGTCAACTCGCCGGGTGGATCGGTGACGGCGACGATGGCCATCTACGACACGATGCAGTATCTCGATTGCGACATCGCCACGTACTGCGTCGGGTTGGCCGCCAGCGGGGGGGCGGTGCTGGTTGCGGGCGGCACCGCGAAAAAGCGCTATGCCCTGCCCCACGCGAAAATGATGATCCATCAGCCGTACGGCGAAGTCGGCGGGCAAGTCTCGGACATTGAAATTCAGGCCCGCGACATTCTCAAAACGCGTGAAATCCTCAACGAGATCCTCGCCAGGCACACGGGCCAGCCGATCGAAATCGTACGCAAAGATACCGACCGCGACCGCTACCTCTCCGCCGCCGAGGCCAAAGAGTACGGCTTGGTTGACGATGTGCTGATCAAACCGATCAAAGGTTTGAAGAAGCCGGGCGAACAGGCCCAGCCGAGCCAGCCGGGCTGATCGACACGGAGAGAACGTTGGCAATAGAGAAGATTCCGAAACCCCTCTCCCCTTGAGGGGAGAGGTTGGGAGAGGGGTGAAACGCTCGACCCTCGTCTCGACTGAGCTCGCCGAAGTCCCCCAACCCCTCCCTGGAAGGGAGGGGAGTTTGAAGCTGCCTCCAAAAGATACTATGGTCCGCGGCACCTTGCATCGAATCGAACCTTTTTCAACCGACAACGAAAGCACGAAACTATGACGGTGCTCGTCCCCTACGTCATCGAAAAAAGCGGCCGCGAAGAGCGGGCCATGGATATCTACAGCCGCCTGCTCAAGGACCGCATCATCATCCTGGGCAGCCAGGTGACCGACCCTGTGGCCAACAGCATTGTGGCGCAACTGCTGTTCCTGCAGTTTGAAGATCCGACCGCCGACGTTCATCTGTACATCAACTCGCCCGGCGGGTCGATTACCGCCGGCATGGCCATTTACGACACGATGCAGTACGTCAGTTGCGACGTCGCGACGTATTGCGTGGGACAAGCCGCGAGCATGGGGGCCGTATTGCTGACCGCCGGCGCCAAGGGCAAGCGGAATGCGCTTCCCAACAGCCGCATTATGATCCACCAGCCGCTGGCGGGCATGGAGGGGACCGCTTCAGATCTCGAAATTCATGCCAAGGAGGTGTTGCGAGTCAAGATGCGCATGAACGCGATTCTGCTCAAACATACCGGCCAGACGCTGGAAAAAATCGTGCAGGATACCGACCGCGACAACTTCATGCTCGCGGAAGAGGCGCGCGACTACGGCCTGATCGATAATGTGCTCGAGCACCTCACACCCAAGCCGGCATGATTCGCGGCCGTTTCGCCCGGCCCTCTTCGACGACTCTCGTGCCAGCCGGGTCGTATTCCGTTGCTGAGGCGTTGCTCGGTGCGCTTTCACAAAGTGGCGCGCCACGCCTTCATGCAACGGTAGTGAATGACGATGGCCGCGGTGACGGCGAACAGCAGCCCGTAATAGATGTTGAACGCCACTTCATTCCACGCGGTGGGTGGGCCGGTGACGAGTTGCGCGAGCACGTTTTGAACAATCATAACAAGCCACACAATTGCATACGCGTGCGGAAACGGGTCGCCACGGAAGTTTCGCGGCAGCGGCCGAAATAGGATCCATGCGGCGATCGCGGTCAGGACCACGATGAACACCGGCCCGAGGACTTGCCAAAGCACCGCGCTCCAGTAGCGCTCATCGCCCATGTAGATATTGAACCAGCCCTTCAGTCCATTGCGGATCGACAGACCCAGTCCGAGAAACACGCCGACGTACAGGCCGAAACGTTCAAGGATAGGGTCGCAGTGTTGCGGCATCGTGAGCGAGTTTTCTTTTTCGAAGTGTCTTCGTCGTATCAGGAAGTAGACGGCGCCCAACGCGATCACGCCCATGTAATAATTGCTGCGCAGCAGTATCGCCTGCCTGCCTTGGAAGAACTGTCCGGCGAGCATGGC
This sequence comes from Planctomycetaceae bacterium, assembly GCA_040903115.1. GTDB lineage: Bacteria > Planctomycetota > Planctomycetia > Planctomycetales > Planctomycetaceae > JBBDVZ01. The sequence goes on from JBBDVZ010000353.1 coordinate 6,042, forward strand.
CGTGCCAAGACAAAGCGCGCCCCATTCGACGTTCCAGCCGCGGCCGACATTTTCCGCCTCGGACAGCGGTTCAATTAACGGCGTGCCGCGATATTTGAGGTAGTATGCGACGCCGAAGATGATGACGATGCTGAAGTAGTACGGCCCCCATCCGGCCAATTGGTACCGCAAAAACGTGTCGAACAGCGCCGTCAAACCGCAAAAGACCAGCAGCCACTCGAAGTTTGGCCCGGCGATCGCGCGGCGCGAATTCAACATCTTGCGCTCGGGATCCGACATCTGTCGGTTCACCAGAAAATATGCAATGCCATAGGCAATGCCGATGCTGATCCCACCCGACGATTCCCAGCACCGCCACCAATTGAAGTTGGCGGTCGGCCAGACATCGTCAGCCCATTTCCAGTTCTGGCAAAATTGCCAGCCCGCGCCGTTGATGAGTCCCACCGCCGCAATGAGCACGACGTTTTTCCAATCTCGGCGGCCGACTTCATACAGCAAAAATCCAAGATAGGCACCGAGGTGTGCGATGGCTGCACCGCTGTCGTTCATCAGCCGTCTCAGGTTTGGATTGGCCTCCAGGTCCGAATACCGGGATTCCAGAGAATCATAAAGCGGCAAAAAGTACTGCGGGTAATGGTTGAACAAATAGCGCGCGAGTAGCATTCCGCAGATGCCGCATGCAATGCGGATAGCCCAGTGCCAGACGCGCGTTTCGCGTAGTGATCCGCACCACGCCAGCAGGCATGCTCCCAGTCCTGCCCACGGCACGCCGGCAATAAAGAGCCAGACGAAACCGTAGATTGTCGGTATGGGAACGAACTCATTCTTTGCTGCGTCCGTCTGCAACTTGCCCTCGAAAAAGCTGGGCCACTGCATCCAACCGCGCGCCCCCGCGACTCCGAGCCCCACGGTGACGGCCAGGACAATCCAGCCGGAACTGTACCTTCGCGACTGCTCGCCGCTGGTATCACGTGCGATGAACCACCAGGCGGCTCCCCATGCCACTCCGGCAAAGATGCAGCCCGCGGTGGCTCCAAATCCCGACGACCCTCGCACCGCCCATGTCATCCCGCCGAGCGCCGCAAACAGCATCGTGGGAAGGATCAGGTCGTGCGTCAGATCACGTAAGGGAGCATTACGCATGGCTGCTTTCTGAAGGCACGGCACAGCGTGCGAGTGCATTAACACGACTCAACCAGAATGCGAGTCAGGTGCGGTTAGGTGAAAGCAGTTTCTGCAGTGGGCGCGTTTTTTTCAATCTTACCGCATTTCGGCGCGAAGCTTACTTTGCAGCATTTCCACTTCCGCAATGAGTCGCGGCTCCAATTCGACGAGGCGTGCGGGCAGGTCCATGCTGGTGTGAACGACTGTTAGCACATAGACCGTATTCCCGCGGTAGTCGCAGACGAGCGAGTGCTTCCGCACCCGGTAGAAGAAAAGGCCCGGCGCCAGGTCGGGTTCGAGACGAAGCAGGTGCGGATTCTCAGAGAGTCGATCCAGAGCTGCGGCGATGTCATCGATGTATTTGTCGGCTGTCTTTCGTCCCCACTGCTTCACCGAGTACTGCTCGAGCTCCTGGATGTCAGACTGCGCACACGGTCCGTCAGGATGACAGCAACCGCGCCGCGGCGAGACCGCTTGCGGGAGCTCACTTGGCGGCTTTCTTAAGCAAGTGACGCAGGTCGCCGCGGTAGCGGACGGTGCGACCAGCCCCGGCATCCCGATAGCCTTCCAGGATGGCATCGCGGATTCTCGCGGCTTCGATGCGTTCCTTCTTCTCGCGAAGCACGTCGCGGACGAACTCGCTCGGGGTGGCGTAGTCGGTGCCGTCGCCGGAATTCGCGTCAACAAAAGCACGGAGTTCATCGGTCAACGACAAGTTCAAACTGCTGCCCATGGTTGGCTCCCTTTCCCGCATCTAATGGCAATGCTACCGCGCTCACCGTTTATTGTCAAAATTCGCCATTCCGGTCGCGGTGAAACCTCGCAGGGCGGCGAGGCCGTGCCAAATCGTCGCGATTGCAAAGCCGTAAATCTCCTGTTTTCAAGATTTCGTTAAGTGAGTAATATTCCCAACCCCAATGCCCCCTTTCGGGCTGTTCTATTCGGCAGACGTTTGCATCTCTGGTTCGTCCGTTGCCATTCGGCAACATTCGGACATTCATCTGTTTTCGGTACCAAACGGGCTATGATCGCGTACTATTGGACAGCGGTCCTGATGTTGGCCGTTTTCGCCGGCCACGGCTGCGCGATGCGCGGAAATGTCGACTTGCTTGAGGGCCGGTTAAGGCAGCAGGAAGATTCCCTTTCGCAAATGCAGTCGCAATTGAGCCTCACGCAGAACGAACTGTCCGCCACCCGCAGGGAAGCCGACGAGCTGCGCACGCAGATTGCCGCCCGCGGCGAGAAGACGCTGCTGGCCGAACAGGCCGAGGTGTTGTATCGCGCAGCGGGAATTGAAATCGATCGCCTTCGCTCCGGCGGACTGGAAAGCGACGGCAAGCCGGGCGACGACGTGCTGACCGCCGCCATCGTTCCGCACGATCACGACGGCGAACTGCTCAAGCTGGCCGGCTCCGTCGAGCTGGAACTTCTTGACCTCACCAAACCGGAGGCCCAGCAGCGGATCGGCAAATGGGCCTTCGATAGCGACCAGAGTCGCGAACATTGGCACCGAGGGTTTTTGGGTTCCGGGTACTTCTTCAAGGTGCCGCTGCAGCAGAAACCGGAGAACTCGAAGCTCGTCCTGCATGCCACGTTGGTCACACCCGACGGCCGCCGCTTTAACGCGAGCGAAACGATCCGCGTGAATCCCTCCGGCTTGGGAAGCGATTCCGAACGGCCAGTTGTGGCCGACTCAAAAACCCCGGCTCGTAAAGTCACTTCGGATGGCGAGGGCCCGAATTTCATTCGTCCGACCGGTGGCGAAAAGCTGATGGCTCCACCGCTGGAGACGGGTCGGGGTTCGTCCTCGGGCCGCGAAACGGTTGACGGCGACCGAGCGGGATCAGAAACGTTCGGGCCGTCAATTCGGAGCGGCGATGGCAATAGTGCTGCTCACCGCGACCCTCTGCGCATCAGTTACGAGCGTGAGAGTGATCCGCTATTCGACCTGACTCCGGTCGACCGTGGAGACCGCAAGGCCCGCGCCGACGCGCCGCAAGGGACGGAAAAGGCGTCCTCGCTGCAGCCAAAGCGAGATAGAAACGTCCAGCCTGCCACAGGCGCCGGCAACGGCAAAGGAGCCCTTTTTCTCGACGATGTCGGCACCTCGAACAGCAGCAGGCACGAACGAGCGGGGCAATCACGAACCAGTGAGCCGCGCAAGAAGGCTGTCGTCCCCTTCGATAGCGACCTTCGCCCGAGTGTTGCGCCGGAAGAGCTGGACGAGTTTGGTCTGCCTAAGAATTGGCAGGGTGGCCGAAATAGCGCGTCGGCGCCCGCCGATCGCGCGTTCGACTTGTCGCCCGGCGACACGAGCAATCACAAGGCCCGAACCGACTCTACGTTGCCGGAATGGGCACGCTGACGCAGCAGGCACGCTCCGCCGTGCCGTCCGCCTGCAAAAGCCATCGGCTCGCGAACACTCGCCCCACGAGCTGCGGCACGACGGACTTCGGCGAGCTCCCTTCGGGTCTGAGCCTCAGGGTCGAAGACAGTCGAGCCGAGCGTGCCTGCTACAATCAACCACGCCGCATTTGCAGCTCGCGTGCCTTTGCCATCGCGTCTTCAGCCTCTTGAATATGGCCGCAACGTTGGTAAATCACCGAGAGCTGTGTGAACGAAAAGGAATCGTTCGGCTCGAGCTCCGTGACCTTGATGGCATGCTCGATCGCCTCGTCAAACCGCCCGAGCCGCTGCAGGTGCACCGCGAGCGCGGCGTGCGACAACATGTGTCGGGGATCAGCCGCCACGATCTCATTCAGCTTCGCAACAGCGCCTTCGAGGTCGCCTTGCTCTTTGAGCTCGTTGGCTTCGTCATACATCTTGTCGAGATCGGCCATCGCGGTTGTCCCTCTGTGCGGCAATCGAATGAACGCAATTTGCTCCGGCATCAGCTATGATAGTCCGCGCGCTCGCCGGTTCAAACCCCTGGCCCATTGAATTGATGTTTGCGTTTACCTGGCACGCACCCTAACGATGAAGAAGCCCGGCTTTTTTGAAAAGCCGGGCTTCCGTGCGGTTTCACGTGGAACCTCGAGCAAGACCGTGAGCCTGAGATTGGCCGCCACGACTTACGCTGTCCGAGACAGACGGACGTGAGAAACAAGACCAACGAAAATACGTGCTCGCTCGCGGGCGCGCCGCCATTCACGCGGGTGGAACTCGCCGTGGTCGGCATTGTCGTCTTGGCCGGAGTTGTGCTGCGCGGCTCGCTTCTATCGAGGGCCGCGGTCGAGCACTTCGATGAAGGCGTGTATGCGTCAAATTTCTGGTTTGCAGGCACCGGTTCCGTCTATCCGTTCCAACATCTGTATGCGCCGCCGCTGCTGCCGACGCTGGTCGAATGGTCGATCAAACTGCTTGGCAGCGGGCACCTGGGAACGCTGTCGGTGAACCTTTTATTTGGCAGTGCAACCATCGTGCTTGCCTGGTGGGTCGGGCGTTCGATGTTTGGTCCGCCGGCCGGCGCTGCCACCGCGACGCTGGCCGCATCGAACGATTTTCACATCCTCTACTCACGGACCGTGCTGACCGACCCCCTGCTCTGCTTCTGGATGTTGGCCGCCGTTTACCTGGCGTGGGAAGCTTTACGCCGCCGCTGCTTCGGCTGGGCGATGATGGCGGGCGTGGCGACCGCGGCGGCATGGTGGACCAAGTACAACGGCTGGCTGCCGTTGGCCATTGGCTTGGCGGGAATGGTCCCCTGGCTGATCTTCCAAAAGCCGGCGAATATCTCATCGCGGAAGAGCCTGGGCGTGTGGGTTGTCATCGCCGCGACGGCGTTCGCGCTTTGGAGCCCCGTGCTCTATGGTCTTGCGGACCACGGCGGCTACGCTGCCGTGCAGGCGAATCACCGCGGGTACGTCGTGGGCCTCGACGGTTGGCTGGAATCATTGAAACGACACGTTGCCGCCCAGCGTCATTTCGAGGGATGGCTGAGCGCAATCGGCGCCGGTCTGGCATTGCTGGCGGCGGTGGCTTCCCGGTCGCATCCAGAGATTTCCACGTGGAACCGACAGGCGCGCCGAATGATCGGGTGGCTGCCCGCCGCTTTGTGGCTGGTCGCCTTGGCTGCTCTTCTCGGATCCGGCGTCATGCTGGAGCTGTTGGCGATCGTTGGACTCATCTTGTTGATTTGGGCCGCCTCGAATGAACGACCCTCACAGGGGTTGGAGTCAAACCGGGCCTTGGCGTACTGGATGACAGCCGCTTGGCTGATCGGGCTCCTCGTCCTGACGCCCCTGTACCGCGCCTACCCGCGTCTGGTACTGCCTTCGTTGGTGGCGACCTGGCTGGCAGCCGGTGCAACGCTGGGTAGGTTCCTTGATGCTTGGATCAGCCGCAGGGCCGCTGCAGCCAAAGTAGGCAGTCCCCCGCCGATGGGAAGCGTCCTTCGTCACTTCGTGGTTTCCGCCGCGGTCGTCATTGGGATGGTGATCTTTACCGGGCGTTTGAACTCGCGCGGAATCCCTGGCTGGGAAGATCGAACGGGTCTGGAGTCGATCGCCGCGCGAATTGTCGACAACAGCCCTGATTCGACGACTCAAACAGGCGCGGCCAGGTCGCGGCGATTATATTTCGTATTCGGCGAACCGGCGCTCGTCTTTCACATCTTGGCCAACGGCCAGACCGCTGTGCCGATTGCCGATCTGGGCGGACTGCGATCGAGTCCATTGCCCCCGGGAACTTTCGCGTACTTGGTCGCGGGCCCGCACGCGGAGCGCACTCCGGCGTTTGTGGCTGAGTTGGCGCAGTCCGCCAACCGCTTCGAGGTTCTCGCGACCTACGATTACCTGCCGAGCGATCTCGTTCTGCTCGACGAGTATTCGGCCGACCGTGTCGAGCAAACGGACTTCGACCGCGCCCAGGCGATTCGCCTTTACCGCGTGAAGTAGGCCCAGCCTGTATCCAAGCCGACGGCTTGCCGTCGGTTCGACCGCAAGCGGTCGGCTTGGATACGGCACGCGAGGGGCTTAACAAACTCTTGCCCCGTTTGTGCGGGTCTCCTGGCCTGTGCGTTTCACGTGGAACACGCAATCGTTTTCACCTTGCCGCCTATTTCAATCAGCCGTTAGAATCCGCACCTTCGATCCAGAACACACCCCGCCGACCCGATTCTATACGTCAGACCCTCTCCGGGTTTCCTATCGAAGGTGTGCCACACGCGTCGACTAGCCAGCGTTTCGTGCAAATCTTCCCAGCCTGCCCGTGCGGCATCGACCGGCATCACGACAATCTGAACAACTCAACGGGACCGAGACACATCATGGATGACATTTCAACCACCGACAGCATAGCCGTTGCCGACGGAGCCAGCGGCGTTCGCCGGCGATTGGGACGCGGATTGCACGCATTGCTTGGCGGGGCCCTCGACGAGCCACATACGGAACCTGCGGCAATGCCGGCGACAACCGCAGCCGGCACCGGCACAGCCGACCCCAGCAGCATTCACGTCGACCTCATCGAACGCAATCCTTTTCAGCCGCGCAAAGACTTCGAGGCCGAGTCGCTGAGCGAGCTGGTCGAGAGCATCAAACAGCACGGCGTACTGCAACCGCTGCTCGTCCGCCCGTACGGGGGTCAGTACCAACTCATCGCGGGCGAACGGCGTTGGCTGGCAGCTCGAGAGGCCGGGCTGGAAGCCGTGCCCTGCCGTGTCCTCGAGTTGGACGACCGTCGTGTATGCGAGGCGGCTATTGAAGAGAACCTGAAGCGCAAGGACCTCAACGTTCTGGAAAAGGCGCAGGCCTTCCAGGACTACTTGACCCGGTTCAACAGCACGGTGGAGGACCTTGCGAAGCAGTTGAGCATGAGCCGCTCGACGGTGACCAACTATGTCCGTTTGCTCGAGCTGCCCGATTTTGTGAAAACGGCTCTCGCCTCCGACCGCATCACCAACGGCCATGCGCGTGCGCTCTTGACGCTGGATGAAGCCAACCAGATTGCGCTGTGCAAGCGCATCGCGGCGGAATCACTTTCGGTCCGCAAAACCGAGGAAGCCGTGCGCGAGCTTCAGCAGGGCGAAGCTGACACGATTCCCTTTCCCACGACCGACGCGAAAGCATCGGCAACTCAGCCGAGCAATCACGTGCTTCAACTTCAACAACAGTTGCGCGACGTGTTAGGAGCAAAGGTCGAGATCCGCCAGACCGGGAAAGACTGCGGAAAGATCATCATCGCCTTTGGGTCGAACGACGAGTTCGAGCACATCTTGCGGCAGCTTCGCCGCGCGGCTTGACGGCCGGATTGCCGCGGAATATCGGGCCGAAAAAAAGTGCGGGGGCGAATACAAGGA
>JBBDVZ010000353.1:13510-14399 GCA_040903115.1 Planctomycetaceae bacterium
CCCCCGCCATCGACAGGTCCAAATTCGATGAACGCTTGAGCCTTAGTTACAGGCTGGTTGAGGGGCAGCGCACGTGGGCTGTGGCGCGGCACAGGTCGGGGCCGGCGCCGGGCAGCAGCACGTCACAGGAACCTGCTTGCACACCACGCGGGGCACGCATCGGGTCTTGGTCACAGACACCTGTCGCGGAACGCAGTTGGTCACGGTCTTATAGCGCGTCTCGCAAACCTGGCGGCAAGTCGTGTAGGGCACGCGCCGCGTCTTGGTCTCCTGGACGTACGAGCAAGTCGTGTAGGGAACCCTCTTCTTGCAGACGCTCGAGACCATCTCGCAAGTCGTATAGGGCACCTTCTTCGTGATGCATTCCTCTTTCCACTCGCAGACGGTGTACGGCACGCACTTGGTGCGGCACTCTTGCACGTAGGTGCAAGTGGTGTAGGGAACCTGCTTCGTGCGGCACTCTTTCACCATCTCGCAGACCGTGTAAGGAACTTGCTTCGTCGTCGTGCACGGAACCTGGCGGCAGACCGTGTACGGAACGCTGCAGTGCTTCACTTCGGTCTCATAGCGCGTGCAGCAGACTTCCTGCTGGACGACCTTCGGGCACCATACCTTGCGGCAGCAAACGGTCGGCGGGCACTGAACTTGAACGGTTCGGCAGCAGCCCGGCTTGTAGACGCAGCAGCAGGTGCAAGGATCGTATTCCCAAGTTCCCGGATCGCAGACGCACTGATTCATGCACGGGCCGGGGATTGTTTCCGACACGGTTTTCCATTCGCCGCAGCAAACGTTGATGCACTTCTTCTCGACGACCGGCTTGCAAACGGTATAGCAGTGATCGCGGTAGCAGGTCTCGGTTTCGGTCTTGTACGTCGTGCAGCACACCTCG
>JBBDVZ010000354.1:0-14341 GCA_040903115.1 Planctomycetaceae bacterium
CACCATGCACATGCGAAGACTCTGGCTGCCGCGGCTGTGGTCGTGAGTGAACTGGTGACGCAAGGTCATTGTGAACTAGACTTTCCGGTCATCGACCCACCGCCGTAAGGCGGATTCCCAGCCCCGGATGCCGGCGATAAAAAGTTCTAACGGTGTCCTGTCGTCCCGATTCGCCGCAGGCGAATAGAGCAGGAGAAGAGTGGAACAGGAGAGCAGGTGAAAGAAAAGAGTCGCATTCGGAGTCGGCGTTGATCTCCCGATGGACTCTCCTGCGGTCTCCTGCTCACCTGATCCACTGCTCAATTCTTACCGCGGGGGACCTCTCGTGGCCTTCATGTTCGAGAAGCTGGAGGTCTATCAAAAAGCGGTGGACTTCGCTGACGAACTCGCCGCTCTCACCGAAAGCATCCCGCGCGGCTACGGATTTCTCGTCGACCAGTTGAATCGCGCGGCGCTGTCGATCGCGACAAATTTGGCGGAAGGTAACGGCCGCTTCACGAAGCCCGATCGCCGCAATTTCTGCACGATCGCCCGCGGTTCCGTACAGGAATGCGTGCCCTTGCTGGAAGCCGCACAGCGACGCGGGCTGATTCAGCGACCGGTGCAACTTGCTTTGAGGGAGCGTCTCGAGATCATCGCCAAGATGATCAGCGGCCTGATCAAGGACTTGACAAGCGCGATACGAGTGTCGCTCGATGAGTTCGTCGGGTTGAGTGCGCTCCGGCGCGACGCCTCGCCGATCCATATCCGGGCTGCACAGTCACGACAATACCACCTCGCGCTCAACGGCCTTAACGCGTCCCATCCAGTTGAACGCTTCATCTGGCATGGGCTTTCATCTCGTTGGACACCTTCGGAAGCGTCACCTTCGTCAGGGGCTCCGCCGCGGCCTCGCGGATTTTCGCGACAATCGGCGCCTCCTGGAAGATGTAGTGAACATTCCACCGGTTGTTGTAATAGTACACGCTGGCGATATCGTCGTAAGACGGCATCAGGTAGAGATCGACAACGCTTTGTGTACCCGGAGCGGCAAGTTCGAGTTCACCCCAGCGCAATGGCAGGCAATCACTGGATCGCGTCTCACCGTCGATTCCTGCACCACCAGCGAAAAGTCGCGACGCGACCGAGCACTCAGGCGCATCTCGGACGGGCGGCGGCAGCGCTGGGCGGCATCTTCGGCATAATCCTTGCGGCCGTTCCTACAAGCTCGCATTGGATTTTTGTCAGGGGAACACCTGTCAACATTCTGAACTAATGTCTTTCTAGAGAGATAAACTCGCGCAGGGCCGATACGAACTAGGGGGACTGCGTTCTGACAAAGTTTCTCGCTTACCGCAACCGAATTCTACGTGCGGCAGATTCAATCAAGAGAACAATATGCCACCTAACGTTGCCCCCCGCACGGCATTGATCGCCCGCCAACCGATCTTCAATGTGCGGAAACAGGTGGTCGCGTACGAGCTTTTGTTTCGGTCATCGGAGAAACAGCCGTCTGCCGGCATGGATGGTGAGCAGGCGACCGGCGAAGTCTTGACGAATGCCTTCATCTGCCTGGGGCTTGACGAACTCGTTGGTCGTAAGCCGGCATTCGTCAACATGACTCGCGATTTTCTGAACAGCGACACGCTCATTCCCAACACTCCCGGTAAGCTCGTGCTCGAAGTGTTGGAAGACATCGTTCCCGACGCCGACCTGATCGCACGTGTCATCGCCCTCTCGGAGCGCGGGTTCACCATCGCGCTCGATGACTTCGTCCGCCATTCCAATTTGACGCCGTTGCTGAATTACGCCGACATTGTCAAGGTCGACTTGCCCGGAGTGGCTGCGGATGAACTGGCCGATCATGTTGCCGATTTACGCACCTTTCCGGTGCAACTGCTGGCGGAGAAAGTCGAGACCTACGAAGAATTCGAGACTTGCAAACAGTTGGGGTTCGATCTTTTTCAAGGCTATTTTCTCGCGCGACCGGAGGTGCTGCGCGGCAGACGACTCACGATTGGCCAGCTTACAGCTCTCAACCTGCTCGCCAAACTGAATGCGCCCGACGTCGAGCTTGCGGAGTTGGAAGCGATCATCATCACCGATGCGACAATGGCCTATGGGTTTCTGCGTTTCATCAACTCGGCGCATGTCGGTCTTCGCCGCAAAGTCTCTTCGATCCGACAAGCACTCGCATTGCTCGGCATTGCAGGCGTCCGCAACGTCGTGGCCCTGCTGACGCTCGGTCGAATGAGCCATGGCAAGCCGCCGGAACTTTTGCGGATGGCGTTTGTTCGAGGTCAAATGGCAATGCAGTTGGCCAAGGCAATTGGTCACAGCAACCCATCGGCCTACTTCATGGCCGGAATGATTTCGCTGCTTGATGCGATAATGGACACACCGCTTGAGCAGATTCTGGACCATCTTCCCCTCGCGGAATGGCTCACCTCCGGCCTAAGAACGCACGACGGCCCCGTCGGCAGTATCCTGAAGTGCGTCCAGGCTTATGAGCGGGGCGATTTCGACCGTGCGATCACGCCTCAATTCGACGCCGAAACTGTGGCCAATGCCTATTGGACGGCAGTTAAAGCAGCCGAAGCATTAGATGATGTCGCGAAGGGACCTGCGTGCTGAGCCGCCGGTCCGCCATTGATTCGCGCATGACGGCGTCAACCCACGAAACGTCCAACATGTTCGATTGTGGCAATCATAGAACCGGCCACCCCGAGGCTGTCGCCCACGCCTGCGCCTGTCCAGTGGCTTCTTCCAGTCCGCTTAGAGATGGCCCTGTTGCTGATAATGTTTCGTTTTGTTGAGCAGCGTGCGGGCCGATAGACCGAGATGGCTGGCGGCGGCGGTCTTGTTGTTGTTGAATCTGCGGAGTGCCGACAGGATCACGTGCCGCTCGACGTCCTCCATGCGCATGTCGTCGAAACCAGTGGGCAGTTCAGAACTGCACGTCGGCAGTGGCGGGATGTCGGCCGACATGATGATTCCCGACGTGTTCAACACGCACGCGCCGTGAATGGCGTTCCTCAACTGGCGGACGTTGCCGGGCCAGTCGTAACGGATCAGCATGTCCATGGTCTCGGGGGCAACACCACGAATCGGCACGGATGCTTCGCATTGCAGACGGCTCACGAAATGTGAAACGAGTGGCGGTATGTCTTCTTTGCGTTCGCGGAGCGCCGGCAAGCGTAAACGCAGGATGTTCAGGCGGTAGTACAAGTCGGCCCGGAAACAGCCGTTGGCAACCTCTTGTTCCAGGGAGCGGTTCGTTGCGACGACCATGCGCACGTTGGCGTGACAGGTTTTGTTGCCTCCGACGCGCTGATATTCGGCTTCTTCGAGCACTCGCAGCAATTTCGCCTGAACGTGGGTCGGAATTTCGCTGATTTCGTCGAGCAGCAGCATTCCACCGTCCGCACACTCGAATTTTCCGGCCCGGCATTCCACGGCTCCCGTGAACGCTCCGCGCTCATGCCCGAACAATTCACTTTCGATCAAACTCTCGGCCAGCGCGGCGCAATTCACTCGGACGTACGGTTGTTTCGACCGCGGGCTGTGCTGGTGAATCAGACGGGCGATCAACTCCTTGCCGGTGCCGCTTTCGCCTTCCAACAAAACAGTGGCCGAGCTGGCGGCATAGCGTTTCGCCCGCTCAAGCAGCCGGCACATGATTCCCGAGCGAGCCACCGGTGCATCGCAGTCCGACGCATCGTCGCTGTCGAGCAGCGAGGTCAAGTCGTGAATTGAGCGGAGAATGGCGTTGCTGTCATCGCATGCCCGCTCGACATCGCGGTGCTGATGCACGTCGGCCTGTGTTGGGGTCTGGTCGATTCGATGAGACATGGTTCGGTGCTCTGCAATCTGTCTAGCAACGGCTGATTACTGTCTGGTAGGCATCGCGCATCCGTTGCGTGCGGGTTTCGTGATCGAGTTCCGGCATGAGGCGATCCTTTGCCTGTTGAGCGGCTTGTTCGGCGATTCGGGTTTGCTGGATCAATTCCTCCAGGACTTGCTGCAATTGAATGAGAACGGTTTGCAGTTGGCTGCCGGGACGCTTCCCTTGCTCTCGGAGCTCGCGTTTCGCCGATTGAATTTGAGCATCGATCCGCGAGACCTGGTTGAGAGGTTCGCGCAACCGTCGCAGATCGTCGTTCACGTCGTGCCCCTGATGAACCTTTCGCAAAAGAGAGTCGACCAGCGGCAAGGCGCGCCGGTACTGATCGAGCTCCTCCGCGTAGGCCTCGCAGAGCTCATGTTCCCGTTGATTCAGTTTTTGATACATTGATCTGCTTCTCCATTGCGTCCAGCGCCGAATGAAATTGTTCGAGACTCTGTTCCAGCTCTTTGCGCTTCTGCAGCGTGTGGAGCCACCAGCGCGCGTTTTCACTCAGATACTCCGGCTGAGCACGGCTCGCGACGACCCGGTAGTGCTTTTCCGCTTCACTCAGGTCTCCCAGATTGCGGTGGCAACAAGCGAGTTGATACTCAATCCACACGCGTTCATCGGTGTTTATTTCGGCCAACGGAATGCTCCGATAGGTTTCCAAGGCCAGTTTGTAATTACCCGTGGCATAGAGATTGTTCGCGAGCCCCATGCGGTCCACCGGTTCGGTGACGATGCTCGTTGTTTGCGGTTCCAATTTCGCTTCCGGCACATTGGGCAATCGGTGGGGGGCCGCGGATTGCGTGCTGGGAGAACTCTGTGTCACGTTCGCCTTGCTCGCCGGGCCCGGGCCCGGGGCCGGGCCCGGGGCCGGGCCCGGGGCCGGGCCTGCGCCCGATCCCGGATTTGGTTTCGTTTCAGCGGACGGCTGGGACTTGACGGCGTGCTGGCGAGCCATCAACGTTTCCAGCTCAAGGAACACCCTGTGCAACTCGTCAAACTGTTGTGTGCTGCGATTCTGAATGGCCTTGAGCTCCTGCGGAAGGAGCTCGAGCATTTTCGGCTTCGGCTTTTCGGACGTCGGGTGTGGTGGAACGGCCTCTTTGGCTGAGTCGAGTTCCGTCGTCAATTGCTTTCGCTGCGACGCGAGGTTTTCAGTTGTCTTGTCCAAGAGCTCGCGGGGTGACGGCGGCGCTGATCGGTTGCTTGAGTCGGAAGCCGGCGGCACAACCTTTTCGGCGCGCAAATCGGCGATGAGTGCCGCGAGCAGGACGACAAGACACGCCAAGGCGCGACCGGCGCGTCGCATGAGACCGCAAATGAACGGCGCGACAGCCTCCGGCGACCCTTTGGTCGCATCAATATGTCGTTCTAACAAGCCAAACGCCATTTAGTTCAATGCCCTTTCCGCTTCTCTTTCGGTCGGCGGGTCGTCATTGGGAACGATTCCGCCGAAGCACATGGCAGCCTGTTCATGGTTTCCCTGCCGCTCGTACACTCTCCCCATCAACCGCAGAATTGATGCCTTGTCCGCGGAGTCTTCGGTGACGGTAAAGAGTTGCCGACACGCTTCAAGGCACTCGCGATCTTTGCCGGTTACGAAGCTGATTTCGGCCATCTTCAGCCTGGCCTTTACGATCCATGCCGACCCGCTGCTCGCGATCAAAGCCGCCAGCAGGACATGCGCTTTGTCGAACTCCCCGTGGTCGAAATACACAGCGGCCAATTCGTAGGTGATCAGTTCGCCCCAGTGGTTGCCGACCCCCTCCTTCAAGGCGGTCTCGTAAGTTTCGACCAGGGAATCTTCCAGTTGAAGGTCGCGATAGGCTTCGCCAAGCAGCGCGTAGCCGTAACTTCCAAAGAAGTCCGCCGGCTTCACGTGAGTGAGCGCGGCGAGAAGACGCCGCCCTTCGCGTTCGACTTGTGACCGGGTCGCGGCAGTTCGAAAGCCGGCCATGGCCGACAGAAACGCCGCCGGTTTGCGGTCCGGATCGGATCGCAGCAAGGCGCTGTGCTCCATGAGCACCTGGTTCGCGGCAATGGACTTCTGATCGACCAGATAGGCTGCCGCGAGCGTCAGGATGGACAGGTTGCGCAACTCCCGATCGGTTGCGAGCGCGACGGCGCGCGCGAGCGGTTTGATGGCCTTCGCCGCTTCACCCTCTTCCAGATGCAGATGCCCAAGATAGAGGTAGGCCATTGGCTCCAAAGCATGCCCCGGAGCGCTGTCCGCCACTTTATACAGTGACTCGCGTGCCCGTCCGTTGTCTCCAAGAAGCATGTATGCCTTTGCCAGATTGAAATATGCTTCCGCCTTAATCGGCAGTCGAGGAAACAGTTGCAAAAGCCTTTGGTAAGAGGCGACCGCCTGATCCGGATGGCCGTCCGCGAATGCAAGATTGGCCAGGGCAAGATAGGAGGCCGGCGTGGACTGATCGTCCGGATTGGCGGCGATCGTTTGCTGCAGCATTCGCGTCGCGCGAGTATGGTAGATCTGCGCCAGCACGCTCGTCGGAACGTCAGCCGTCCGGCGAACGTGAATTGTGCCCTTGTCGAATTCCCAGACGCATCCGATGGGATCAAGAACGGCATCAAGAATGTTTGCCAGACTCAATCGCGAAACTGCCATCTGCGTCGTCCGTGCCAGCGATTCCTCTTGCGCCTGCGTGGACCACTCGACGTTGAGTTGCGCAGTGCGTGCCAGAAGTTGCACGACTTCGTGGACGGCCATTCGCTCAATGAGAACCGTGAGCAGGATTTTCTGGGGATCTTGTCCAGCGCGATCGTCGACCGTTACGTGGGTATCGGGCCGCGTCGCCTGCGCAGCGGTCGAATGCGATTCCGCAACCAAGTCCAGCGCAAGCTGTTGCCGAAAAATCAGAGCTGGTTGGGCGATCCATTTCGGATCGATCAAACGTTTTGGCGTGACCTGCATGGCCTCGTTGGCAAACACGTCGGCAAGCAGTTGTTGCGACTCCCTTTGGATGGCATCGCCCGAGGGAATCCACGGAGGAGAATTCAAAAGCAGTTCAAAGAGCAGAGGCTTGGCAAGTTCCGGCAACTGCGAGTGAATCCAGACGCGAGCCTGCCCGAGCCGCGCAGCCAGCGCGATCTGGGTCGGGGTCGACTGTCCCACCACCGATTGGTAGTTGGCCAACGCCTGCTCAAACTCACTCAGCAGTTCGTAGCAAATTCCCCGACGATATTTCAGTTCAAGCTGAGTGACTCCTTCAGCGCTCCGGGCTAACGATTCGTAGGCTTCGTTTGCACCGGCAATATCTCCCTCGAGCAGCAGACCATCAGCGTAGCCCAAATCCTTCTTCAGACCGGGCTGCCCGTTTCGGTCCCTCGATGCAATTGAAGCGGGGCCCACTTCAAGAGCCGCCGACTGAGCTCCGGCACCTTGGGCCGACGATACTGACATCTTCTGCCTGGCCAAATGCCCGACCACCAGGCCCGCCAGGAATATGCACAGGATGATTCCTGGTTTGCGTCGCAACACTTTTGATGCCCCTCAGCAGATTTGCGATCCGCGAGCGATGCCGAGCAACTTCACCAAACAACGCATGTTTCCTGTTTTC
Source organism: Planctomycetaceae bacterium (assembly GCA_040903115.1). Taxonomy (GTDB): domain Bacteria; phylum Planctomycetota; class Planctomycetia; order Planctomycetales; family Planctomycetaceae; genus JBBDVZ01. The sequence continues at coordinate 7,453 of JBBDVZ010000354.1, forward strand.
TGATGATTCCGGACTTGAGGTTCACGGGGCGGTTCTGGCTGTGCTGATTAATCGGCATTTGCGGACTCGGCAATTTAGCGCAATTTGATAAAGGATTCCGTCAGGTCCCCAAGAGATCTGCTTTCTAAGCAATTCGACGGAATTGTTCGACAAGTTTACTCGCTTCCCGCTCGATCAATAGAAGTGCCAGGAAGTGGATTATTGCGGGATCCAGCGTCTACTCGATCAGGGAAGACATACAATCCGGATGTTCCTCGACGCCACCGAGGAAGCTTCGCAAGCAAGTACGATTTTATTTGACCGCGCGGTTTTGTGACGTATCTTCTGCTGATCGACGAGCCGCCGCGATTCCCCGAACAACAGTTGCTGAACCGTTCCAATTCGAGCCGATGGAATCTCAGTGCGCGGCCCGAGAAGGCGAAATTGGGGTTCGGCATTTAATCTAAAGGACATCGAACAATGGGCTTAGTCATTGCGAACAATGTGTCTTCCTTGACCGCGCAGAACAATTTGACGCGATCCACAACCGCTCTGTCGAAGTCGCTCGAGCGGCTTTCGTCGGGCTTCAAGATCAACCGTGGTGCCGACGGCCCTGCGGCTCTCGTCATTTCGGAACAGCAGCGAGCACAGATTTCCGGCTTGCGGCAAGCCATCCAGAACGCCGAAAAGGCAGCCTCCGCCGTGCAGACTGGCGAAGGCGCGATCAGCGAAATCAACACTTTGTTGGTGAAGATTCGCAGCCTGGCGCTGGATTCGGCAAACACCGGCGTGAACGACGATAATGCGCTGGCTGCCAACCAGGCTGAAATCGCCAACGCCCTGGATACGATCAACCGTATCGCCAACAACACGCAATTCGGCACCAAGAAGCTGCTCGACGGCTCGGCCGGACTTCAGGGCACGCCGTCCGACACCGATGTGACCTTCCTGAAAGCCACGTCCGACACGACTGCCGGCAACTATGCCATCGAAGTCACGACGGTCGGCACTCGTGCCAACTCGACTGCCGGTACCGCTCAGACCGGTGCTCTGGCCGCGGATGAGATTCTGACGATTAACGGAGTGAGCATCACGTTGAGTGCCGGCCTGACGCGACCGGAAGTGCAGGCCCGCATCAACGAGTTCACCAGTCAAACCGGTATTGTGGCCGAGGATGTGGCCGGCGCCACGCGGCTCCGCACGAACGCGTTCGGCACGGATGCGTCGCTGACCGTGGTTTCCAACACCGCCGCAGCGGTCGACAGTTCCGGCTTTGGAACAACCCTGATCAGCGTGTCGGGTACGAACATCATCGGAACCATCGGTGGCACGAGCTTCACCGGAAAAGGAAACGTGCTGACGGCGACCACGGGTTTGGCCAAGGGATTGAGCGTGCAAATCGCCGCCGACACCGCTGCCAATGCCCATCAAACCGTGACTGGTGCACAGGGTAATGTGACCATCGCAGATAATTCGCTGGTCTTCCAGATCGGTCCCAACCAGAACCAGACGGCCAAAGTTGCCATCAACAGAGTCAATCCCAACGGCTTAGGCGTGGGCGTGACCGGCAATCAGTTCGCGAGTCTGAATGAGATTGACGTAACGTCTGCAGCCAAGTCGCAGGATGCGCTGGCCATCATTGATGCCGCGATCGACGAACTCTCGAACCTGCGCGGCACGCTGGGCGCTTTCCAGCAGAACACGCTGGAAGCCACGGCGAACAACCTGCGAGCCACCCTCGAAAACACGGTGAACGCGGAATCCATCATTCGCGACACCGACTTCGCCGAAGAAATCGCCAACTTCACGAAACAGCAAGTGCTGGTCCAGGCTGGAACGTCCATCCTGAGCAGTGCCAATCAGTTGCCGCAGTTGGTGCTCTCGCTGCTCGCGCGGTAAGGCCATCCCCCTAGCGGTCCCATTGTAAAAATCCAGTGATATTTTGGGAGAGACGCCCCGCCGGGACGTCTCTCCCATTCGCATTTCTTTTGCAGCCAGCCGCCGGGCTTCCCACACATCTTCGCAGGACGTCACGAGTACCATGCCGACAATCGACGGGTTGGTCACCGGTATCGACACGACGAAGATCATTAACGGCCTGCTGTCGATCCACCAGAAGCAGATCGATCTGTTGACCACACGGAAGAACCGCGTGGTGGATCAGCAGACCGCCTTCAAGGGCATTGAGGCCCGCTTGCTCGCTTTCCGCAATCAATCCGCTGTGCTGGGTCGTATCCGAGACAGCGTCTTCGCCGCCCAGACGGCAACCTCCTCGAACGAACAAGTTGTGGCAGCTGCGGCATCGGACAGCGCCGTACCGGGAACGTACACTCTTCGCGTGCACAGCCTCGCGCAAGCCCACCAGATCGCTTCGCAGGGGCTCGCCGATCCCGACAGCACGGTGACCCAGGGGACATTTGTGGTGCAGGTTGGATCGGGACCGACAGTCACGATCACCATCGACGACACCAACAACACGTTGCAGGGACTGGCCGACGCCATCAACAATTCCGGCGCCGGCGTGGCCGCAACCATCGTCAACGACGGCTCCACGGGGGGCACTCCCTATCGAATGCTGCTGGCGTCCGCAAAGACAGGCGCTGCAAACGCCCTCACTGTGACAAACAATCTGGCCGCCGACAGCGGCAACGCCGTTCGTCCCGTTTTTGACCTTGATCAACCAGTCCAGGCGGCCGCCGACGCATCGCTCACCTTCGGATCGGGCAGCGGGGCCATCACTGTCCAGAGTGAAACAAACCAGGTGGAAAACCTGATTCAAGGAGTCGTGCTCAATTTGCTGGGGACCGATGACACAAAAGACGTCATTCTCACGGTCAATCGCGATACGGAGACTGCCCAGAAGGCCATCACCGAGTTTGTCGCTTCCTTCAACGACCTGATGGAGTACATCGACGATCTTGTCCGGTTCGACGCCGCGACCGGCACCGCGAGCATTCTGCTTGGTAATCGGTCCGTCATCTCCATTCAAGACGACGTCCGCCGTGCCGTGTCGGAAGTCGTTCCCGGCGCCAGCCCCGCGGCAAATCGTCTTTCCGCGTTGGGCATCACGCTCGACTCAAGCGGTCATCTGAGCATCAACTCGAGCAAACTGAGCAATGTCCTGGCGGGGGGCGTCAGCGGCGTAACGGCTGCGAGCCTCCGAAGGTTGTTCGCGCTCGACGGTCAGAGCGATAACGGAAATATTCAATTCGTGCTGGGAGGCATTCGAACAAAAGCTTCCACGACGCCCTACCAGGTCGATATCAGCCAGGCGGCGGAACGAGCCAGCCTCACGGCGACGAACGCGCTGGCCGCGTCAACCGTCATCGACGCCTCCAACAGCGAGTTGACAATCACCGTTGACGGAAGGACATCCGCGACGCTCGCGCTGGCGGCAGGGACCTACACCAGAGAGCAATTGGCTGCACATCTGGAGGCCGTCATCAATGCCGACGCCAAACCCGCCGGACGAAGCATCTCGGTCAGCCTGCAAAACGATCAGTTGCAAATCACGTCGAACTCCTACGGCAATTCGTCGGTGGTCACGATTGGGACTGGCTCGGCCCTGGGTGCGCTTGGGTTTGCCGGCTCCGAATCGGATACGGGCCAGGATGTGGTCGGCACGTTTGTCGTCGACGGTGTCGACGAGCCTGCCACCGGCAAAGGACGGTTGTTGGTCGGAAATCCTTCGAATGCCAACACGGCCGACTTGCAGGTGCGGGTCACATTGGCGCCGTCGCAGGTGCAAGCGGGCGTCGATGCCAACGTGACAGTGACGCGCGGCATTGCCTCGCGGCTTGACCAGGTTTTGACGTCATTGCTCGATCCAGTCACCGGCCGCGCAAAAGCTGTTAACGACGGCTTCGACGAAACGGCTCAGGCCGTGCAGGCTGCGATTGACCGGCAGAATCAGATCTTCCAAATCCGGCAAGAGGCATTGCTCAAGCAGTTTGCGGCGCTGGAATCGTCTGTTGGTGAACTGCAATCGGTCGGAAATCTTTTGGCGACTCAGCTTTCCGCCATCAGTAACCTGCGCACGCCAGGGTAAGCAGCAAACTTCCGGAATTCGCAGGGCCCGAAAAGCCGGCAAACCATTCTCCTCTGTCACGACGGTAACCGTCGAGGTGCCGCAGCATGAAGCCACGTGAGATCTACCAGCACCAGCGCGCAGCCGAGTGGACGCGCGTCGACATGCTCATCGCGCTTTACGATGCCGAAATCGATTGCTTAAAACGCTGTCAACAGGCATACCTCGAGCACGACACCGTGGCCTGGAAGCGCGAGGCACTTTACGCCGAGCGAATCGTCGTCGAGTTGCTCGCGGGGCTGGATTTGAATTTTGGTGAAATTCCTGCGCGGCTCCAGGACCTCTACCTGTTTGTGCTGAACGGAATTGCGACCGGTGGCAAGCAGGGGCTCGATTCTTCGATCAAAGTCTTGACGGAACTGCGAGACGCCTTTCAGGCGATCCGGCTGGAAGCAATCGCGTTGGAGCAATCGGGCGAAATCTCGCCGGCAGAGTCAGTGCGCATGATTGATTCCCTCGCGTAATCCGACCGCGGGGGCCTCCGCGGAATCGACACTCATTCCCGCAACAGCGACGACAACTTTCCGTCCGACTCACGACTGATCGGAAAACTATTCCGACCGTGGGGCGGAAATTTTTTCGCTGCGCTCCGGTATCCTTTGCGGACGGCGCGTCAAAGCTGGCACAGCTAACCTGAACTGGGAAATACAGTTCCGGCAACGAGTGCTCCGGCCGTTGTGTTTTCTCCGGCTGCGGCACGCCGTTTGATGGGGTTGGCGCTCTTCTCGCGCGAAGCCGACGACCGGTCGAATCTGACACACGGAGGTGGCATGGTTCCGGGATTGTATAGCGCTGCATCGGGTCTCGATGTGGCAGCGCTCAATCAGGACGTGATTGCGCGGAATCTGGCGAACAGCGATGTGCCCGGATTTCGTCGCGGTCAGGTGTCGTTTGGATCGTTTGAAGGCGCACTGGGCCAGTTCGGTGGTGTCAGCGTTGGGACGTCGACGCCAGGAACCACAGACGCCGTTATGCACACCGACTTCGCCCCCGGATCATTTCAGCATACCGGGAATCCTCTGGACGTCGCGATCCTCGGCGAAGGATTCTTCGTCCTCGAAGGGAGTAGCGGCCCGCTTTACACCAGAAACGGCGTGTTCCACCTCAGCGCGGAGGGACAACTGGTAAGCGGCAGCGGGCTGCCCGTACAGGGCGGAGGCGGCCCGATCACGATCCCCAAGGAAGCGCCGCTGTCGACCGTCCGCATCATGAGTGACGGCAGTGTGTCGGCCAACGGCGTGCAAGTCGGCAAGCTCCAAATCGTCGATTTCTCCGACAAAGACCAATTGACTTCGGTCGGTACCACGGCATTTTCCGCAACGAATTCCAGCGCGGCGCAGCCGGTGGCATCCATCGTCGAACAGGGCAGCCGCGAACTGTCGAACGTAAACGCGGTCGAGGAGTTGACGCGGATGATCATCAACATGCGGCTTTACGAGGCAGCACAGCGGGCGTTGAACTCGATTTCAAGTGCCATCGAGCAGAACATTGGCACCCAGTCAGGATAGGATTCGATGTTACGTGCACTCTACACCAGTGCGACCGGGATGAAGGCGCAGGAATTGGTCATCGACAATACGGCCAACAACCTCGCCAACGTCAACACGAACGGTTTCAAGCGGAGCCAGGTCGATTTTGCCGACCTGTTGTACCTGACCTCGCAAAAAGCGGGGACGGAGGTCGCCGTCGGGCAGCCGACTCCGATTGGATTGCAGATCGGCAGCGGCGCGCGCGCCGTGGGTACCACAAAACTGTTCACCCCGGGTGTGTTCGAGCAGACTGGAAACCCGACGGACGTGGCGATCGAAGGCGACGGGTTCTTTAAGATTGCGCTTCCCAGCGGCGAGTTCCGCTACACGCGGGACGGAGCCTTTCGTACCGACGCCACCGGCCGGCTGGTCTCCACCGACGGTTACCTGCTCGACAGCGGCATCACGATTCCCGACGGGATCATCCCCTCGAGCGTCAGGATTGGCAGCGACGGCACGGTGACCGGACTCCAGTCCGGATCGCCCGACACTGTGGCGCCGCTGGGGCAAATTCTGTTGGTTCGGTTTCAGAACCCTGCCGGCCTGAGCAGCGAAGGCGGGAACCTGTATGCGACCACCCCTGCCTCCGGCCCCGAAGTGCAGGACGTCCCCGGATCGAACGGGTTGGGCACGTTGCGGCAGAGTTTTCTGGAACGCTCGAATGTCGAAGTTGTCACGGAGCTGATCACGCTCATCTCGGCGCAGCGTGCCTACGAAATCAACTCGCGAGCGATTCGGGCCGCCGATGAGATGCTCTCGGTCAGCAGTGAAATCGTGAGGTAAGAGACGTGCGAAAGTGCCTGAAGTTTTCCGTTCGACGCCGTTATTGGCCGGCGCTGGCCGTGCTGATGCTGGCCGGATTTTGCGCCCGACTGCAAACGCGGGCCGCGGAGCCTCCGGCGCCCGCCATCATCACCCTGAAGCCCTCGGTGGCAGTCCCCGACGATCTGGTCCAAATCGGCGAGATCGCCGATCTTCGCGGCAGCAACGAAGCGTTGCGCACGAGAATTGCCCGATTGGACATCCTCGATGCACCGCTTCCGGGCCGGCCGGAAATCATTACCCCGTCGCTGGTCCATATTCGCCTCAATCTGGCCGGCTTTCGGGATGACGAGTATCGACTTGAGGGGGCCGAGCGCGTGCAGGTGAGCCTGCGCGAAGCGCGCCCGGATGCAGCCGCGCTTGTCGTCGATGCCATCCAGTCCGAGCTGGCGCGACATTTCTCCGTCGAGAAAGACGACGTGGAAGTCGTCCTGCTGCGACCGCTGCCCGAACGATCGAGCGAAATCGACAT
>JBBDVZ010000355.1:0-14132 GCA_040903115.1 Planctomycetaceae bacterium
ACCGATTCCCACCCTGATTGACGCCGTCCGTGCTCGCGGTACGCTTAACAGTTACGATAAACAAGCGCTCTGTGCCAGTCAGTTCCACTAGTTTGACCACGGGCCAATACACCACGGTTGCCATTTTATTCACGTATCCGGAATCCGTGCGACCAAGTCTTGCGATTAGCCATGCCGCTGGTCCGATGCTGAGTGGATACAACACCAGCAGCACAGTGAGCGCCAGCACGGTCGTCGTCCATCTACTTCGCTTCCGCTCGTCCGCCATGTCAGCCTCCGCTGGAGATGCTCTGGCAAGCCGCTCAACATTACTCCGGGTCGCGCCAGATCCACAAGGCGTAAATCCCAATATCAATTGCGAGCGTCCCGAAAGACTGAACCGCAATCGGCCCGACCAGCATCGGCTGTTCGCCGATCCCCTCACGGCCGAATACCGAGTGAAGACCGAAGGCCGCGGCCGCACGGTCGACGAATGGAAGCTGCGCCCGGAGAAAGGTGACAACCACTGGTTCGATTGCCTGGTCGGTTGCGCCGTAGCCGGATCCATTCAGGGCGTGTCCCTGATGGATCAGACCCCGAAGTCCAAGCCGCGGGCTCGGCGAAGGATGGTGCACTACCTGTTTCAATGAGCTGCGGAGAATCCTTCGCGAATCTCTGGCCATCTGGTCGAGCAGCGCGAACTGTCACGGTTGCGATGAGAGAACGATCGGAGAGCGTCCAGGGTAAGGAATTGGGCCGCGCGCGAGTCGTTACGAAGAGGGTTGTGAACGGGGAGACCTACCAGCACATTGCGGTGGACGACGAGGGCACGGTCGGGCGGTTGTTTGATAACGTCGGGTAAAGATCACGATGGCGATTGATCGGCGAATCCTATCGACAGTCATCGGTACCGATCTGCGCCTTTATTAGGCCGGTTGTGACCGCCGCGTTGATTCTCCATTTACGTAGGCTTGCAGACGGTATGGTCTCACGCGAGCGGACGGCGCATGGAGTGGCGTGCGATTATCGATTCTCGCCGCGATGGGCGGCTGGCCATCGCGCGAGCCTTCTTGACATCTGCACGGCGGATATGGCAATCTGTACAGATACCTGTTGCTCAATCTTCGGCCGAAGATCGCCATCCATTCGGAGACCCAGGGCATGAGTGGCGTCGTCGCCAATGCGAGGCCCCAGCCGGGCGAGTTGCGACTCCTCCGCTCGGTCATTTGCCCCAACTGCTGGAACAGGTTTCCGCCGGAGCAGGTGTTGTGGATCTCACAGCACGAGGACCTGTTGGGCGATCATCGGTTGGGCGAAAGCGAAAATCAGCGATTTTTGCCGACGCGCTTCACGACCGATGGCAGCGCGTTGGATGCGCGCGGATTTTCCTGCCGCGACCTCGCCTGCCCGATTTGCCATCTGCCGATCGCTCGCGATCTTCTCGAGTTTCCGACCTTCTTCGTTTCAACGTTCGGATCGCATTCGTGTGGCAAATCGTTTTTTGTCTCGGCGATGAGTCACATGCTCCGCCAGGTGCTGCCCCTGCACTTCCGGATCACCATTCAGGACACCGACCCTAAGAATAATCAGCGGCTGAAGAGGTTCGAGACCGCGGTCTTCGACAATGCGCGGCCCCAAGTGCCCGTCTCGCTGGGCAAGCTGATCGAGAAAACTCAGGAGCGGGGCGGAGATCTGTATCACCGCGTGAAATTTGGGAATCAGGTTGTCGACTTTCCCATTCCGTTTTTGTTTACGCTGCAACCGTCGTCGCAGCATCATGCCGACGGAACAGCCGATGGCATGGGGCGCGTGGTTTGTCTGTACGACAACGCGGGCGAATCGTTTCAGCCGGGAGCGGACGCCGTCGACAGCCCGACGACACGTCACCTGGGTTGTTCGAACCTGCTGCTATTTCTTTTCGATCCGACCCAGGACTCGCGATTCCTGAAGCTGCTGCGCAGCGTCGACCCGACTCGCATTCCCAAGAACCCGGTTCGGAGAGAACAGGAACCGATCCTGCAAGAGGCCGCGCGGCGGGTCAAGCAGTTCGGGGGACTAGGACCGCGAGAGAAGCACCGGGTCCCCCTGTTGGTCGTTGTGACGAAGTTCGACTGCTGGTCGCGCCTGATCACCGGCCGCTCCGACAAGGAACCTTGGCGGACAGTGCGATTCCCGAATAATGGGGCCGCCTCCGCGCAGCCCGTGAGTGCACTCGAATGCACGACGATCCAGGAGACCTCGAACCAGCTCCGGGAAGTTCTGCTGCGCACCTGTCCCGAAATCGTTACGGCAGCCGAGGGGTTCGTCGAGGATGTGACGTATTTACCAGCCAGTTCGGTGGGCTGGTCGGCAACCCCCGTCGATGGCACGGACACCGAGCCCGGCAACTACCGCATCCGACCCGAGGACGCGCGTCCCTACTGGGTGACCGTTCCGTTAATCTACGGCCTCCTGAGGTCGATCCCGGGTCTGATTCCAAAAGTTTGGTAACGCGGACAAATGGCAAAGGAACTTGTCTACACGTCGTCGGAACAGGGATTGGTCACAGGCGCGTCCGGGTTCTGCACTGTTTTACAGACGCAGGACATCGGGAAAGTCCTCGTTAACCGCCTGGAATCGCTCTGCGTCTACGCGCACCTCTTCACCCCCACGCCGGATGGCCGCAATCCGGTCGCTTTTTCACACCTCATCGTGCGGGCAGGCACTGATTCGCATAGCGTCCTTTCTCGCATCTCCGACTATAAGCTCGACTACAGCGGCCGCACGAATTTCCTCGCGCATCATGTGGTGCTCGAGAACTCCGAGCGGTCGGTAGCCGGCCCGGCATGGCTTCTCGCACAGCCCGGCATGATGCTGACCCGCTGGGATGGTCCACCTCGTCACGCGGCCCAAAAGCACATTCCGACGGGAGTCCGGTGGTCCGCATTTTGCCCCGCATGGAAAGCGGCGGCCGGAGACGCAGCTTGGGCCGGCGTACTGACAGATTGGTTTGTCGACGATCCACGCAGGGCCACATACATCATCTATGACCCGAACCTATCGGTACTTCCGCTTGTGGTGGAGGCTCTGGCCCTCGTCCCCGCGGACATGCGATGGCAAGTCACTTTCAGCACTTTTTATGGCAAACATCTCTCCAGTCTGGCTTGCAATTGGCGATTCGCTCCGATTGGGTCCGAGGAGGCAGCCGAAGCAAAGCGCCCGAGAGACGCCCGCGTCATCGACCTCACACGACCGCTGCCAGCACCGCCGAAAAGCCAACGTACCGAGCAGGCCGCCGGTATTGCCGCACCGGCAAGCAAGGTGGCTCGCGTTCTATTTCCTGCCGTCACCGTTGCTGCCCTGCCAGGCAAACGCGTTCCAAGTCCTGACGCCGATTCGCCCAACAAGTTTCTTTCAGCAGCTCCATCAATCAGCTCGATAGCTCCGCCACAGCCGGCGCCGGTGCGCATCGGAGCCGTGGCACCTCCTCCCGCGCGAAAGCTCACGGGCAAGGAAGCGGACTTGATCCGTGGTGTGCGGGGCGACCCAATCCACGGCGACGGGTATCATCCGCCGCGGAGCAAGCGGATACTCCAGATTGTCTTGCTCGTCATGTTTTTTTTGCTTGTGACGGCGGGCTTGACGGGCGCCGTCATAATGTTGGCACTCCGGGCGTCGACTCGTTTAAACGACCACCTGGATGCCACAGACGATCCCACTTCGGAGGCGATTCAATCGACTGCGGTGTCAAAGAGTGCGCCAAAGTCTCAGACGGGTCAGGAGGCCAATACCAACAGTGCGAATACGAGGCCCGCCCCTCTTGAAAAACGACCCCATGCCCGTCACAGCTCCGAAAGCAAAACCGAATGATTCAGCGGCAGAGCGGATCTGGTGAGGCCGAACCGGTAAAGCGCGTTGATACAAAATGACCGTCTACCCGTTGGACAATCCTTGTTGAAACGAATCACAGCCGGTTGCAATTGCTGCCGGTCACCAAAAAGAATCTGATGGCAGACTATCAACGCATAATCGACGACATTCGAAACATTCTGAGCGTCCCAAAGCCGGCGCTGAGCGATGCGTTGCGCCAAGCGGCCGATGACTATTCGAGCGCCTGCCGCGAAGTGAACGACCGCCTACGCCGGTGCGGCGAGTATCTGAGGCAGCACTTGTGGTGTGAAGCCGTCCACATCGCCGAATTAGAGCCCAAGCTTATCGAGTCGGTGAGCGTCTTGGATTTCATGGAACGTGAGGCCTTTATCGAGTTGACGCAGGCCCACGAGCAGACGCAGGCGCCGCAGCTTATGATAGATGTCGCTGAGGAATTGCAGGAGGCATATGGACGTTACGCGGCAATCGAGAAACCGTTGGCGCGCCTGCGCGTGCTGAACCTGAAACGCGCCTCCGGCAGCCGGCGCCTCGCCGTCATGCGAGAGCTTCAGCGACGTGATGCGGGCGTCCCCTTCTGGGACGATGACATCATCGGGCTTGAGCGGCAGAGTTTTCAGGAGATCGAGCGGCAGGCCAGCTCCGATGCCAGGCGGCTCGACGTCAACGCGCTCGATCGTTCGCTCGACGAACTTTCGCAAAACCAATGGCGTGAACGCCCGCCGGCGAGCCTCCTGAAAAAAATCAGCTCGCTCAGAAGGTCCGTCGTCGAAAGAACTGCCACATCGAAGCTGCCGAGGCTCACCCAAGAGCTGGTTGCGCATTTCAACGAGCATCGCGCGCATTTCCAGAACAGCAGTGCGCCGGCTCTGGCCAATGACGCGGTGTGGATCACGGCGACTCAATTGTATGACCAGTGGTACACACATGCCGAAAAGGCCGAGCTGTTGGAAAACGATCCGATGTACCAGACGGCCGAGCCAGTGCTCGCGGAGATACAACGGATACGGAACGAACAACAGCATGATCAAAACCGGAGAGAATCGCTCGGCCAGTTCGAGGATGCTTTGACGAGGCCGGATATGACCCGCTTTAAGCTGCAAGGGCTCCGCCGAGTCGCCGCACGATGGGCGCTGGTCCCCACAGACGTCGACCAGAAGTTTGGCCGGAAAATGAAACAGCTCTGGTGGAAGGAGAACTGGGAAAAGGTCGTGGGAGCCGCAATGTTTCTAATCGTGGTCGGCGCGTTCGTGTTTTTCATCCTCGTCGTCAAGAAGTGACCCGGACAACGTTCGGTTTACTCATCGACGCGTCGCGAGGGCCGATTAGCAAATCGGGCTGAGCCCACTCAGCGAATTCAGGTGTCAGAAGTGTCAGATAGCTTTTTCATCCGCAGAAGGGGCAAAGTCCTGGGACCCTACGGGCTGCGGCAACTCGAACGAATGCGTCGGCGGGGGCAGGTGGGCCAGATAGACGAGTTTTCAACTGACCGAGAGACCTGGCAAAAACTCACCCAATTGGAACAGCTCTTCCCTGCGTCTCCAGCAGAGACAACTGAGGAAACTCACGTCGAGGCGTCGCCGGCAATAGAAGGAGACACCGATGAACGGGGGCTAGTGCCCGCCCCCATTTCCGCCCCGAGTCTCGGGGAGTGGTATTACTGCAGCCATGCGGGAAAGTATGGGCCTTTCTCAGAGCATGCGATTCGTGTTTTGGTCGAGCAGGGGCAGATTCGGGACGGCGATTTGGTGTGGAAGCAGGGCTTCTCGGACTGGAAGCCGGCTGTACAGTTCTTTGCGTGTCAGAGGGCATTGCCCCAGCCTATTGCGGATTCACTTCAGCCGACGGCGGCCGACGGCTTTGCGGCCACTGGGTCGGGCAGTCACCCAAGGTCATTCGTGCAGCCCGATCGCGGCGCGCTCATCGTGGCCCTGGGCCTGATTGGCCTCTTCATCTGCGGCCCGCTTTGCCTTGTCGCGTGGGTGCTGGGCGCAGGCGATCTCGGGGAAATGCGCAGCGGAACACGTGACGAACGGGGCCGCGGCGCAACGACCTGGGGAATGGCGCTCGGCGTGATCGGGACGGCGCTGTGGGTCATGGGCGCAGTGTATTGGCTTTTTGTTCTGAACGCCGGCAGCCGCCTCTTCTGAGACGGCCCGGCTTTCAGGCGATGAACCTCACACGAGGTGTGGTATAGTGCCTTTTGTGCTGAACTAAGCAACATCTGTCACTACAAATGCCAGTCGAAACATTTCCAGTCGTCAAGACGTCGACCTTGCTGTGGTGAGTCGAAGTGATGCGTAACTCGCGCTTGTTGGAACTAAACGAAAAGCTAAGCCGGCCATTCCCCGCGCCGCGCCGTTTCGGCTGGATCCGGTTGTGGCACGACGAATCGGGCCGTTCGTTCGCGACTGCGGGCCTGGTCGTCATCCTGATCGCGATCGTCGCGCTCTGGCTGAACCGGCAGATCGACACCGGCGCCGCAGGTCTGGCGGCCGTGACCATCGAGCAGGTCGTCCTGGGCGAGAGTGAGGACGATTTGCAACTGCTGGACGAGCGCACGGAATCTGTGGCGGTCCATCAGACGACGTCCCATACCAGTCTCGCCGAAGGCAAAGTCGCCGCCCCGGTCGTCGAGTCCCCAGCCGGAGAGTTGAAGATTCAAACTGCGCCGTCGTCGTTCGATGTATCGCGCGAAACCCGACAAGTCGAAAGTGCCGTTCAAGGATTGCAAGAGTCGATCCGCAAAATCAAGAAGGAGCCCGTCGAGCTGGCTGGCACGGGTGGAATCAGCGGCATTCTGAAAGTGGACTCGAGCTATAAGAGCGTCGTTTACGTAATCGACAAGTCGGGCAGCATGGCTTCCGACCGGCGGCTCGAGCGGGTCCAAGCGGAGTTGATTGCAGGCATCCAAGGCCTGGCCGAAGATCAGCGGTTTTCCATCGTATTCTTCGACGCGGGCGCCTGGCCGATGGGAAGCAACGGCAACGCGAACAGCCAGTCGCTCCAATTGGTCTCGGCAAAGCAGCGCGAAAAGCAAGCCGCGGAAAACTGGGTGCGATCGATCACGGCGGACGGCGGGACCGATCCGATTCCCGCGACGCTGCAAGCGCTCGAAGCAAACCCCGAGCTGATTGTATTGCTTTCCGATGGCGAGTTCAGCGATCCCGGCGCAGTCGATCAGATTACGGCGGCAAACAAGAGGAAGAACTTGCGAAAGGCCAGGATTGACTGCATCGGCATCGGGGAGGTTGTGCGCACGCTGCAGCAGCTTGCACAAGACAACGACGGGCATTATCAACCGGCACGTTAAGCGCGCAGTCGCACGGCGTTGTTCGGACTGGCGCATCCATCGCTTCGAGGAGGGCGAGCATGATCGACATGTTACTGAACTGTGGCGTACTCGGCATCGTACTTGCCGTTCTGGCGCTGCTCGCTTTGACTCTCGTGATCGAGCGCGTGATCGCCTATCGACGTGAGTCGACGGACCTCGGCTCATTCAGCCGTAAATTCAGCGAGGCTATTGCCGCCCGGCGCTTCGACGATGCGGCCGCGATTTGCGAGCAGCATCGGGGGCACATTGCCGAAGTCTACCGCCTGGCGGTCGAGCATCGGCACCAGGGGGGAGTGTCGCTACGTAATATCTTGAGCAACCACGTCGAGCTGACCGTGCTGCCTCGGTTGCGCGCCCGCTTGCGCTTCTTATCGGCTATCGGCAAAGGCGCGCCGATGGTGGGTTTGCTTGGCACCGTTCAGGGTATGATGGGCGCCTTCGCGACAATTGCCGGCGCGCAAGGTCAGGGCGTCGATCCGAAGCAGCTTGCCGGTAATATCGGGCTGGCGCTGGGAACGACGTTTCTGGGCCTGCTGATTGCAATTCCGGTCACCTTCGCGTCGACATACCTGCGCGCACGCGTTGAACAATTCACCGTCGATCTCGACCGCTACACCGATCACTGCATCGACCTATTATCACCGACAGGATCGCTAACGAGGCTTCAATCCGCGCCCCCGGCCGCCTCGCCCGTTCCGGTTGCGCATGCATAACATGTCGCGAAGTGTTGGAATCGAATCGAGCAGAACAGTAACGAGAACAGGGTGGCACAATGAACCAGATCAACGCGCCGGACGGTCACGCGAGTTCACAATTCGACCGGCCGCCTCAGAAAGTCGCCAAAGTCCCCAAACGACATTCACTCGACGGGGACGACGATGATGACGACGATCTCGAAATCACACCCATGATTGATATGACGTTCCTGCTGCTGATTTTCTTCATGGTGGCCACCGCGGTCTCGGTCGCGAGCACGCTGGAACTTCCCAAGGCCGACACCGGGCGTGCCGAACAAACCGAGGGTCGAGTCGTCCTGGTGCTGGACTATCCCGACGGGCAAAGGCCCGGCGACGACGAGCCGCTCAGCGGTTCACAATTTGTGAAACTCAGCGACGTCAGGCTGTACCTGCTCAATCGCCCGAAAAACGACATCGCGCCTTCCCAGCTCGAAGCCGCGCTGCGCAGTGAATTTGCCGACAAGCCACGCGCCCAGTTTGTGCTTCAGTCGAGCCGAAAAATGCCCTTTGCAGTGGTGAGAGAGGTGCTGAAGTCGGCCAACCAGGCTGGAGCGCGGGAGACGCTGGTTGGGGTTTCGATGCGCCGCCTCGGGGGCGAATGACGGAAGGTGCGCCAATGGCGTGGGAAATCAAGACGCGCGGCTCCAACGAAGCCTTCGAATCGCTGGACCATCACGAAGTGCTTAGCCGCCTGGCGTCGGGCCTGCTCACGCTTGAAGACTGGGGGCGAACGCGTTTCAGCCAACCGTGGCGGCAGTTGGGAGAGTTTGCGGATTTTGCGGGATTCCGTACGCGGCGGCGCAGATTGGCGGCGACGCCCGATGACGACGTCGCGATGGACATGACGCCGATGATCGACGTGACTTTTCTGCTCCTGATTTTCTTTATGATCACGGCGACGTTTCATCTGCAGAAGGGGCTCGACTTTCCGCCCCAGCAGACGCAGGACGAACGCGCTTCGCGGCAGCCGGCCCCGGGCCTCGTTCAGTTTGCCGACCGAATTATCCTGACCATCGATCAGAACGATAAATTTGCAATGCGAGATGCATCGGCCGCGGCCAACGCTCCAGGGAAAGACATCGACCCGAAGGACCTCGTCCGGGTGCTTAAAGAGGTCAGCCAGGACGAAAAGAAAAGTCGCGTCTTCATCCTGGCGCACGATTTGACCTCGCACGAAGCGGTGGTAAAGGCCATCGATTCGGCGGCCCAAGCGGGTATACCAGACGTTGCGATCGGCGACGTAACAACCAACACAACACCCGCATCGGGGGGAGCCCGGAACACAAGCCCACGCTCGCCTTGAGCGCCTGGTCCAGCGGTTCGCTCGATCGGTTCTCCGTGAATTTCGCGACGCGACCTTGCCGAGTAATCGGAGCCGGACGGGTCGACCAAGGGCGGATTGCCCCTTGGCATCACCGCGCAACCGCGCTCTTCCTGGGGCGCGATGGCCGCTGGGTGGGGTACATTATTTTTGAAGCACTTTGGTTGGACTGCGACCGCGATAAAGGCGGCGCTCAGTCGGATTCTGCCATGCCCGAGTTCTATTGCCGCGGTTGTCGCCACGTTTTCCGCGTCTCCGATCCGGCGAGTGGATCTAGTGTCGTGTGTCCCGAGTGCGGCGCTCCGCAGACGGTGCTTGAGGACAGCGAACTCGAGTTCAAGGAGGCCCGGGCCAAACCGAGTCCTTTGAGACCCAAAGTCGCGCCCGAAACCCGTCACGCCGATCCAAGCGAACGTATCGCGCGTCCTGGCGCGATCGGTGACGACACAGTTGCTGCCGCGCACGTGGGCATCGACTCTGCGAATCAGGGCGGCGTGCGGAAAGTTCACATCCCGCGGAGCGCCGCCATCCCGCCGGGTCCGTACTCGGGTCACGAGCACCCCAAGACGTCGCGCGAGGCGGTCTTCGACTGGATTCAATCCGCTTTGTCGGAGAGCCGGTACGCGACCCGGTTGCTCTGCATCGCAGCGGTCTGCGCCTGCTTTTTTGCATGGTACCTGTGGCGCGTCGCAGAACGGGGCAAGCAAGAACAGGCTCTGGCAGGCCTGTGGAGCGCGGCAGACGGCTACTTTCGTCAGGCCCAATTCCGGCTCGCACAGCAGCAGTATGAACGCTTCGGGCCACTCTATGAAGAGTGGGGCCGCAAGCCGGACGGACATGCGGCACTAGCCCAAACCATGATGGAGATTTGCGGCGCATGTCGTGCCGTCGAGTCGGCGCTCAACGATCCCGCCGCCGACGTCGGCGCTTCTCTCGAAGCGCTGGACGAAACGCGTCGTCACTTGCTAGCCGAGTCCGTTGATGCACCCGGCAGCCCAGAAGGGAGGGCCGACGACGTGCAGGGCGCCGGGCCCGCGACTCAAAACGGTTTGGAGTTCAACCCCGAGCATCGTTGGCGGGAGGTGTTGAAGTGGCTGGCGAATCGCGGCGAAGGTATCGCAAGCGCGCTGAAGACCGAAGCGAGGCCGTCCGTCGACGAGCTCAATCGATTCGACAAACTGGTCGAATTCTTGAATCACTCGGGCAAGGACGTCCGCGCCCTGCAGATGGCAGCCGAAGCTGCGCGCGCTCAGTTCGACTTTGCGCAGGGGCTCGACAGATTTCAGCAGGCCAGCAGCCAGGCTATCGCAAATTACGGCACAACGTCGATTGAGGCGGCGCGTGGCGCCTGGCAAGACCTCCAGAAGCAGCATCCCGACCGCGCGAAACCCGACGTCTGGGCAAAGCACACTGAAGAGCTGCGGCAAGCGATTCTCCAAGGACTCAAGATCACCGCGCCACCGAGTGGTCGTATTCCGATCGGCGCAATCGATGCGTCGCATCCGCCGATGCTGCCGACTCACGAAGCCACAGCACTCGTCTCCGGGCGCAACCTATCGAGTGCGCAACCGTCGGAAAACTTGGTTTTTGTCCGTTTGGAAGACCGTTGCTACGCGCTCAATGCCGCGACGGGGCATCCCGAATGGGCATGTCGCGTGGGCTTCGACGCCCTGTGGCCGCCGACGCAAATCGAAGGAGACGGGAGCAACTTGGTCGTCCTGCCGTGGAATACGACCGACGAAGCCAGCGTCACGTTTGCCCGAGCTGCCGACCTCGCGCCCATGTGGACGCTGCGACTGCCCGATTCTTCGCCCCTGGCTGGTCGCCCCATTGCGCTGGGCAACAGCGTTTACGTCCTGTTGGCCAAAGGAGAGCTGTGGCGGCTGCGCCTTTCCGACGGCGGTTGTGATGCAGTTCTTCAGTTTCCTGAACCGATCGCCGGCCCGATGCTTGTCGATCCAGTGAACCGGCTTGCCGTGTGCACGGGGCGGGACTTGGCGATCTACCTCTTGAATCTCGACGAAAGGCTCGGTGCAAAAACGCTCGCCCTGCGGCCACGTCCATCGGCACACGAAGAACACTTCAGCGTGTGGGTGAATCCATTTCTCCTGCACTTTCAGAACACCATTGCCGGAAGCTGTGATGTTTCGGTCTTTCGTTCTGACGAAAAACGATTCAGCGAGGTGCAGACATTCAGCGTGCCAGGCAAATTGTGGCAGGCGCCGGCGGTTCGCGGCACGTCGGTCTTTTTGATGACGGACCGGGGTTTCGAAGCGGTGTATAAATTCCGTCCCGACTCACCCGGCGAGCCCCTCGTCGCGGCGTTCAAAAGCGAGAACGCGCCGGCGATCGATTCACGTCCTTATTTCATCAGCCATGCCGATGCCCCGTGCGTCACCGCGCGTCTCTCAACCGTCAATTGCTTCTGGATCGACCCGCTCAAGCCGGGAGTCCGCGTGGCCGAAAGACTATGGACTCGCGATCTTCCGTACTCTGGTTGCGTTGTCTGTCAGGATCTTCAGGCGACGACCTCGGGGCTTGTCATTGTCGCTCGGCGTCCGCAAGTGGGTGGAGTCGTCGTCGAATGTCTCGACGGTCGAGACGGCGCATTGAAGTGGATGCGACGGATCGGCGCGCCGGTCGGCGAGTGGCTAGCGACTGCAACACGGGATCGTCCGGACAGTCAGGCAGTGCTGCGGACCCAGGCAGGGTCGTTTCACGAACTCCGCGAAGAAAACGGCGAATGGAAGGCATCTTCGTTACCCGTCGATTCGGTCAATGAGACGGCTGCCTATTCCGAACAGGGCAGCTCGTTGATTTGGGTGCGCTCCAGTCCTCCCACCCTCACGACCACCGCGCTAACGGGCGAGCTTGTTTCCGAAGTTGCGCTGGGCGCCACCGCCGTCTCTCCCGTCGCAGTCCACGAAGGACCTCTCGAATCCCCGCAATCCGATGGAAAGCTGCTCACCCTCGACGGGGTTTGGGCCGCGTTCGTCGACGCCGACAAGCGAGTTCAGCTCATGTCGCTCGGGCAACAAAAGCACACGACGCATTTTGGAGAACTCGTGCCGCAAGCCCCGACATCAGGCTGGCTGAGACCGGTCTGGATCGACAACCGAAGTCTGCTCCTCGTGCATCCCGCTGGATTGGCTGCCCGGGCCGAAACCGTCATTGATGCCGGGGTGATTTCGATTCGCGTCGCTGCAGTCTCGCATCTCGGAGTCGAGATCGTCGATGCTCCGCTGGTTGTCGGCGATCATGTGTGGATCTGCGCGCGAGGCGACGGCTGTCGCATTCTGGATCTGAAGACGCTTCAAACCGTGGAGCGACTTGCGCTATCAGCTCCACCCACGACACCCCCTTCGCGCGGCGAGTCGATATGCATCGGCTTGCAAAATGGCAACATCGTCGCCTTTGCACAGGACTTGCCGCCGAAATTGCTGTTCGAGCTTAAAATCTGCAATGGTCCTGTCGGTTTTCTGAGGTCGCAGGTCGGCGGGCAGCACGTTTTCGCAACCGACAGGTCGTCTCTATTCACCATCGACATGAAGACCAGGAGCGTTCAATCTCAAAACTTGGCAGCGCCGCCCGCTCTGCGACCACTGGTTCTGGGAACCAGTGTGTACATCGCCGATGTGGAAGGTGGCATCACGCGGCACTTGCCGATTTCCGACGTCCAATCCGAGAAGTAGTTTCCGTACTTTCCCACGAGGCGACGCGGCTTTGCACGTCTGTGAGTGGCGGCAATCGAATCATGACGAAATTCGCACAGCAGCGCAAAAGAAATTATCTGCGACTCGCCGCCTGTTTTGCTCTAGTCATCTTGCACGGATGCAGCCAGGTGTTGGCCGACAGCGCCCCTCTCCCTGACCCGTCGCAATCGGCTGCTTCCGAGGGACAGGTCCTGCGGATCGGCTATCTCGATAGTCCGTACGGCCTTGACCCGCTCACCGCAGTCTCGTTTCAGGAGCGTGAAATCCTCGGCCTGCTCTTTGATACGCTGCTCGAACCAGATCTGAGCGGGCGCCGATTTATACAGGGGCCTCTGCTGGAGTCGTATCAGCCAGTAAACGGATTTCGCGAAGGGCCGAACGGCCTGCCATACATTGAGTACGAGTTTCGACTCCGCAAGACCGCTTCGTTCGCCGACGGCACGCCGTTGACTGCAAAGGACGTCGTCGAAACCATTCAAACGCTCGCCCGCTCGAATCATTCGGAGATTGGCAGATACCTCGTGAGCGTCACAACGGACGGGGCGCACCGATTGATCGTCGGAATCCGCGAACATCCGCTGCCGGAACGGCTCTTCACGTTCTTTGTCACATCCTCCCCAAATTCAAAGGCCGCCTTACAGCCGGCCCAAGCAATTCTGGGACGCGCCGCAGGCACGGGACGCTATAAGCTTCTGCAGCGACTCGAAGACGGTTCCGTCGAATTGGGGCTGAACGAACTTGCTCAGAATGGCTCGCACGACAGGCCGGCCATCAGCAAAATCGTAATCAAGAATTTTCCGCCGTCAGATGCGGTTGCCGCCGTGGAACAGTTAAAACAAGGCCACATCCACATGCTCCTAGGCCTGCAACCACGGAGCAACCTCCTGCTGCAGGCGGCCCCCGACCGCTTCGAGATCCGCAAGTGGTGCTCGCATTCTGTTTGGATTCTCGCGTTCAACCATCGAAGCGCGTTATTCCAGAATCGAACGGCGCGTCGGGCGGTTCTGCTGGCCATCGACCGCGGCAGGTTCGTCGCGGCGCAAGGAGACCTCGCCCAAGCCGACGCGCGACCACCCCAGAACGTTACCGGTCCCTATCCGCCGCACTCGGCTGCCTGCGATTCAACTCTGGAACAGCGTCCCCAGAACCCGGGTTCGAGAAACTTCTTCAGTCGCGGACGA
>JBBDVZ010000356.1:0-14096 GCA_040903115.1 Planctomycetaceae bacterium
ATTTGGCTAATTCGATCAGTGCAGTCCCAACCTCGACCGGGAGTGAGGAAGCCGAGACCCACCTACGAGAAGCCTTGCGACTGTATTCCGACCTGGAGCACGATTTTCCTGAGCGACCGCAGGCCACCGGCAATAGCTTAAAAATGCTTGCCGACGTCATGACGAATCGCGGCGACCTCGTTGAGGCCGAACGGCTGTATCGTCAGGCCATTGCCCAACTTGAGTCCTATGTCAAAGTCGCGCCTAATGCAAACACTTGGTTGGACCTTAACCGGGCTCGATTTACTTTAGTTTCCCGGTTCCTCGACGATCTTGGGACCGGATTCAGACCTCTTGAGTCAGAGCGACTCTACCAGGAGGCTCTGGATGCAACCGAACAGGGATTGAAGATTGATCCGCAAGCGACGCGGTTACGACATGCGCGCGCCCAGACGAGGACGGAGCTTGGCCAACTGTATCAAGTCACTGATCAGCCGGATAAGGCTATATCCCTTTTGCGCCAATCTATGCAGGAGTCTCAAGAACTTTGCGAACAATCACCTTGGGTTCACGCCTACTGGATTGAAATGCGCGATGCACAGCAATCTCTCATCGCCCAGCTCCAGTCGTCGGGGCATTCCGAGGAGCTAAAACTTCTCGACCGCCGGGTGTACGAATGGCTCCTCGAGATCGTGCCTCGGATACCCGTCGCTGCGGTTCCACAAATGGAGTTATCGACATCTCTGGTAAGGCATATCAATCGACTCACATCGACGGGGCAGGAGCGCGAGGGCAATGAGTTGGCGCGAATCGCGTCGGATTTGGGGAGTCGCGTCGCGAACAATTTGCACGATACTTCTGGAGATCGCATTGCAATGGCGACCATCCGGCTGTTTTCATGTTCCCTCGCCATGCTTGCGAGTGACCAGAACGAAGCCATCGAAACGGAAGAAACTCGCCGATTGTTCCGACAAGCAGCGACGCTGCACAACGAATTGACGAGTTCTGCCGACTATGCCGACCGATTATCGGTGTCAGAATTCTACCTGGAACTTGGTCGTCGCCTGGCATACACGCCGAATTCCGTCCAGGAGCTCTCCGATGTGCATCGTGAACATCTGCTGCTCCTGCAGGGATTGCTGCAAGATTTTCCCGATTCCCGAAATTGCCGCACGAATGTTGGTCACCAATTGCGCTGGTGGTCGGGCGTGTTTTCTCAGAACGACGCGTATGCAGCCCACAAAGAAGAAGCGCTTCGCGTGGCCATCGATGTCTTCGACAAATTGACCGTCGATTTTCCCAAGGATTTGAACGCCTGGCATTGGCTGACCGAAACGCGTCGTGGGTTCGGCAGCGTCCTCGAACGCAATGGCAAGTCCGAGGAAGCCGAAGTTCAGTATCGTCGAATCGCGGGCGACTGGAACGCGGCGATCGAAGGCTTGGGAAAGTCGCTGGAGCTCCGCAACGGAAGTGCCGGCATTGACGGGTTTTTTCTGGCGATCGCCCACCAGCAACTCGGCCACCACGACGAGGCCCGCAAGTGGTACGACCAAGCCGTCGCCTGGATGGAGAAGAACCAGCCGCACGACGAGCAACTCCGCCGCTTCCGGACGGAGGCGGAGGAACTGCTGAAAATCACTGAAGAGAAGCCGACGACGAAATCGCCAGTCGAAGTGAAGTGAAGAAAAAAAGCGGCCGGTGAGGCTTACCGCCAAGCAAGCTCCTCACCGGCCCGGCATCTCCCGCGGCGCTCGGTTTGCGCGCACACGGGCGATGACGTTTTTAATGTAACGCAGACCGCCTTGTTTCAAGAGAGGAAGTTCTATCATGAAATCGCAATTCAGAAACTTCAGACGCACCGCGATAGCCGCTGTGGCTGCGCTCGGCGTTCTCGGGTGGCATGCAGCCATCGGGGCCGATGTGTCTCGCGCCGACGACGCGCTGCGTAACGACGCGACCGCTCACATCATTGCCGCCTTCTCCCAAGGCCGCGGACTAAGCGGCGGCGAAGTGGTGCGGGGAGATACGACCGTCATCGATGGCGCGACGCTCGCGACCTGGGCGATCGTCTCGCGAAAGGACGGCGAGATCCTCGCGGCCGGGGCGACCCTCCCGCACTTGCCCAGTGCCGCGGACAGATCGAAAGCAAGTTCGCCGGCGATCTGGCGCTGGGGACCGACGCAACAGGCATGTGGCTCGACTGGCTCATCGACCGCGCACTGCTGGCTGAGGCGGATCGCCTAATCGCCGGGCAGCCGACTGACGGGCGGCAGTAGCCGCGACTCGCCAGCGAAAAACTTGCCTAAGGCGTCGCCACCCGAACACATCCATTCGAAAACGCTCTAGGGCCACATCGATTGGCCAAACGGATGCATCCCAGGTTATCATCGCCGGTGAGACTTCGCATGATAGACGCTGTGCGGATCGGCTGTTTGGCCTTCGTTCTGCTCGCCGTTACTTCGGCGCGCGCGCGGCCGCGCGACTTGGGCGTGGATATATCCCACCATCAGGGCGAAAGCGGAATTAGCCAGGCGACATGGAATCAGATCGCGGCCGAGGGCAGTAAGTTTGCCTTCATCAAGGCGACTGAGGGCCTCAGTGGAGCCGATGACCCCGCGATGGCCAGCAATCTGGCCCGCGCCACGAGCGCCGGCATTCTCAATGGCGTGTACCATTACGCCCATGCCGAGAACCGCCCCACGCCGGCGGGCGCCGTTCTGGAGGCAAATCATTTCCTGGCCTACGCCGGCGCTGCCATTGGACCCGGTCATCTGCGCCCGGTAATTGAGGTCGAAGGTTCCAACAGCCGCCTGGACGCAATCGGCCTGACCAACTGGGTGATCGCTTTTATCAACCGAGTCGTCGAAGTCCGCGGTCCCTCCGCTGAGCCGATCATTTACACGAACGCAATTTTTACCGACAACAAATTTGATCCTCGAATCGCCAATTACGACCTCTGGATTTATGAGCCGAATCCAGCGTATGACCCGTTCACCGGCAATCCGGATCCGTCCTCCCTGGGTCATTTCCCCAACTGGTCCTTCTGGCAATACAACGTCACCGGCAACCTCGCCGGCATCTCTCCCCTGGATCTGGACGTCGTGCACAGCGAATACAAACCGCTCGCGTCGTACCTGATCGTCCCGGAGCCATCATCAATCGCGCTGGCCCTCGCAGCAATTCTCGCTTGTTCGGTTCCCCTCGCCCACTGGGTCGAAGATCGGCCGCGGCGGAAGAGGGGCTAGGGGTGAGGGAGCAACTGAGCACAGTCGCCGGTGACAACGGAGCGCAAGGCGCTTTCTGGTCCCCCTCCCCTTCGACGGGGAGGGGTTATGGGAGGGGTGCAACCGCGGAAGTCACTCGCGAAGCAACAAGGGAGGAGAGCAACCGAGGACGAGCAAGTGCCGCTCGCCGAGCAGAGCAACTAAGGCCGCCGAGTCGTGACGAGGAAGCAAGGCCGAGGGCGGTAGTCGTTTGCACTCAGCAATAGCGGCACGCGGTAGTTCAACCGGTCCGAAACAGAGCTGGCGAGGAAGCAAGGTAGGCCGCCGAATGATGAGTGAGGAACAAAGGCCGACCGCGGTAGTCTTTGATCCAGTCCGAGGGCGGTAGTTCTTTCCTTCGATTTTTCCAACCCTCATCCCTCAACCCTCAACCATTCCTGGCTGACGGCTGAAAACCTCCGCCCTCCACATTCCGCCTTCCCCACTCCTTCCGACTTCCGCACCGCTAATCCAATGGCGAGGCAGACCCCATCCGCAAATCTCGCGGAAATTCGGCTCGCCACCGCGCACGTTACAGAAAAGCACGTAGGATAGGTTCGCCGCGCAGCGGGACCCCATCAACACCAGCGATGCGCGCTAAGGAGTGACGCGTCTTCGACTCTTTCCTTTTCACGTTGTTCGGATACTGTATAGGTTCTATAACACCCTCACTAAATTACCGTTCATATTAGCCGACGCCGAACATTGGGCACTGCGGAATGCTTGACCTAAAGACGGCTATTGCTCGTTTTGGGGCCGATGCGAAAGCCAAGCTCTCAAACCCCAGCGCGACCGGCGAGCCGGAGGACCAACTTCGCGCCCCACTGGAAGCACTCTTCGCCGATCTTGCGGAAGTTTGCGGATTCAAACGCGCGTGGATCACGGCCGTCGGCGAGTCGTCGCTCTCACAGCTCAAGACCCGGCCAGACTACGCCATCACGCTGCGCAACGTACTCATTGGCTTTGTGGAGGTCAAAGCACCCGGCAAAGGCGCCGACCCACGTCGCTACAAGGGGCACGACAAAGAGCAGTGGGAAAAGCTGCAATCCGTTCCCAACTTGTTGTACACCGATGGTAACTCGTTCAGCCTGTGGCAAACGGCGAGCTAGTTGGCTCGATTGTCAATTTTTTCAAGGGTCAGTGCTGGCTAGCTCATCCATCCACCATTTGAATTCCGGCATCGTGGGATTCGGCTTGAATTGTGCAAGCACCCGAATCTCTTGCAACACGCGGTGAAGCGAAGCTTGATTTGGTGAGGTTGCATCAGTCCATGCTTTGACAATTTGCGGACAGCTCACCACCCCCAGTCCCGCTTGCTGTGCTATCCGAATCGCTCGTCGGTCGTCCGTCGCAACAATCCATTTGCGCTCACGGGCGATGGCCAGACACATTGCTTCACCGTCTGACCGGAATATCGTCGCATACTGAGTAAATAGGTCGAGTTCTGACAACGTCTGTGGACTGCAAACGGTCAAAACACCGGATTCGGTCATCGGTGACAAATCAACGGGGACGTTTTTCGTTTGCCCTGGGTGGTCTGGGTCATGTTGGCGACGATACTGTACTTCCGCCTGTACTGCCGTGGGCAAGTTCCACGTAAAACCGCTTGAGCGGAGAATCGCGTCGGCTTCCCCGGATGCGAGCAAGTCTATGAGACAACAGGCGTCGATGGCAGCATTCGGCATGACGAGTCCTTGTCCCATCAGGGAATCGCGCGCAAGATTGACTTGTCAAAGTCAACTTGCCAGGCGCTCGTCTCGCCGGAGGAGTCCACTTCCTGATTAGACCGCGTGATTGCTGCGATTTCACGGGCGCGCACAATATCGCAACGCAGATAATAGGCGAGGTCACTGTCGCCGATATCGGCGCGCTCATACGCGGCAATGGCGAGATACTTGTACCGTTCGGGGAATGGTTCATTGCTAATTGGCTGGGGCTGCAATCGAAGAATCTCCGCCGCCTCCGCCGGCGAGAACTTTGACTCCTTGAGAAACTGCCAACTGCCGTGCTGGATCAATCCTAGCTGCTCCAAACGCAGTGCCATCGCCTCGACGGAAACAAAGTAGAAATGGCTCAGTCGGCGCAGATCGGCCCCTTTGAAATCGCCAGTCGTGTTCACGATATCGTGGAACCGCTGGCGAACCGAACTTGCCGGCATCAGGAAGCTTAGCCCGAACGATTCCGCAAAGCGTTCGTTGGCGGGCTTGCGGCCTTTCACGAACAGATAGTCGATTCCCGGCTCATAACGGTCCACAATTAGGTGGCCGTATTCATGAAGCATCGAAACTCGACGGCGTTCGGGCGGATGTTTGCGATTGACAAGAATACAACAGCCGAGGTCAGCAGTGTACGCAAACATCCCGGCAATGGCCGAGGGAAGTTCCCAGTAAAAAATGCGCAGCCCAACATCCCATTCCAGCGTGCTACGGAGATTGCTCACCGGTTGATCGCCCAGCCCAAGTCGCTGCCGCTCCTGGACGGCAACAGTTTCGGCTAGCTCCGCGGCGTCGATTCGCGGATTCAATTTGAGTTCCGGCGGATAGTTCCAGCGTAGGGGAGCATTCATCAACCTTTCCAGCTCCCGGTAGTCTTCGGCGAGTCGTTGAAGCTCTCCAATAGCCGTACCCAGGGTTGCATCATCGCCTTCCTTCATTTTTTCAGCGGCGGCGCGAAGATGCGGCTGGAGGTCAATGACGGGCTCCGTGGGCCGAACGAGTTCATGGACTTTCCGACCAAAAAACGACGCTAGCTTGATGATCTCGTCGGACTTGGCGGCGCGCTCACCTTTCTCAATGGCAATGTATGTTGGCCGACTGCACTCAAGGAAGGCGGCGACTTCCTCCTGCGTCTTGCCGCGAGCTTTCCTCGCCTCGGTAATTCGCTGCCCAAGAATGCGGGGATCAATAACTTCATGCGGAGGCATGCGTCGCTCCTTCCATCTTGGGTTCGTGAATTGCAATGAGTTTTGCCCAGTTATGACCCTTCCGTGCGTGTTCCGAAGCGATTGCCATCCATTCGTTCCGATAGCGCGTTAGCAGTTCAATCACGTCTTCTTGCGATTGATCGCGCCCCAGAATTTCGGTGCTGATGAGATGCCGGGCCAAACAAGTTGGCAGTTGGCTGCGGTTCTCGATATCCTTGAGCCACGCCACTTGCATCAAGAATGCCTTGAGAAACTCGACCCGCTTGGATGAGATGTTGTTTGCGGCACACGCAGACCCCAAGAAGTCGTATTCGTAGACATCTTCCGGCTCGACAATTCCCGCGCTCGACAATGCCTGTCGGCGGAAAATGCATGCCGGGCATATGCCGCACTGCTTCTGCTTGCAATGACGCTGAGGAAAATGGATACACGATGCCGACATATTCGCGAGTTGCTCCAAGCCGCTGCCCCTCAGGCTGCGGACAAGCTCTCCTTTGGTTTGAGCGTGGAATGGAAGGCAAAACTCGACATCGCTTTCAGCGATCAGGCTGCTAAGCCGCGACATAAGGCGCAGGAACTTCGGATGAGCGCTCTTAGTCGTCTTTGCCCCGACCATCCCGGACATCAGCGGCAAGTTGATGGCTCCGATACCAGACTCGAAGACCTCGACGACTTGTTGGCCGTGCATGATCGCGGCCACAGCTCCAAGCGTGGCGAACAAGAACGAACGGCATCGCTGGCTCCGTTCCTCTCGGTTCCTTTCGTGCTTCGACGACCACTTCATAGCAACCTTTACAACTAGCGAATCGATCACCGCATTGGAGTGAGTCCCAAACGACTTAAATTGCCCTCGAACAAAATGGCGTTGACGTGGCTGGTGCCCGACAGTGACTGGAATCATGGGCCGGCCAGGGCATTGTGCGATCCGCGCCGCGAGCCCTGCGACGGAATCGAGACCGCCGCTATAAAGGCAAATCAACGGCGATTGGCCCTCGTACGAATTAGCCAACAATCGTCCACAGCGGTAGAACGAATTACGATCGGCGACAAACTGAATATCCCAAAAGTCCCCGCTGACGAATTCGACCGCTTCGTGGATGGCATCACGCACGTCGGAATTATTCCAGAAGTCGCTGTCAATCACTTGGATCTTCAGACCAATGGTCCGAGACAGCTTCTTCATGCCTTTTTTTTGACGCCGCTTTACGAGACGATCAACGACATAGATTGAGGAAGCGATGCGCAAGTAGTCTACGAGCCTCGCTGGAAGATCCTCAAAACAAAACGTGTTTAGCGTGTCAAGGTCGAACCGGAAATCCTTTCCTGCGCGCAAATCAAATTGGTTGTCGTCGGCGCCGCTCCAGAACGAGATGCTGAAAGGGAATCGTTGAAAGATCATGAATTATGACCTCCGAGAAGAGACGTGCCGAGCAAATCTTCGGTAAGACCATTGTGCGACGCACCCGTTGCGTCTCGACGTTTTGGCGTCAAACGGCAGTCTGGGTCTTCGGCGAGCTTCGTAGCCATACGGTCAACGTCACTGGCGACAGCTTGGCGAACTTCGTCGGTAAACTCCTTCACGTAAAAAAACGTGCGCCAGTTCTCCGTACCCGCAACTCGATGACAGATCTGCTCGATCACGCAGTCCAGAATCGCTTCAACCCAGCCCTGCACGCAGTCTTCTAACTTGGGACCACTGGTGTGGGCAGATGATTCAAGGAGTTGGGCGTATTGATGGCCTTCGGACTTACGAACTAACTGGCGAAGCTGCGGTCGTGAACCCCGGGCCGACAGAAAATCGGCAAGCGAAGCGCCCTGTTCGCGGAACTGCTTCCGTGCCTTGTTGATACCATCGTAAAGAGCTCGGCGGACCTTGGCCGCCACCTCGTCGCATGGTTCGCCTTTGCGAACTGCTTGAAATGCTTTGTCCCACCGCTGCGCGTAAGCAGCACCCAAGTCCAACGATTCGTTTTCTGCCATCACGAGCCGCGCTTCCCAAGCAAAACTGCTTCCAGCCCGGCATCATGATTATCGCCTGCGAATTTGACAAAGTCAATAGATTAGTTAGTTAGTTGTTAATTAATGTAAACTACTCGCCTTGGGGCTGGTAATTGTCGGAACAGAAAACAGGCGGTAACCCTTTTTGTACCAATGCCTTATGTATTACAATGGGCGGGGGCAAGGAATCCGACTCGCTGTCGCAAGTTCTTCAGCTACCGTAAGAAAAACAGAGAGCGGCCGATCATCGGCGACCGCCGGCCGCCCTCGAAGCTCGGCGACATCCAGCCCGACCATTGGCTGGCCGAGTATACGACAGAGTTGCTCAACGTCTTGCACGTTTTGGCGATGCTCGTCGGGATAGAACCAGCCCAGGCGCAAGTTTTGGAGGCCATCTGTGATGGACCCACATTCGACTTCCGACCATGAAAGTGGCGATGCAGGCGACGACGATTTTTACTCGGACCCCAACTACTGGCTGGAAGAAGTCAACCGAGTGATTGCCGAGGTCAGGGCCGAGTATGCGGCCGCGGGCGGCCCCAGCAAACACTTGATTACCGTCGATGAGCTGCGTGCCGCCGGCGCGCTCGATGTGCCCGCTGAATGGCGAAAGTCGCTCGGCAAAGAGAGCCGCCATCTTCTCCCCGGATTTGACGACGACGAAGACGCCGAATCGCAAAGCGCCACGCAAGCTGATTCCGAACGCGACGAATCGGCAGACGAACTTTCGTAAGCGGTCGCGCGAGGAAAGCATTCGTTCAAACAGCCACTACGCGCCCCCACCGCCTTCCCATTCGCCAGCCGCGAAGCAATGGTGAAGGGCGGAAGGGGGAAGTCGGAAGTTGGCGCCGTCAGCTCTCAGCGGGAAGGAAGCTACCGCCCTGCGCTCAGTAACGAAGACTACCGCCCTGGGCCTTGCTTCCTCGCCCCGTCTCCGTGTCCTCAGTGTCTCCGTGGTTCATCCCTTCGCCTTCCCGACGAGCCGATACCCGCAGTTGCGGAGCACCAAACCGCAAGCGGCCACTTCGCAGATCACGCCTCCGGGCGCTTTTCGCTCGGCCTGAACTCGACGCGCAAGATTGCGGCCAAACGGCCGCCAAGCCAATCGCTCTTTTCAATCGACTGCCGCGAAATCAACCAGCACTTACGTCGTCCCACGAGTCGCAGCCCCCAGGAAGGAAAACTGTCCTCCCCCTCACCGCCGTCCTTGATTTGCTCCACGTGGGATACGTCCGATCGCGGAATGGACTTCGTCCGCCCCAGGCCGAACAGGCGACGACTCACGGAAACCTGGTCCGACGTCACCGAAATGACCGTCTCGCCAAACAAGTGAAACATCACGAACCAGGTAAAATAAACCATCGCGCTGAGGCAGCCCGCGAACGCGAGCACCGACAACCAGTGTGCAAACATCAGTTCGCGAAAGCCAGCGGGGTCACTGATGGCGGAGTACGTCATTCCATCTCCAACCCAGGCGAGACATATCACGAGGAACCACAGCAGGCAGCCCATGCCGGCCGGCCGATACGCGATCCGCAATTCATCCGGCGATTCGGCCAGGATGCTGAAGCCGGCGGGAATCTTCACGTCATCGTGGATCATGGTCCGCGCCCGCAACTCACAAGCTCAGTCGCCCGCCTGAACAACAGAAGC
This sequence comes from Planctomycetaceae bacterium, assembly GCA_040903115.1. Taxonomy (GTDB): domain Bacteria; phylum Planctomycetota; class Planctomycetia; order Planctomycetales; family Planctomycetaceae; genus JBBDVZ01. The sequence goes on from JBBDVZ010000356.1 coordinate 9,817, forward strand.
GGCATTGCACGCAGCATAACCGAGCATGGCCGCTATTCTACCACGGCCCACTTACCTTGCCGCCATCATCATCGCGCCCAACAGCGCGGCCGCCAGCGACGGGGGGAAGAGAGCGGTAGAGCGGTAGCCGTCTGGCTGACAGCGACGAGCACCAGAGCAGGGGAGCCGAAGAGAAGCCGTCTGGCAGACAACAAAGAGCGGTAGAGCAGAAGAGCTTAAGCCGTTTGGCGAACAGCGACGAGAAACAGAGCAGGGGAGCCGAAGAGAAGCCGTCTGGCTGACAACAAAGAGCCGTAGTGCCCGCCGCGGCGGGTAAATTCCAGAGCAGCAGAGCAGTAGTTCAATAGAGGGGAAGAAGAGCAGTAGCCCGACTGGCTAACAGCTGAGAGCTAACAGCTAACGGCCAGCCTACCATCTCCAGTGGCCGATTCCAACAAAATAATTTCAAATCGACACTTGCCCAAAACGAATTGAAAACTGGAATTTGTTTCTTGAAAAACGACGGGTCGATTCAAGTTTTCCGGCCACCTATCGCGACATGGCGCGTATTCGGATATGTATACTAATGTATACTATTTCAGCAAACCCCGCCCAAACTTTTCGCACTGCCCCCGCGAGTTCCCCTCGCCCTCTGGTAGAGGGGTTAGGGGTGAGTGATGTCGGGAGCAGAAAACGGATTGACCCCCTTCCACAATCGGCCAAAAAAAACGCCCCGGCGCGAGCCGGGGCGATGAGAATTCTCGGATCGTGTTGCTATCGGTCGCTTAGAAGCCGACGGCCGACTTGAACGGCATCGTGCTGCCGCCAATTCCCGCGCCGATCGCTGGCTGCGGCTGGAGCTGCGGTTGCGGTTGCGGTGCTGGCTTGCGCGGGGCCGTGCTGGCGCCGGTCCGCTCGGTCGGGATCAGGTCCTGCTCGATCACCTGCAGCAGCTTCGAGATGCACAGCTTGTTCATGCTGGTCCGCAGGTCGTGCGCCTCGGTCCGCAAGTACTCGTGCATGCTCTTGGGCAGCCGGACCGTAATCACCCGGGTCGGCTCGCTTTCGGTGTCGGTGGCGTTCTTTTGCTCGCGGAGCTTCACCAGCCACTTCTGAATCTGGTCGAACTCCTGGCTCTTTTCAAAGGCCGTCAGGTCCTCGAGCCGGGTGAACGTGCGGCGGACCACGCCGTCGACGCCCAGGACTTCCCGGAAAAAAGTGACCCAATCCGGCTCGGAATCGTAGAGCTGGCGGGCCGATTGGAGGATTTGTTGATACTTTTCCGTCGATTGGGTAAGCACGGCATTGTCTCCTTCCAGGTCGTGCGAAACACGGGAGGGCACAGGGCCCAAACTTCGGCCCCGCTTGTAGGAGCATTTTCCAAGCGCGACAAGTGCAATCATGCATCTCCTTGCAATGCTTGCACTTACGCTAGCACAACTAGCGTGCCTATATCGGGGCAAAGAGTGCCCAAGAAGCGGGCGACGGGTGAGTGCCTAATTCGTGGGCAGGCCGTTCCGTCCCATTTGGAAAAGTGTCCGCTCCATCCGCCAACGGAATGCGTAAACAGGTAAACCAGGTAAACGAGTGAGCGACTCCGCCGTCGTTCGTAACCCTCGCCTGCGGTTTCGCTACCGCTTCTCAAACTCGTCCCGCACCCGTTCCAGCAGCCGCTTCGTCAACCGCACGCCTTCCATTTCATCGGGCTGATTCCCCTCCCATTCGACGCCCACGTACCCGTGGTAACCCGCATCCAGGACGATCTTCATCATCTTGCGATAATCGATTTGAGACTCGTCCCCCTTTTCATCGAACACATGACTTTTGGCGCTCACGCCCTTGGCCAGCGGCATCATTTCACGAACGCCCTGGTAGCGGTCGTACTCCTGGCCGCGGCCGATCGTGAAATTGCCGAAGTCGGGCAGCGTGCCGCAATTGTCCATGGCGACCTTCTTGATCGTCGCCACTAGCCAGGCCCCATTCGACGACAGTCCGCCATGATTCTCAACGATGACATTGATCGCTTGCGGCTTAGCGAACTCGCAAAGCCGCCGCAGGCCGTCCGCCACGCGTTCCGATTGCTCATCATCCGTCCCCCGCGAGCGGGCATTCACGCGGATCGAATGGCAGCCCAAAAATTTGGCCATCTCCACCCATTGGTAATGTGTCTCGGCCGCCCGCGCGCGGCCCGCCTCGGTGGGATCGCCCAGATTCACGCGGTCGTCGCACATGATGAGCACGCTCTTCACGCCCAGGTCGTCGCAGCGTTTTTTCAGCTCCGCGCGGTACGCGGCATCTTTCCCCTTCTCCATAAAAAACTGATTCACATACTCAACCGCTTCAATGCCGAACTCCTTTTTGGCAAACGCGGGAAAATCGAGATTATCAAGCCGCCCGGCCCGCAGCGTGCGATTCAGCGACCACTCGGCCAGCGAAATCTTGAACAACAGCTCTTTCCCGCCGGCGGCCGTAGACGCCTGCGCAAAGACTGCTTGCGGCTTAGCGCCAAGTCCCCCCACAACGCCTACACTCGCAGCGGCCGCCGACTTCAAAAACGCGCGCCGATTGAATGCTTCGCCCATCGCAACACCTCCGCAGTAACGGTGTGATTAGAAGCAGTTTCAAAACCGCCCGAAGAAACCGGACGCTAGCGCGTGCCGGCTCATTTCATTAGCCGACGGGCGCTAGCCCCCGGTTTTGAAACCGCTTCTAGAGAAGTCGCCGCCAGTGGTCAATATTATCAGCCCCCCGGACGGGCAAGCAACTAGGGAGGGAAGGCGGAAGGCGGAGGTCAGGGCCCTTCGACAGGCTCAGGACAGGGTTTCGGATTTCGGATTGCGGATTTCGGACGGCTTTGCCAATTGATTGGGCTGGCGGTGCCTGGTTTGTGAACATGCGTACAGTATATGCAGAGCTCCTGGCGGCTGTTGGCTAAGTGGAAAATTGAGATTTCGTTGCCGATCGTGCGAAGTGAGTCTTGGCCGGAATTTTGTTGGAATCGGACAGTGGATATGGTAGAAGGAGGGGGGCCGGGAACTCGGGGGCTGGGGGCTAGGATCGGGTGGCGATCTTACTCTTGCTCTTACTCTTAATCGTAATCGATTCCTGCTTTAGCAACTGAGCACAGGCGACCCAATGTCGGTGCGAGCCCGCCGCGGCGGGGAGACTGCGGGCGGTAGTCTTCCTACACCCTCGACTCTCGACTAATCTTGCCGACGGTTCCGCGCCGCACGCTTACAAGCTGACAAGATCGCGCGTCCTGAGCACGGGCGTCATGATCGCCCACTACGAGCGCGCGGGTGAGATCAATATCGGCGGCGCCGCGCACGATTCACCCAGCAAGGCCGAAGCTGCCCGCCAGGAGCGTATGAAGCGCGAGTGCTAAAGGCCGCCGACGCGCAGCTCGATAACAAAACTGGATTGGTTCCCTCCCCCTTGTGGGGAGGGTTAGGGAGGGGGTATCTTCACCCCCATGTATCGCGACGCGAACCAACGCGGCTTCGCCCGAGACCTGCGTAACAGTCCGACCCCGGCCGAGCAACGCTTGTGGTACTTTCTGAAAGCGGGCGAGCTCGGCGTCAAATTCCGCCGCCAGGCCCGGGCACCATCCGTCGCGGATGGTCGGGGCCGTACATCGTCGACTTCGTCTGCTTTCCTGCAAAACTCATCATCGAACACGACGGCCCACAGCACTTGACGCCGGAAGCGCTCGAATACGACGGCCGGCGAACGAACTGGCTCGTCTACCAGGGTTTCCACGTCATACGCTTTCGCAACCAGGAATTGGATGACAATATCCACGGAGTCATCGACACGATTGCCCGTGCGCTAAAGGCATCTGAACCCCCCAAGAGTCCCCCCTCCCCGGCCCTCCCCACCGAGGGGAGGGAGTCAAACCAAGAGCCGGTGGCTCTGCCGAGGAAACGAGGCCGAGCCCGGTAGTTTATTCTCCTAATCGTTCTAATCATTTTGGTTCGGCTCCCTCCCACCCGTGGGGAGGGAATAAGGGAGGGGTGAATTCGTCCTCAAGATTCCCACTCCGGCGCTAGACCCTCGACCAATTCCGGCTGACGGCTTTTGGCTATTCGCACGTCGACGCCGCCAAATACACAACGTTTTTCCCGCCGGGAGGACGAAGCTCCCGCTGAGCCGTTTGAGTTCGCATGAATCAGCCCGGCGTTACGATGATCGTCGCTGAGAAAAAAATGAGACCCGACCCCGTTTCTGTTCCCTGAGAAAAAAATGAGACCCGACCCCGTTTCTGTTCCGTTTCTGTTCCCGTTTCTGTTCCCGTTTCTGTT